>JAZKEV010000152.1:0-7936 GCA_040386765.1 Verrucomicrobiota bacterium | reverse complement strand
TTCGGCCGCCTGGATGGGCTCGTCAACAACGCCGTGACCCGCTCGATGAAAGCGCCGACCGATCCGCTCGGCAACTGGGCGCAATCGATGCAGAACAACGCCACCGGGCTCTACGCCATGCTCCGCGCCTTCGGTGAGGTGATGCGCAGCCAGGGCTCCGGCAGCATCGTGAACGTCGGCTCCATCCAGGGCATCGTCGGACCCGACTTCACCCTCTATGAAGGCCTCGGCATGGAAGCGCTGCCCGATTACTTTTTCCACAAAGCCGGTATGGCAAACCTCACCCGCTACTTCGCCGGTTACCTCGGGCCCGCCGGTGTGCGCGTGAATTGCGTCTCCCCCGGCGGCTACGAGCACGGGCAGCCACCGGAGTTTGTCGCGCGCTACAATCGGAAGACGTATCTCCGCCGCATGGCGCGCGATGGCGACCTCGGGCCTCCGATCGTCTTTCTCCTGAGCGACGCCGCCGCCTACATTACAGGCGTAAATCTGCCGGTCGACGGCGGATATACCGCACACTGACCGGCGCGCATCACTCGCGCGCCGCGACCGTCGCACCGGCGAAGAACTTCGGAAACAGCAGGTGAGGCTCCGGCGCGAGGTACCCCTGCCCGACAAATTTCAACATCAGGTGCGTGAGCCGGTGCACGAACGAGTTCCCGTCGAAGTGGTAGTGCGAGATCGGCGGCAGAAACGAACTGAAGAGGTGATCCTGATCGCGCGCGATAACCGACACCGATTCGGGCACGGTCAGGCCCCGTCGTAACAGAAAAAATAATACGGTGAAGACTGGCAGCGGGTGGGCGACGAGTAGGGCGGTCGGCGGATTCGGGCTGGAGAAAAGTGCCTCCAGTTTGTCGGTGATGTGTCGCGGCGTGCCATTGTGCCGCATCACCATCGTGCGAATCTCCTCCGTGCCGGTAAAGCGCGCCGCGCCCTCGCGAAACCCCGCCTCGCTGGCCAGGTCGCCCGCTGCCCCCGAGCTTTCGAGCACCAGGCCGATGTTGCGATGCCCCTTGCTGAGAAAGACGCCTGCCGCGTGGCGGCAGACCGATTGAAAATCGACATCGAGCGAGGGCAGCTTCACGCCCGCGTGGCACCAGCCCAGCACGAGCGCGGGCATCGAGTTCTGCGCAAACCAGAGCTGCACTTCGCGGGTCACCGAGATCAACACGCAGCAGAAAACGGGATTCTGCCGCACGAAGTTCTCCAGCTTCTTCAGCTGCGGGCGCGCACCGCTCGGGCTGCAGACGAAGATCTCGGTCGAGAATCCGTGCTCGGCGAGATGGGCGCGCATCTCGCTGACGCCATGGTGGGCGTTTTGAGTCATCTGCGTCACCGGCATCTGGGTGATCAAGCCCACGAGGCGGTTGCGGCCCACCTTCGGCCGATTCGGCGTATCCTGAATCCGGGTACGACAGCCGCGCTTGATGACGAGCCGCCCCTCCTTCACCAGCACCCGCAAGGCGGTCTGGATCGTCGGCCGGCTCACCTGGAACAGCTGGCACAGCCGCCGCTCCCCCGGCAGATAGCGCTGCCAGGTGCCGGCTGCGATAGCCTTGCGCAAGGCCTCCGCAACCTGCGCGGAAAGCGAGGCACGTTCGGGAAGTTCAAAGAGGTGGGGTGAACTGCACATAACCTTTGACCAGTGGATCAGGCTAGTTTCGGGCCCGCAGGTTTGGCCTCTTGGCGTGATGGAACAATCCCTATCGGCGGAATTCTGGTCGGCGACGCCCGGTTATCCGCTGTACGACGACTGCCGGGCGTTCATCGATCGCTATGTGGAGCAGACGGCGACAGCCTCCTCCGCAGGTCACCGTCGCTCGCTGATTCCCAGCGCGGCGGGCGTCTGAACAACACCCCGCCATCCCCTCTTCATGGACGAACTCGCCAAAGGTCTGACCCTCTCCCTCACCGGCGCACCGCGTGATGCGGCCCTCGCCCGCTTTCACGCGCAGATCGCCCGCTGGGGGCTCGCCCTGCCTCCGGTCGAGCCACTCGTGCTGGATTTCGGCCTGGGGGATTTCGACCGCACCGGCCTTATCGAATACTGGATCGCGAACGAAGTCGCCGCCGGCTACTGCGGGAAATATCTCTTCGTCTTCGCTGGCCAGACTTGTCCGAAGCACCACCATCGCCTCAAGCACGAGACCTTCTTTCTCCTCAACGGGCGGATCGAGGTGGACTACGCGGGTACGATCCATGTTCTCCGCCCCGGCGACGTGCTGCCCATTGCCACGGGAAAGCCCCACCGCTTCACCGGCTTGGAGCCTTCGCTCCTGCTGGAGCTCTCCATGCCCTGCGCGATCGACGACAACTATTTTGAGAACCCCGCGATCCCCATCGGCGGGAACGACCGGCGGCACTAAGCCAACCCGCGTCGACAAGACCCACTCGAGGCGTATTTAGAGCGAGGGCACATTGCAGGCCGGTGCAGGGAGAGGAATTTTGGCCGCCGTTCGGAGTTGAACGCGGCGAACTGATTTACCTACTCCTTGCCGTTCATGCAACCGCTTGCCCGCGAAGTCCGACCCGGTCCCTATGCGCGCCACGTGCTCAACGAGCGCGGCGCGATCGAAGCCGTGCCTGCCGACTGGGACTTGCTCCCGCCCGGCGACGCCACGCTGAGCCGGCGGATCAAGGAAGACGGCCCCACCATCACGGTCATCGAAGTGAAGGGCCGGAAGCGTTTCTCCCGCGGGATATGGGCGCCCGGTGCACGCATCGCGGCGTTGCGCGCCGAGCTGGAGCTCGAGCGACAGGACCCCGCCTATCAAAAGCAACTCGATGCGGGCCGACGTCGTCGCGCCGAAGCGCAGGAGGTGTACGCGGAGGATTTCGAGGCGGCGGTGCGCGACTTTCTCGCTTTCCATCCGCGGCATGAGATGGCGGCGCGGACCGTGGCAAATCTGATCGCGGAGCATGCCACCCCCGTCGGCAGCGGCACCGTGGCGCGCACGCAGCGGATTCCCATCGAAGCGCGGGCCGAGGCGGCGACCATCGCCTGGCTCCGGCATCAAACAACCGGCTACGACCAGATGAACATCCCGCGCGAGAAGGGCCGCCGTCGCGAAGTCCGCCGCATGCTGGCGCAGCGCTCCGTTCAACTCCTCGCGAAGTATCGCTCCGGCCAATCCATCGATCTCGCGCAATGTCCCCTCCACCGCGCGCTGGTCACGCACCTGCCTACGCGAACGATCGGCTGAGGGCAGCGATCACCGCGGCCTTGAAGATGTTTGGAGTAGAGGAAACGCCACCGTGGTAGGCCGCCTGCTTGCTGGCGCTCGTCCGACTACCGACCAGCGTCAGCAAGCTGACCGCCTACCTGACATGCGACCTTCCCAACAGCGTCTGCACCGATCATATCACAGCTTGCTCGTGCCTGCTTGCGCCTGGCGGTCGAGAAAGGCGCGGAGCGGCGGGAAAAAGCGGTCGAAGGCCTCGATGTGTGGCATGTGTCCCACGCCCTCGAACTCGACCAGCTCGGACCCGCGAATCGCGGCCTTCGCAGCGCGCCCCAGCGCCGGGTAATTGCCGAGCTTCTCGCGCACCGCGGGCGGGGCCGCTTCCTTTCCGATGGCGGTCCGGTCACGCTGCCCGATGATCAAAAGCGTCGGACTGGAGATGCGTCCAAATTCGAGTACCACCGGCTGGGTAAACACCATGTCGGAGGTGAGCGCCTGGTTCCAGGCCGCCCGCGGATACTGCGGACTCTTGTTGAATGAGGCGAGTTGCTCCACCCACGGGTCGTACTCGGGCCGCCACTTCCCATCGTAATACGACTCGCGCTGATAAGCCCGAATCTTCTCCAGCGTCTTCGCGAGTTCCTGCCGGAAATTATCGTCCACCGTCGCATAAGGCACACCGAGCGTCTGCCAGTCTTCGAGCCCGAGCGGATTCATGAGAATCAGGGACGCCGTCGCCTCGGGAAACATCAGCGCGAAGCGTGTGGCGACCATGCCGCCCATCGAGTGCCCGAGCACATGCACCCGCGCGACACCGAGCGATGCGAGGAGATCGCGCGTATTCCGGGCCAGCTGATGAAACGTGAAATGGTAGTGCTCCGGCTTGGTCGATTTCCCAAATCCCACTTGATCCGGCATGATCACGCGATAGCCCGCCTCGCGCAGCGCAGTCGCCGTCTGCCCAAAATAAGAGCCGGAGAAATTTTTCCCGTGCAGCAGCACCACCGTGCCGCGAGGCGCACCCCGGGGAGCGACGTCCATGTAAACCATCTCCAGCGACTGCCCCTGGCTCTTCAGCGCATACGTCGCCTCCGGAAACGGATACTTGAAGCCCTCCAGCCTGATGCCCGCCTCCGCCCCCAAGGCCGCGGCCAAGGTCGTAACGAGCGCGAGAAGTGAAAAAGAAAAGAGCCATGCACGCATGCCATCTTAGTCACGGCGGCCCAGCCCCGGTGCCCTCAGGGCCAGAAGCCCACTCCCTCCCGAGTTCCCTCAAAACCGCAGCGTCGCTTTCATACCCACCTGCCTCGGAGCCGCGGGGGTGAAGGTAGGGATGCCGTACGCGCCGCCAACATTGCCCGCATCGAGCAGGTAGTTCTTGTCGAGCAGGTTGGTGGCGTAGGCGACGATTTCCCACCGTGTATTAGGCGCGCGGTATCCGGCGCGCAGGTTTACGAGGCCATAGCCGGCTTGGTGGAGGCTTCCGCCGTTTTGCGCGTTGTTATCCTCGAAGTAATATCCCGAGCGATACGTGAACAGCGGCGTGAGAAAAAGCGCCCCACCGCCCGTAACGGGCTGCAGGACCGTCCCGCCGACGGAGGCCACGTGACGCGAGGTCAGCCGAAAAGTATTACCTGCAAAAAGCTGCCGTGCGCCCGCGTCGTCCCGCTCGGCAAAGGCCGCATCCGTGTAGCCGTAGGTCGCAAACATCGTCAGGCTGCGCGTGACCTCCGCCTGCACGGTGGCCTCGAAGCCCTGACCGCGCGCTCGCCCGCCGTCGTAGGGTTGGATGACGCCGGGCGGCACGATGCGCCGGGTCTGAAAGTGCTCGAAGTCGTACCGGAAGATCGAGGCATCGTAGCGCAGGCGGCGGCTCGCGCTCGATCCCTTCAGCCCCACCTCGTAGCTCAATACGCGCTCTTCAGCATGCCGTATCGGAACGAGCGTGATCTCGTGAAAGTCCAAAACGGGCGGCCGGCGACCGCGCGAGACAGTCGCATACGTCAGGAAATGCGGCGTGATGGCGAAACGCGCATCCACCTGCCCCGACCACGAGTCCACGTCGGCTTCCTGGCTGAGGCGCCCGTTGGTGTCCTTGTAGATGTTATTCGCCCCACCGGAGGTCGGTAGCAGCCCGATGAGATTTCCCCGCGGCGAGGCCGCGACGGAGCGGAAGCGCGAAACAATCTCCTCCCGCGTGAGCCGCAGCCCCCCGCCCAGTGTGAGCCGGGGGGTGAGCTTGTAGTCCACGCGTCCGAAAGCATCGGCCGCCGTCGTCTCGGCCCCGACCTGGCTCTCCTCGCTGTAGCGGGGATTGAAGGCGACCGGTGGCCGCGTCTGGGTGAAAAAAGACCACAGCGCATTTTCGTCGGCGCGGATGGTCGTATCCTGCTGGTCCTTCGCATGGAATACGCCCGCACCCACCCTGGCCGTAAGCCGCTCTCCGCCATCATAGTCGAGCCGCACATCCTGACTGAGTTGGCGGCCCTCGAAAACCTCGCCGGGCTCGAGGAGGTAGTGGAAGGTGCCGTCGATATCGAACTCATGGTGCGAGTCCACCTCGCGCCAGGCACTGACGGACGTCAGCGTCCAGGCGGCGTTAAGTTTGTGCGACAGGATACCCGTCAATCCCTTGATCGTGCGCGCGCCGCCCAGTTCGGAACCCCGGTTAAGATTGGCGGGAGTGAAAGGGTCGGTGTCGGCCACGGGAGCCAGACCCGGGACGCCGGTCCCGCTCTTGAAAGCCACGCCAAGCATATCGTCATGCTGATAACTGAGGATGAGATCGGCCGTCGTCGCCGGGGCTGGCTGCCAGCGCAGGCTGGCGCGGATCGCGAGCGTGGCTTCACCCTGGAGATCGGAACCATCCGCACGGTTGCTCACATAGCCGTCACTGCGGCTCGCATACATCGCGACGCGTGCGAAGAGCGTGTCGGGCACCAGAGGCTGGTTCACGTATCCGCTGGCGTTCAAGAGGCGATAGTCGCCCACGCCCACTGTGAGCGCCCCGGAGGCCGCCTCGCTGGCGCGGTTGCTGGAGAGGACTAGCGCCCCACCCTCCACACCCCGGCCAAACTGCGTGGGCTGCGGCCCCTTCAAAACCGCCACCCCACTCATATCGAAGAGCGCGACGCTGTTGCCATGCGCGTTGTTGATCGCGACGCCATCCTGAAAAACCGAGACCCGGGGCTGCCCGCGGGGGTCGGTGGTATCGGTGGAAAGTCCGCGCAGATTCATGCTCACAAAGTCGGCCGACTGCTCCACCACAAACAGCCCCGGCACGATCCGCGCGAGTTCTTCGTAGTCAGTGATGCCGTTGGCGGCCATGAAGTCGCCGCTGTAAGCCGTGACTGCCGCCGGCGTGCTCGCCCACGCCGCCTCCACTCCGCGCGCCTTCACCTCGACTCGCTCCAACTTTACAGAGTCCTCGGCACCGGGCAGCGCCGTGGCCAACGAGGTCGCCAGGAGGATTGCAACGCCACGAAAACAACGATCGGCCCGGTCGGCCTTGGCGGTGCAAAGAGCGCGAGGTAAAGTCATGGTACTAAATCCGGCGTCATGGATGTCGCATCGACCTAGAACGAAGGCCGCACCGGGAGCAAGCGCCACTCGCAACCATGCTGCGATTACCACCCCCTTCTTCTTGGGCTCTTCGCTCCGCCTGTCGCGCCACAACCCGCCGGGATTTGCCGGCCGCGTTAGTCCCGCATGCCCGACTGTCCGCGGCAGTCTTTGGTTGCCCTGCCGAAGGGACGCACCAATCCCTCGACGCACACCCCATGCGTTGCCTGCCCCTGCTGTTCCTCTGCGCCCTCGCGTCCTTCGCCGCTGAAGCGACGCGATTTCCGGTCACGATTCGCGTCGATGTCACACAGGTCTTCGGTGAGTTAAAGCCTGTCTACCGTTTTTTCGGTGGTGATGAACCGAACTATACCTACATGAAGGATGGCCGCCGACTGCTGCGTGACATCGGTGCGCTGGGCGAGCCGCAGGAGTACTTTCGCACGCATAGCCTCCTCGTCTCCGGCGACGGCACTCCGGCCCTGAAATGGGGCAGCACCAACGCCTACACCGAGGATGCGGAGGGCCGGCCGATCTACGACTGGACGATCGTCGACCGCATCTTCGACGCGCATCTCGCCGGCGGCGTGAAGCCGTATGCGCAAATCGGCTTCATGCCGAAAGCGCTGTCGACGCGCCCCGAGCCGTACCAGCACGAGTGGCGGCCAGGCTTTCCGTACAACGACATCTACACCGGCTGGGCGTATCCGCCAAAGAACTACGAAAAATGGAGCGAGCTCGTCTATCAGTGGGTGAAGCACTGCGTGGAACGCTACGGCGCAGCGGAAGTGGAGAAATGGTACTGGGAAGTATGGAACGAGGCGAATATCGGCTACTGGAAGGGCACGCCCGAGGAATTCCGAAAGACGCACGACCATGCGATCGCCGGGGTGCGGCGCGCATTGCCGACCGCACGCGTGGGTGGCCCGGATACCGCGGGCGACGGCGGGAAATTCATGGACGACTTCCTCGAACACTGCCTCCGCGGCAGGAACCACGCCACCGGCGAAACGGGCACGCCCCTCGACTTCGTCTCGTTTCATGCGAAGGGCACCACACCTGTGTACGTCGATGGCCACGTACGCATGGGCATCGGCGGTCAGCTCAAAACGATCGATGCGGGCTTCGCGCGCTTTGCGCGGTATCCGGAGCTCAAAGCGACGCCGATCATCCTCGGCGAATCCGACCCC
>JAZKEV010000151.1:2304-3518 GCA_040386765.1 Verrucomicrobiota bacterium | reverse complement strand
GATGCCGGCATGGACGGTTTTCTGGCCAAACCGATCGACCTGGAACTGCTGCACCATGAAATGGCCCGGGTGGTCGCCGCCGGCGAAGCGGCATACGCCGCGCCGCCGTCGATCGCCGAGCCGGCGGCCGCCCCGTCGGGCGACGGCCCCGCCGCCACTTACACCGCCGACCGCGACTGGCACGCGCAGAACATCAAGATGGTCGCCGCCCTCACCGAGAAAGGTTACGACGTGAATTTCACCTGGGGCATCGGCACGCATTCCAACAAACAGGGCGGCGCGATTCTGCCCGATATGCTTCGCTGGCTCTGGCGTGACTATCCGCGCACCGATGACGCGCGCGATACCAGCAACCGCACGCTCCTTGTGCCAGCGGGTTTCTCGCCCACACCGGCAACAGCGAAATAATTTCGCAAGCA
This sequence comes from Verrucomicrobiota bacterium, assembly GCA_040386765.1. GTDB lineage: Bacteria > Verrucomicrobiota > Verrucomicrobiia > Opitutales > Opitutaceae > ER46. The sequence continues at coordinate 3,099 of JAZKEV010000151.1, read as the reverse complement.
ACGCCGGCCCGCATATCGCCGGCTAGCTAACCGATCCGCGGACACTTCAAGCTGCGCCCGGATCTTTCGCCGCGCGCAACCAAGCGACGGCTTCCTCGACCGTCGGAAATATCTGAATCTCGATTTCCGCGTGCTCGTTTAGGATCTGAAACATCCGCGCGTAGCCCAGCTGCGCCGGCTTGGCCGCCGCGATCGCCGAGCGAAATCCATTCTTAAAACGCGACGCCCGCCTCCGCGCCGCGATCTCACGCACTTCCTCGGCTTTGACTTCGCTCGCCGTAATTTCGGTGAGATCGATCAGCCGGTGCGGCACGTGCGGAAGCTCCCGCTCCAGACGACTGAGTTCACCGAGCATCCCAAACAAATCCGCGCCCGCAATTGGTCCATACAATTTCAGCCGCAGAAATCCGACATCCGTTTCGACAAGAAAAGCCATGGGCAATGAGTGCCCGCCATGGTCGGCCAAAAGCTTCTGTGCGCGAGCGCTTATTCATGGCTGAGCCCGTGTCTCCATCCCTGACGAAGTCCCCACGTCACCACCCCGGCGGCGATCAAACGCTGCAGCGCTCAATACTGCGTCCGCGACGTCTCGTAGAGCCCCTGATATTGCGGGGCCAGTTTTTCCAAATTGGCGATGCGTTGCTCGTCGCTCGGATGAGTCGAGAACCACACCGAGGATTTTTCCTTACCCTCGCTGGCCTTGGACATTTTCTTCCAGAACGTCGCTCCCGCGCGGGGATCATAGCCAGCACCGGCCGCGAAACGCAGGCCCACCCCATCCGCCTCGGTCTCGTG
>JAZKEV010000151.1:0-2294 GCA_040386765.1 Verrucomicrobiota bacterium | reverse complement strand
AGGCCAGTCCCCCTTCGGCTGGGCGCAGATTGCGCGCCTCGGTCTCGTGCAGGCGCGAGAAGGGCAGACTGAAACCCACCGAGGCGCCCATGCCGTAAGCCGCGAGCACCATCTGGCGCTTCGCCGGATCGACGTCCTTGGCCGCCAAGCCCATCTCGGTGAGCGTGGCGACACCCGCGACGGCGTAATTCTGCGACGTGCGCTCGGCACCGTGACGCGAGGTCACGTGCGCGATCTCGTGGCCCATCACGACCGCGACTTCGTCGTCACTGCTGGCGAGCTTGAGCAGGCCGGTGTAAACACCGACTTTGCCGCCAGGCAGGGCAAACGCGTTCACCTGCTCAGAATCGAACACCACGAATTCCCACTGCGCATTGGGCAGTTCGCGACCGACCGATTTGGCGATGCGCGCGCCGATCCGTTGCACGCGGGCGTTGGCGGTCGAATCGGTCGAAATTTTTTCCTGCTCCTTGATCGAAGTAAACGATTCCAGCCCCATCTTCGCCTCTTGATCCGCGCTCACCAACATCAGCTGCTTTCGCCCTGTTTCAGGCACGACAGCGCAACTTGAAAAACCGAGGGCAACGGCAAGGCAGGCGGCAGGGAGGCGGAGGTTCATAATTAAAGGGTGTGCGGCACAGACTCCGTTCCGCGCCACTGGTTCGCCGCCATCGCACGAACCTAATCCCCGCCGGGCTCAGCGTTTGGGCGGCACGAGCGGACGCAGGACCTTCGCGTCGAAGGCGAAGGGCCCCGCCGGCAACACACTCGCGAGCACCCCGAGGGCGACCGTTTTCCAGCTCCAACGGTGATCCAGCGCGACCGGCACCAGCGCCAGCAGGTAGAGCATAAACAGGATGCCATGTGCCATGCGCACCATGAGCGGTTCGTGCGCGAGATATTTGAGCGGCATCGCCACACCCAAAAGCATCAGGTAGGAGACACCTTCGAGAAATCCAATGAGACGGAGGCGGGACAACGCGGTGGCGAGCATGGCAGCAATCAATTCGGCGATTTTGCCAATGTCACTGCTGAGATGCCGAGCCACCCGCTTGAAACCAGCCCGATTAAAGGCCGCGCTTCGCGCCCACCCCAGCGGCAAGGCTCGTCCTCTCGCTACGCCGCAAATTGTCGCGGCCACGCCGGCCCTTCCCCCCCGACCCAAGATGGCCGCCCCATCGGCATTCTACTTGCTTAGGGGTTGCAGGTAAAATGGTCTCTCACCGGCGCATTCAGGTGCGCTTGCGCACAACCCCGCAAGGAGACCACCCCTACCTACTACACTACTATGAACACCCGTTATCTGTGTAAACGCGCGACCTTGTTGTCGCTTTTGGCCGCCATGAGCGGGCTCCCAGCTGCGATGGCGCAGCAGATCCCCGTCGTGACGACGAAGCCCGACGAGCCTGCCAAATTGGAAAAATTCGTGATCACGGGATCGATGATCAAGGGCATCCCGAACGAGGGCGCGCTCCCCATGGAAGTGATCACCCGCGTCGAACTCGAGCAGCAGGGTATCGCCAGCGCCGAGCAGATGATCATGAACCTGAACATCAACGGCAACGGTCTGGACAATCTTGCTTCCAACGCCGACGTCGTCGCCGGCGCCCAGCGCGGTAATAACGGTGCCTCCTCGGCCAATCTTCGCGGACAGGGCTCCAACGCCACGCTTATTCTCCTCAACGGCCGCCGCGTCGCTTCGCACGGCCTCAACGGCGGTGTAGTCGACCTTAACTCGATCCCCTTCTCCGCCATCGAGCGCGTTGAAATCCTCAAGGACGGCGCCTCCGCCACTTACGGCACCGATGCCGTGGGCGGTGTCATCAATTTCATCACGAAGCGCGATTTCCGCGGCCTCGTGGCCAATGCCTCCTCTGACGTCACCGACGATGGCGGCGGCAACATCTACCGTTACTCGCTCGTCGGCGGCTGGGGCGATCTCAACAAGGACAAGTGGAACATCATGGCGTCCCTGGCTCGGTCTGACTACAAGCGCCTCAACGGTGACCAGCGCGACTTCGTCAACACCTTCCAACCCAAGCGTGGTATTTCGCCCGACACGCGCGGCACGCCGATCGGCACGCTCTTCACCGTAGCCAATCTGCCCACGGCGCTCGGCCTGAGCACCGCCAACCCTGTCGATCCGGCCAATCCCGCAGTCCGCGTAAACGGCATCAACATCGTCGACCTCCCCACCTACGCCGGCGGCTACACCGGCCTCGATGGCATGGGCCCCTACGAAGAGATCCTGTGGGGCGCCACCGCCGCCACCGGCAGCGGTAAATACGGTTCCG
>JAZKEV010000150.1:943-9527 GCA_040386765.1 Verrucomicrobiota bacterium | reverse complement strand
CCCGGCCACCTGTTACCCTTGACCCCGGTCCATACAGGGCCGCCCGTCCCTACCTTTCGTCTCATTGGAATTCGTAAATGTATAAGGATAAACCGCTCCTGCTTTCTGCCCGCTGCTTCGAGGCCCTTTTAGGGGATGGATCGTCGAGCGGTGTGTGGGACTTCTGCGAAACGAGTCGGGTATAGCGCGGGGCTCCAGCCGCGCTTCGGCGGTTGTCCCCGGGTCGCCGCGGACGCGGGCTGAAGCTCCGCGCGACGTCGTCTCCCCCGCTACTCTAGAAACGACGACTGTTGGGGGGCCTTTGCGGCGCGTTTGGCGGCTTCCTCCTCGGGGGTGGCGTTGAGATGTCGGGGCGGCTTGGAGGCCTTCAGAGCGACCGCCGCTTCGCGATCCGTCACGATGCGGTCGCAGATCTGCTGGATGTGCAGGCGCAGCCATTGGGAAGTGCTCGACCCGGCGCGATAATCGGCGGGGCCGTAGCCATGGATGCGGCCCGATTGGAGCAGGCGGTCGTTTTGCTCGAACTCGGCGGACTTGTCGGGGTTGTAGACCGCGTAGGCGCGGCCGCCGCCATTCTTCACCACCGAGAAGCTGGGGACATCGCTGGGGCCGTCGGCGATGTAGATCATGTTCGGCATCGGGATGCGGCGATCCTCGGCGGCCATCTTCGAATTCACGTCGATCGCGGCATTGCGGTTGGTCCCCTTGTTGATCTCGAAGATCGCCTTCGTCTTCGTCGTGTTGTCGATCACCATGCCGATCTGGGCGATCTCCGCGTTGGCCTCCATCGTGAATTCCTTCTGCTTGAGGAAGCCGGGCTGCAGGGGGTTCTCGACGAATTCGCAGGCCCAGACGCCCTCGACGTGCGGAGCGATGGCGCTGCCCCGCACCATCGGGGCGATGCCGGTGCTGACGATGTAGTGCTCGACCGAGATATCGTGCTTCACGTACTCCGGCTTCTCACGGGCAAAGTCCTTCACGCGCTCGAAGAAATCCGGCAGGCCGGGGTAAAATTTGATGTCGGCGCCGCAGTCGAAGAGCACCTTGTTGTTCAAGCCGCGGAGGACGCCGGCGCGCACATAGGTGAGCAGGTGATTGAGATAGGCGATCTCGGCGGAGAGGTGATAGCCGCGCTTTTTGTAGTGCTCCGCGAGCTTGTTGGTCTCCTCCCAAAACGTCGCCTCATCGACGCCGTAGCGGCGGAAAAGCGGAGACTGCATGTATTCCGGGATTAACGTCTTGTCGAAATCCCAGATGCACGCGATGGTGTTTTGAGTGAAGAGTGTCGTGGCCATTGCTGATCATTATTAGCGCCAGGCAAACCGCCTTGCGTTTGGATCGCCGCCATAGGTAGTGCAACGGGCGGCTCGCGCAATTCGCAAAATCGCTCCCGCCGCTCTGCTTCCTATTCATGGACGACCTTCCCGACATCGCTCCCTTCCAACGCCGCCTCGATGAACTCGGTGCGAATATGGCGGAGCCTACGTTTTATTCCAACCCCCGCCGGGCTGCCGACGTCACCCGCGAGCACCAGAAGCTCACGCAATTGGTGGAAAATCATCATAGTTACCATCGGCTCGAGCGGGAGATCATCGAGGCGCGGGAAATGGGCCGCGATCCCGCGGCCGATGCCGATATGCGCGAGCTGGCCGCCGCCGAGCTGCCGGAACTGGAGAAAAAGCGCAAAGAGCTGCGCGAGGCGGTGCTGCTCGCGATGATCCCGCCGGACCCCACCGACTCGCGCAATACAGTGATGGAAATCCGCGCCGGCACGGGCGGCGACGAGGCGAGCCTTTTTGCGGCGGAACTCTTCCGCATGTATTCGAAATACTCGGACGGGCGGGGCTGGAAGATCCAGCCGATGAGCAGCAGCATGTCGGAGCGCGGCGGCTACAAGGAAGTGATTTTCCTGATCTCCGGCAGCGATGTCTACAAGCAGCTGAAATTCGAGAGCGGCGTGCAGCGGGTGCAGCGCGTGCCAGTGACCGAGGCCAATGGCCGCATCCACACCTCGACCGTGACGGTCGCCGTGCTGCCCGAGGCCGAGGAGGTGGATGTGGAGGTGGACCCGGAGGACCTCGAGATCACGGTGTGCCGCGCGAGCGGACCGGGCGGGCAGGGCGTGAATACGACGGACTCGGCGGTGCAGATCCTGCACAAGCCCACCGGCCTCATCGTCTCGTGCGCCGACGAGCGCTCGCAGCTTAAGAACAAGGCCAAGGCGATGACCGTGCTGCGGTCGCGCTTGCTCAAGCGACGTGAGGACGAGGAGCGGGCGAAATACGCCGGCATGCGCCGCAGCCAGATCGGTTCGGGCGATCGCAGCGAGCGCATCCGCACCTACAATTTCCCGCAGAACCGCCTGACCGATCATCGCATCGGGCTCACGCTTTACAGCCTTCCGCAGGTGATGGAGGGACACATCGAGCCGATCGTCACCGCGCTGCAGAAGGCGGACTACCAGGAGAAACTGGCGGCGCTCACGGGGCACGATTTTACCCCGGCGCGCGCAGCCGCGGAGGACGAAGACTGAGATGCTTACGGTCCTCGAGATCATCAAGCGCACGACGGAGTTTCTTTCCAGCAAGGGAATCGAGTCTCCGCGGCTCAACGCGGAGTTGCTCATCGGCCACGCCCTCGGCCGGAAGCGAATGCAGCTCTACATGGAGTTCGAGCGGCCCCTGGCCGAGGCGGAGCTGGAAAAAATCCGCCCGCTCGTCCGCCGTCGATCGCAGCACGAGCCGCTGCAATACATCGTGGGCGACACCGATTTTTGCGGGCTCACCCTGAAGACCGACCGCCGCGCGCTCATCCCGCGGCCGGAGACGGAGTACCTGGTCGAGCTGATCGGCGGCGCAGGCCTCGAGCCGCCGGCGCGTATCCTCGATCTGGGTACAGGCTCCGGCGCGCTCGCCCTGGCGCTGGCGCAGGCGTATCCCGCGGCATCGGTGGTCGCGACCGATACGAGCGCCGAGGCGCTCGCCCTCGCGCAGGAGAATGCGACGGCCACCGGCCTCGGCGAGCGCGTGACCTTTCTCCGCTCCGATTGGTGGTCGGCGCTCCCGCTGGAGCCCTTCGACCTCATCGTTTCGAATCCGCCGTATCTCACTGCGGAGGAGACCGCGCAGACGCATCCGGAAGTGCGCGGCTTTGAGCCGTATCAGGCGCTGACAGGGAAGGGCGAGGACGGCTCGGGCGATTTGGTGGCGATCATCGCGGGAGCGCGGCGCTACTTGAAGGACGGGGGCTTGCTGGCGCTGGAGACGGGAATCGCGCAGCATGCGCGGCTGCTGGGGCTGCTGGCGGACGCGGGCTTCAAGAATGGCGAATCGAGGCGGGACCTCACGGGGCGGGATCGGTTTGTTTTCGCGCGCGGGTAGGGGGATGGAGATGCGGGAGAATGCCACGGAAGGATCGGAGTGCGAACTCCGGGTTTCGTAGTTCCGCCTTCAGGCGGAATCCGAAAACCTTCCGCCTGAAGGCGGAACTACGAACGTGTAGGATCGAGTGATAGGGCGAGCGGAGTCGTTGGGGCCGTTTCACACTTTATCCGCGACGGCTCGGCGGGGACTGTAAGGACCTCGCCGTACCCAAGGTAGCGGCCGTCGTCCCGACGGCCATTTGGGAGGGAATGGCAGGGAGGGGGCGACCGCGCTGCCAAAAAAAAAGGCCCCGCGATTTGTCGCGGGGCCGGGGGAGGAGGCGAGAAGCCTTCCTTAATTCTTAGTTAATGCCCGCGGTGAGCGGGGCTTTGTTTGCCCAGCGCTCGGGGCTGCGGCCGAGGTTGATGGCGTCGTTGACGACGCGCAGGGCCTCGCGGAGATGCACGTCGGTTTTCACCCACGTGTCGTTCTCTTCGAAATCGAGCTCGTCGTCGTCCTCGCCCTCTTTCTTCGGGGCCTTGATCTTGGGCGTGGGCGGCGGGCCGAGGTAGAAGGGCTTGTACGCAAAGTCGTTCTTCGAGAGGCGCTCCTTCTCGGCTTTGATTTCCTTCCGGAAGGCGTCGTCGTCGGTCTTCTGCTGTTTGCGCGTCTCGAGGTTTACGGAGATGTTCTTCTCCTCCTGGCGGGCTTTGAAGCGTTCGACGTACCGGCGGAGGTAGGTGAACTCTTCGAGGCTCTTCTGGCGCTCGAGGCTGCTCTCGCGCAGGGGCGCGAGCACCTTGGGATCGAGCGGCTCGCCCTTGAAGACCGCGGGCTTCTGAATCTGGTCCCACACGAGCGCGCGGGGCAGGTCGCCTTCGCCGATCGGGAGGTAGTCCTCGACCGAGGGCAGCACGATGTCGGGGACGACACCCTTGAGCTGCGTGGAAGCGCCGCTGGGGAGGTAGTACTTCTGAATCGTGAACTTTGCCGCGCCGGTCTTTTGCGGCGAAACGGCGAGCAGCCGCGAGCGCTGCTTCATCTCGATGACCTGCTGCACGGTGCCTTTGCCGTGGGTCGAGCTGTCGCCGATGACGATCGCGCGGCCGTAATTCTGGAGGGCACCGGTCACGATCTCGGAGGCCGAGGCGCTGAAGCGATCGACGAGCACCGCGAGCGGGCCGGAGTAGGCGATGGCAGGATCGTTGTCGCTATCGACCTGGACTTCGCCGGCGTAGTTTTTGACCTGCACGACGGGGCCCTTGTCGATGAAGAGGCCGGCGAGATTGATCGCCTCGAGGAGGAAGCCGCCGCCGTTGCGGCGCAGATCGAGGACGAGGCCCTGGATGTTTTCCTTCTTCAGCTGCGTGATGAGGCGGGCGACGTCCATGGTGGCGGTGCTCTTTTCGCTATCGGTATCGCCTTCGTCGCCGGGGCCGTAGAAGGCCGGGAGCGCGATGACGCCGACGGGCTGATTCTTCCCGTCTTCGCCGGGAATCTGGAAGATCGCGCCGCGGGCGCGGGCGTTGTTCAGCTTTACCTTGTCGCGCACGATCACGATCTCGCGGCGCACGGAGGTATCCATGGCGTCAGCCGGCTGCACGAGCAGGCGGACGCGCGAACCCTTCTGGCCGCGGATCATCTCGACGATCTTGCGGAGCTTCATGCCGAGGATCTCGACGGGCTCGCCGTCGCCTTGCGCGACGGAGATGATCTTGTCGTTGGGCTTGAGCTCACGGCCCACATCGGCCGGGCCGCCGGCGACGATCTCGCGGACGACGCAGTTGTCTTCCTCGAGGCCGAGGAGGGCGCCGATGCCGAAGAGCTCCAGCTTCATCTGGATGCCGAAGTCCTCGTAGGTGCTGGCGGAGAGGTAGCTCGAGTGTGGGTCGTAGAGACGCGCGATGGTGGAGAGGTAGAGCTCGGCGAGATCGTTGCCCTCCATCTCGCTATAGGTCTTCAGGAGGCGCTCGTAGCGCTTGCGGACGGTCTCGCGGGCCTGGTCGATGGTCTTCTTGTTGAGGAGCTCGCCGACGAGCTCGTACTTCACGCGGCGGCGCCAGAGGTCGTCGGCCTCGGCCGCATCTTTCGGCCACTCGGCCTTGGAGCGGTTGGGGGCGTAGGTCTCCGCGACGGAGAGGTCCCAGTCCTTCTTGAGCTCTTCGAAGATCCACGACACGCGATTTTCGAGGCGGGTCTGGAAGACGTAGAAGATCTCGTAGGCGGCGTTCACGTTGCCGATGAAGGCAGTGTTGTAGTAGACGTTCTTGCCGTGCTCCTCGTCGAACTTGGCGCGGTCGGAGGCGAGGAAGAAGAGGCGCTGGCCATCGAGGTCGCCCATGTAGTCGGGGATGACCTGAGCGTAGTCGGCGGTGCGGACGTTGTCGCGGTTGTAGTGCGCCTGCTCGAGCAGCTTGAGGAAAAGCTGGGCTTCGCCGGCAAGCGCGGTCGAGGTGGAGAACGCCTTGCGGTCGCCGCTGGCGGCGAACCCCGTGGCGATCGAGAGAGCCAGGGCGGCGACGACACCCAGCCGGCGGAGAGTTCCAAGAGAGCGAATCATCATGCGATTAGAGGGTGGGCTGATGGAAATGTTTCAATCGTGGCGACGAAGTCGCCAGCAAGAGGATAGATGCGGGAACGGGCGTGAAAGTTACGCGAGAAAAAGAGATAGCGGTCTCAGCGGCGGCTCATGACATCCTTGGCCTGATCCAGCACGCGCTTTTCTTCAGGCGTGAGGGAGCCGAAGCCCTCGCTGTTGATCTTGTCGAGGATGCGATCGATCTCCGCACGGATATCGCGGGCAGGGGGCGGAGGAGCCGCCTCGATATTGATTTGGTAGGCGGGCGCGGCGGCGGGGGCCTTCCGGGTGCGCTTGAGCCAGCGCGGCAGCTCCATCTCCGGCCGATCGGGGGAGCCAAAGGACCACTGCGAATCATGGACAAACCGGTAGTAGAGGAAACCGACGAGCATGCCGCCCAAGTGCGCCGAGCTCGAGATCACCATGCCGAGCGGCAGGGCTTCACCCGGGATCTCATAAGCGATGAGGGAGAGCAGCGAGAGCGCGAAGAGCGCATAGGCGACGAGCTTCGGCTTCAGCGTGACCGGGAAAACGAAGAAGAGCAGAAACGGGATCTGCTGGTTGGGAAAGAAACAGGCGAAGACGGTGAAGAACGCGTAAACGGCGGCCGAGGCACCGAGATGAATCGCCTTCGGTTCACCGGTCCAGTGGGCGCCGCACCACGCCAAGCCGCCCACGATCGTCGCGGCGGCGAAGATGCCGAGGAAGCGCTTGGTGCCGAGCATCGGCAGCAACTCACGCCCGAGGAAGAACAGGGCGAGGACGTTGAAGATCACATGCACCGGGAATTCGGTGCTGTGCAGAAATGCGTGGCTCAGGAGCGTCCAGACGCGGCCCGCCTCAAGGGCGAGAACCGAAAGCCCCAGCGTGCCGTCGAAACGGCCACTCACACCGACCCAGAGGGAATCGACAACCAGTTGAAGGATGAAACCCGCGATGATGGCTGAAAGGAGCCATGTCAGAATCGAGGTTTTTTCCCGCTCATAATCACCGCGCATGTAGGGCCGGTCCGAAAGCATTGGTGTCACGCTAACGGCACGGTGCGTAAACACAAGCCGCACGACGGAAATCAAGGACGCTTTTCGATGGGTAAAATCCGCAGCGCATTCGGCCTAAGAAACCGTCCTATCGTTCGTTGTCAGGCCCGCCTCACTTACGAAGAAATGGAGAGAGGCGGAGGGTGCACGGGGAGAGCGGGAAGTTCATCCGATCTTGCGGTGCGCCGAGTGATGACAGCGGGCGGCGAATACCTTGAGGCCGCTTGACAGGCCTAGTTTTTGTTCTCTTTGTGGCTCGTCCACCTATGGCGAACAAGACCGATAAATGGGACCAGAACTCTCCGGGAAAATTCTACGTCGATCAGCAATGCATCGACTGTGATCTTTGTCGCGAGACGGCGCCCTCGTTCTTCACCCGCCATGACGAAGGCGGCTATTCCTTCGTGCACAAGCAGCCGACGACCGAAGAGGAAGTCGCGCAGTGCATGGAGGCCCTCGAAGGCTGCCCGGTCGAAGCGATCGGCAATGACGGGGACGCGTAAGGCGTAGGCGTCGAACGCGCCGCTTCGTCATTTCGACTCGTTGGTGAGCGAAGCAAATTTTGACCCCGGTCTTTCACGACCGGGGTTTTTGTTTTTGGGGGTGAGCGGGTGGGGTAGCGCGGAGCTTCGGCCCGCGCTCGGGCTCCCGCGCGGGCTTCGGCTCCGTACTACGGAAAGGGTCCCAGTATTGGAAGGGGATCGGTCTATCTCTATGGAACAGGAAGTCCGGGAAGCACGGGAAGAAGCCGCAGAGGAAGGAAGATACCCAGACAGCCTTTTCTTTCCGCTCTTCCCGATCTTCCTGGTCAATTTTCGAAGAGCCACGCATCTCCCCCGTTTTGCTGCCGTCGGCATCGACAAGCCGTTCGTCGCACGTACGCTTCCGCCAAACCCGAAGCCCTTTTTCCTCTTCCGCGGGCTCCCCCCTCATGCTATTATCATCCCGCTCCCGGATCGCCCTCGCCATCACCTTACTCGTCCTGCTGGCGGGGGTGGCCGCGTGTTGGTGGTGGTTGGGCGGGCGCATCGATCGTTCGCGCGTCTACCGCATCGGCTATGGCAATGACCGGCCGTTGCATTTCGCGGGGGCCGATGGCCGGCCCGCCGGGCTCGCGGTGGACCTCGTGAACGAGGCCGCGCGGCGCAAGGGCATCAAGCTGGAGTGGGTCAACGGCTCGGGATTTGACCAGCCGAAGATGGATTTGTGGGTGCTGCTCACCATTCGCGAGGACCGGCGCAAGGGCGTGCACTTCACCGAGCCGTATCTGCGCGCGGAGAGCAGCTTTCTCGTGCGGGCCGACAGCCCGATCCGCGATGCGCGTGAGCTCGCCCGTGCGCGGGTGAGCCACATCAGCTCGGGCGCCAACCGCGATCTCGTGCGGCAGATGTTTCCCGAGGTCACGGCCGTGTCGCGACCCAGTAGCACCGAGGCGTTGCAGGAGCTGCTCGACGGGCGGGTCGACGCGGTGTTTCTCGACCAGTACGCGCTCTTCACCTCGCTGCTGCGCGGCGAGAAATCGATCCCGCTGCGCGTACTGCCCAATCACTCCCCCAAGCGCCAGATGGCGGTGGCCACGGCGGGCGCTGCGAGCTACGGCGGCAGCA
>JAZKEV010000150.1:0-933 GCA_040386765.1 Verrucomicrobiota bacterium | reverse complement strand
ATGGCGGTGGCCGCGCGGTTCGACACCGCCGCGGTGGCTGACGAGATCCGTGCGGGGATGAGGTCCCTGGTGGCCGACGGCACCATCGTGCCGATGGTCGAGCGCTGGGTCTTCATCGCCAATCTCACGACCGACGTTATCGGCGAGCTCGCCGAGGAGCAGCGCCGCGTGCGCTGGCTTGCCTTTGGCTTCGGCACCGTGGCCGCGCTGCTCCTCGGCACGGCGTGGTTTGCCGTCGCGGCGCGGCGGCACGCCGCGGAGTCGCGCCGCACGGAGACGCTCCTGCGCAAGATCGCCGATCGCGTGCCGGGCGTCGTCTTCCAATACCGCGTGCGGCCCGACGGCACCGCGTGTTTCCCTTACGCCAGCGAGGCCATCCGCGAGCTGTACCGCGTAAGCCCGGCGGAGGTGCGCGAGGATGCGGCCAGGGTGCTCGCCAACGTGCACCCCGAGCACGCCGCGCCGGTGCGCTCCTCGATCGAGCGCTCCGCGCGCGAGCTCTCGCCCTGGTTGCTCGAGTATCGTGTGCGGTTTGTCGACGGCGTGGAGCGCTGGCACCTCGGCAGCGCGCTGCCCCAGCGCGAGCCCGACGGCTCGGTGCTCTGGCACGGCTTCATTTCCGATATCACCGAGCAGAAGGCCAATGCCGCGTCGCTGGCCGGCCTCGAGCGCAAGGTGCAGGAAACGCAGAAGCTGGAGAGCCTCGGGGTGCTCGCGGGCGGCATTGCGCACGACTTCAACAACCTCCTCACCGGCATCCTCGGCAACGCCACGCTCGCCGGCATGGAGTTGCCCGCCAGTTCGCCGGTGCAGCAATACCTGGAATCGATCCGCCGCGGCTCGCTGCGCGCGGCCGATCTCTGCAAGCAGATGCTCGCCTACTCGGGCAAAGGCCGTTTCCTCGTCCAGCCCATCGGCATCAACGCCCTGATC
>JAZKEV010000149.1:0-10616 GCA_040386765.1 Verrucomicrobiota bacterium | reverse complement strand
GGACCTTCCTGGCGTCGGACTGCATGTTCTTCGGCGCGCTGATCTCGACCCACCTGATCTACCGCCTGCACCCGCCCGCGGGTGGCTTGGACCCCAAGCAGATCTTCAGTCCGGAGCTTACGTCGTTCTCGACGTTCATCCTCCTGATGTCGTCGCTCATGATGGCCCTCGCCGTCACTGCGATCCAGAAGGGAAATATCAAGAGCTGCCGCTGGTCGCTCCTCACGACGATTTTCTTCGGGATGATCTTCCTCGGGTGCCAGGTGTATGAGTTCGAGCACTTCGTCCACGACAAGAAGATGACGCTCTCGAACAGTCTCCTCGGGACGACGTTCTACACACTGACCGGCACTCACGGCTGTCACGTCGCCATCGGCGTCCTCTGGCTCGTCTTGATGTACGTGCGCTCGTTCAAAATCTCTTCGAGTACGTCGTGGCTGTCACACCAACTCTTCCACGCCACTACGCTGATCGTGATGCTCCTCGCAGTTCTCAAGATCACCCTGGGCTTGGTCCACGGGCTTCAGACGGAACCGACAATCGGCGCCGGCATCGCCCACTTCTTCGCTAGCAAATGGGACCTCGTGGGTATCGCGGTCTTTCTGCTCTCGCTGAGCGCCCTCTTCTGGTTTGCCCGCCCGCGCGGCGCCGTCCAGTTCACCGAAGTCAACGCGATCGACGTCGAGTCGATGGGCCTTTACTGGCACTTCGTCGACATCGTCTGGATCGTCATCTTCACCGCCGTCTACCTGCTCGAATTCCTTTGATCCCCCGCACATGAGCGCACCTTCCGCTGCAGTTTCTTCGCATGGTCACGGGCACGATGACCACGACGTCAGCAAATATCAGATCTACGTTCAGATCGCGATGCTCCTCGCGGTCATCACTGGCGTCGAGATCGCGATCGTCTACATCCCGTGGGCGAAGTGGATCATCGTCACCACGCTCGTCGTTCTCTCGACCGTGAAGTTCATGTTCGTTATCTTTTACTTCATGCACCTTCGCTGGGATAAGCCGTTTTGCACGATCATGTTCTTCATCGGACTGGTGATCGCCGGCGGCACAATGTGGGGCCTCCTCTCGCTCTTCGGCGCCGAAGCCAGCCTCCCGCTTCCCAACTAAAAGGGACCTCGTTTTTCTCTCTGGCAACGGCGGCCCCTCCAAGGCCGCCGTTTTCGTTTCCACAGAACCCTCCATGATCGACTGGCGCCACTGGCACAACGAACCGTACCTCATCGGCGGGCTCGTCTTCCTCGGGTGGCTCTGGGCCATCCTGGCCGGGCCGCAGCGCGCCCGGCTTGCGCCCGCTGGTGCGCCGTTTCCGGGTTGGCATGCCTTTCGGTTCTATCTCGCCCTTTTCATCTTCTATCTCGCCGTCGGTTCACCCCTCGACCAGATCGGCGAGCGGTTCCTCTTCAGCGCGCACATGGCGCAGCACCAGCTGCTCGTCTACCCCGCCGCGATCCTGTTTCTCCTCGGCATTCCGCACTGGATGATCGATCCGGTTTTCCGCGTGCCGGTGTTGAAGAAGCTAAGCCGCTTTTTCACCCACCCGCTCACCTGCACGCTGGTTTACACGGTCGTGATCGGCCTCTGGCATGCTCCGTCCCTCTACGATTGGGCGCTGCGCGACAAGACCGTCCACGTCATCGAGCACATCACGTTTTTCGGCGCCGGCGTGCTCTACTGGTGGCCCATGCTCAGCCCCTCGCGCGTCCTGCCTCCGGCCAACCACGGCGTACAGATGCTCTATCTCCTCGCGGTCATCATCACGATGACGCCCGTCTTCGCCTACCTCACATTTTCACAGGATATCTTGTATCCAACATACGAATTCGCGCCCCGCATCATCCCTGATTTCACGCCCGCCCAAGATCAGCTGCTCGCCGGCGTGATGATGAAGATCATCGGTATGTCCGTCGCCATGGGCGCGTTTGCCGTCTCTTTCTACCGCTGGTATCAGGCAAAAAAATAGGGCGGCCCACCTGCGCCGCCCTGACTGGTTTTGCGGTCGCCCTGCGCGTAAGCGCAGGGGCAGCTGACCCGGCACTCGCGCGACGGGTCAAGACCTCACGCCGTCGCCGGCGCCATCAGATCTTCCACCGAGTCGCTCTCGACGCCGATGTCGGCAAACAGCCACGACGACAGGTAGCGCTCGCTGCTTGAGGGCACAATCGCTACGATCTGCTTGCCCTTGTTTTCCGGGCGCTGGGCGAGCTGCAAAGCCGCCCACACGGCCGCCCCGGAAGAAATGCCCACCGGAATGCCGTCCAGCGAATTGATCTGCTTCGAGACCGGACCGGAATCCGCCTCTTTCACGCGGATCACTTCATCGTAGATCTTGGTGTTCAGCACCTGCGGCACGAAGCCGGCGCCGATGCCCTGCAGCTTGTGCGGTCCGGGCGCGCCGCCGGAAAGGATCGGCGAGGCATCGGGCTCAACGGCCACGATCTTGATCGAGGGCTTGCGGGCCTTCAGCACTTCTCCGACGCCCGTGATAGTGCCGCCGGTGCCGATGCCGGAGACGACGATGTCGACCTTGCCGTCGGTATCGCGCCAGATCTCCTCGGCGGTCGTTTTGCGATGGATCGCGGGATTCGCGGGGTTGGCAAATTGCTGGAGGATCACGGCGCCCGGAATCTTCGCGGCCAGTTCCTCGGCCTTGGCAATCGCGCCCTTCATGCCTTTCGCGCCCTCCGTGAGGACAAGGCGGGCACCGAGCACCTTGAGAATCTTGCGCCGCTCCATCGTCATCGTCTCGGGCATCGTGAGGATCAGCTTCAGGCCCTTTGCCGCCGCCACGAAAGCCAGCGCGATGCCCGTATTGCCGGAGGTCGGCTCGATGAGGACGGTCTTGGAGTTGATCTTTCCGCTCTTCAGCGCGTCGTCGATCATCGAGAAGCCAATACGGTCCTTCACGCTCGAAAGCGGGTTGAAGAACTCGAGCTTCAGGAGCACTTCCGCCTGCGCGTTGTGCGCGGCCGCCGTGCGATTGAGGCGGACGAGAGGGGTATTGCCGATCGTTTCTGTGATATCGTTATAGATTTTAGCCATAAAGGTGACGTGGTTGAGACGTTGATCTAAGCACCGGTTTTTAGCCGTCGCCGCTCGAAAGCGTGACATAAACGAAATGTCACGCCAGCCGTAAGATAAGACACGTCTAACGGAAATTTCACTCGGCGCGGACGCAGGCGCCAAACAATGTGCTGCCGATGACTTGGCAAATGGCCCTCGTATTCGCGCTGCTCATCGGCGCGGTGATCCTCTTTATCCGGGAGAAGACCCCTCCGGATCTCGTGGCATTGTCCATGCTGGTCATCCTGCCGGCATTTGGGCTCCTGAAACCGCGGGAGGTTCTCGCCGTATTTGCCAATCCCGCCCCGATCACGGTCGCGGCGATGTTTGTGCTGAGTGCCGCCTTGGTGAAATGCGGGGTGCTCGATTCCTTTGGCATCGTGATCGAGAAGGCCGCCGTCCTGCCCTACCGGCTCGTGTTGTTTCTCCTCATGATCATCTGCGGTTTTATCTCCGCGTGGATCAACAATACCCCGATGGTCGTCGTGCTCGTGCCCGTCATCCTGAACCTCGCCAAGCGCATGGGCATGCCGGGTTCGAAGTTCCTCATCCCCCTCTCTTACGCAGCCGTGCTGGGTGGCATGTGCACGCTCATCGGCACCAGCACCAATCTCGTCGTCAACGGCATCCTCATCGACCGCAACGAAACGCCGATGGAAATGTTCGAACTGGCTTGGATTGGCGTCCCCGTGACGATCGCCGGCGCCGTCTACATGGCGCTCTTCGGTCCCCGCCTGCTGCCCAATCGTGAGATGCTCACCTCGATCTTGAGCGAGGATGAGCGGCGCGAATACCTCACCGAGGCCTTCGTGCCCGTGGGCTCCCCCCTGATTGGCAAAAGTCTCCGCGCCGCCGGCCTCGTCAAGGCGCGCGGCTTCCGCGTGATCGAAGTCGTTCGCGACGGTATTGGCATCGATATCGACTCCGCCGTGACTCCGCTCGAGGCCAGCGACCGACTCGTGCTCGCCTGCCGCCCTTCGGGCATCGCCCGCGCGCGCTCCATGCCGGGCTTCGACTTCACCGCCGAGGCGGGCCTCGAGCAGATCGCCGCCCACGAAGCGGTCGTCTTCGAAGGTGCGGTCGCGCCCAATTCCGAGATCATCGGCCGCTCGATCAGCGAGCTGAACTTCCGCCAGCGTTTCCGCGTCGTCGTGCTGGCCATTCACCGTGCGGGCGAAAACGTTCGCGACAAGACCGAAACCCTGCCGCTCCGCATGGGCGACATCCTGCTGATGATGGGCACCGAGCAGGCCGTGAACGAGCTCCGCCGGGGCGATGACGTCATCCTTTTCGACAAGCCTCCCCTGCCCTCGCTGTCGCTCCATAAGAAGCTGCCCCTCGTCATCGCGACGATCGTCGCCGTTGTGGTCGGCGAGACACTTGACTTCTTCCCCATCGAGCTCGGTGCGATTGCCGGTGCGATCTTCCTCTGCCTCACCGGCTGCATCAAAGCCAGGGAAGCCTACGAATCCATCGAGTGGAATCTGCTCTTTCTCATCTTCGGCATGCTCGCGCTCGGTCTCGCGATGCAGCAGACCGGCGCAGCCGACTGGCTGGCACGCAACATCGTCTTCGGCATCGACCACCTGGTTTCCGGTCCGAGCAAGCCGCTCGTCATGCTCGGGTGCATCTACTTCGTGACGATGGTCCTTACCGAAATCCTTTCGAACAACGCCGTCGCCGCGTTGATGATCCCGATCGTGCTCGGCATCGCGAAGGAGGCCGGCGTGGACCCTCGTCCCTTCATCATCGGCGTGACCATCGCCGCGAGCGCCGCCTTCGCCACGCCCATCGGCTATCAGACTAACACGTACGTGTATGGCATCGGCGGCTACAAATTCGCCGACTTCGTAAAGGTTGGCGTCCCGCTCAACCTCCTCTGCTTCGCCGTCTCGATGGTCGTGATCCCGCGCGTCTGGCCCTTCTAAAGCAGGGTGCGGCGATCGTCCCGATCGCCATGGGCTGGATGTTGCCGCCATGCCGCGCGCTTTCACCCTGGGCCACGGACGTGTCGTTCCTCCGCGCCTGAACGTCGGCCACAGCCTTCGCGCCGGCGCACCGCTATTTTTCCCCCAGCCAATCCCAGCTGATCCCGGACATAGAGGAGGATTCGGTGATCACGTCGCGTCGCATCGTCGGATCAAATGTGGTCCGCCCCGTGAGGGCGGGATTAGGACTCCCGCCAGCTCGCTGGCGCTTCATCCGCCTACCCCACCATATCCGCCCAGAATGACCTCTCTGTCATTCTCCGTACTCTGTACCACTATCCCCAAGAGTATTGTTTTCCTGCGTGCATTTCTCCCCCCAACGTTGGGAATCCACCAATCGGCTCTAGTCTTCGCCTATCTGATTCAGCGGTGATTAGCGTTTTTTAGCGGTTCAAGGTTTTCGTGTTTTTCGTGGTTCTTATAAAAGGATCTTTGGCTGCGGCTCCGCCGCGCTAGGTCTCTCGCCTCTTTCCGCTTCGTAATTGGCATCCGCGCTTCCCGTTCTTCCTGTTCATTTCTTTTCTTCACTCCGCTCAGGTCTCCCCCCGCCCCTTCGCCAAACATCCGCACACCTCCTCCGCCGCCCGCAACCCACTCGCCAGCGCTCCATGCACCGTCCCTATTTCCTCGCCGTCCGCCGTCGCCTCACCCGCGAAGAAGAGCGTGCCGCGCACCGGCTCGCGCAATCTCTCGGCCGCGTCGTCCTGTCCCGCCGCCGTGAAACTATAGGCGCCGCGACTGAACGGGTCGCGCATCCAGTTGTGCAGCTGCCAGTCGGCCACCGTACCGCGTAGTCCAATTTTCGATACGCCCAGCATCTTCGCGAGCGACGCCAGCGCTCTCTCGAATATCGCGGCGTCGGAAAGCCCCCTCAGCGCCCGCGCCGCCGGTCCTCCCGCCCAACCCGTCAAAACCGGCGCGCTCCCCATCGACCACCACACCGGCATGCCCTCCAGCTGCGAGTGAATGAAGCCGATCCCACCCCGCGCCGCGTTGCGCAGCTCAGGCGGCAGCAGCGCCCGCCAGCGCCGCACCTCGCAGCGCACCGCGATCCGCATCACCTGCCCCACACCCATCTTCGCGATCAGTTTCCTTTTTTCCCGCAACTCCGGCTCAAAGCGCACCGCCCCGCGCTGCGGACTCTTCGCCTGCAGCACACCCAGCGGCAGCGTGATTACTGCCGCCCGCGCCACAAAATCCTGCCCGCTCGCCCGCACCATCACCTCGTGAGGCAACCACGCCACGCGCGTCACCGTCGCACCGCGCACCACGGTTACTCGCTTGCGCGGCAACTCGCGCTCAAGCCCCTCGACCAGCCGATCGTAGCCGCCGGGAACGACAAACTGCTCCGCATCATCGAGCGTTTCGCCCTTCAGCGCCACCGCGCTCATCTGCCGCTGCGGAGCCGCCTGAAATCCCTCTACGAATCCTTCCGCCAGCGTGCGATCATCCGCGGCAAAGCTCTCCGCGCGTCCCCGCATGAAGTCCGCAAACGACCACCCCCGCATCTTTCGCGGCTGAATCTCATCCGTCACCCGCGCGATCCGCTCGGCCAGATCGTCCACCAGCTCGATCCGTCCCTCCCGCCAAAGCCAGTGCCTCCCCGGCACCTGCCGCGTCGCAATCCGGTGCTTCTTCAGCCGCCCCCAAAGCTCGCGATTCCCCGAGTGCACAAAC
The DNA here is from genome assembly GCA_040386765.1 of Verrucomicrobiota bacterium. GTDB lineage: Bacteria > Verrucomicrobiota > Verrucomicrobiia > Opitutales > Opitutaceae > ER46. Next base: position 3,876 of record JAZKEV010000149.1, on the reverse strand, counting down.
TCCGCCCCAAGCTCCACCGCCCCGCTCCATCCCTTAGGCCGCGCCGTAAAAATCCGCCCGCCCAGCCGCCCGCGCGCCTCCAGCAACACCACGCGCCACCCCTCCCGCCCCAGCGCCCCCGCCGCCGCCAGCCCGGCCACACCTCCGCCAATTACAATCACATCCGTCGCCATGCTCACTGAGACCACGGCCACATGCTGAAGTGCGCGAGTGTGTGATAGCGACGTCTCATCACATGCTCGAAACCTGCCTTCCCGTAGCCCGGCTCGGAAGAGCCGGGACCCATCACACCCCCGCCACCCCACGCTGCCGCGCAAACACCCCGCTCCCCCGCAAACTCTCGCTCAACCCATCCTGCACCGCCTGCAGCGCACGATACCGCGCCACGTTTTCCTTCTTCGGCACGCACCGCGTCTCTTCCTTCACGGCGACTACACCCTCGGTAAATTCGCTGATCTTCGCGTTCTTCCGTCCACTACGGCGCGCAACGCACCAGGCCGCCTGCAACGCCCCTCCGAGCGCGGCGCCTTCCTCTTCCACCATGCCGACCACCGGCACACCGAAGATATCGGCCATGATCTGCCGCCACACCGCCGATTTCGCGCCACCACCCGTGAGCCGGATTTCTTTCGCCTTCACCCCGAGCACCGCAAGCCGGCGCAGCCCGTAATTCATCCCCATCGTCACGCCCTCCATCGCGGCGCGCGCGAGCGGGCCGGCGGCAAATGTCTTCGCATTCAACCCGAGCAAGACGCCCGACCCATCCGGCACGTTCGGCGTCCGTTCCCCCGCAAAATACGGCAGCAATGTCAGCCCATGCGAACCCGCCGGCACCTCGCTCGCCGCGTACTCCAGCGCCGCGTGATCGTAGCCGAAGAGCTGGCGCACCTGCTCCGTGACCGTCGTCACATTCATCGTGCAGAGCAGCGGCAACCAGCCGCCCGTCGAAGAGCAGAACGCCGCGATCTCACCCTGCGGATCGACCACCGGCTTGCTCGCGTACGCGTAGATCGTCCCGCTCGTGCCGAAGCTCGCCGAGATCACGCCCGGCGACACGTTGCCCGTGCCGATCGCGCCCATCATATTGTCGCCGCCGCCCGCGCTCACGACCACGTCCGTGCTGAATCCATATTTCGCCGCCACCTCCGGCCGCAGCGTTCCCGCCGCCTCGCTCGACTCGTTCAATGCTGGCAGCCACTTCGCCAGATTGGGATCGATCGCCGCGATGGTATCCTTCGACCACGTGCGCCGCCGCACATCCATCAGTGCGGTGCCCGAGGCATCGCCATACTCCATGAAGTAGTTTCCCGTGAGGTGAAAATTCAGGTAATCGTGCGGCAGCAGTACGTGCCGCAGCTTCTTGTAGTTAGCCGGTTCATGCCGTTTCAGCCACAGGATTTTCGGCGCGGTGAAACCCGGCAGGATCAGATTGCCCGTCTTGCGGATCGCCGCCTTGGACCCGCCCAGCTTCTTCGTGATCAGCGCGCACTCCGCCGCCGTGCTCGTATCGCACCAGAGCTTCGCCGGCCGGATCACTTTTCCCTCAGCATCCAGCGGCACAAAGCCATGCTGCTGACCCGAGACGCCGATGCCGCGCACGCGCGTGCGGTCTATTTTTCCCGCCACCTCGAGGACCACCGCATCCATCGCCTCCACCCACGCCTGCGGGTGCTGCTCCATGTGGCCCACCGGCAGCCCCTCGATCAACGCGTGCGGCGCGCGCGCCTCGGCGATGACTTTGCGGGTCTCGAGATCGAGGACGACCGCTTTGACGCTTTGAGTGCCTGAATCGATGCCAATGAAGAGCGACATATGAGGGGAATGAGAAAGTCCCCGCATCGGCGCAAAATAAGCCGGTCGGCGCAAGCCGTTCCGTCGCGTCCTCCTCCCCTCGCGCTCTCGCTCAGTTCTTCGCCGGCTCCGCCACCTTCTCTTTCCCGCCCACTCCCAGGAAAAACACAATCACCGCGCAAACCGTCATCGAAGCCGCGAGAAAATAAATCCCACCGACAAACGACCCGGTCACGCTCTCGATTTTCCCGAGCACATACGGTCCCATCTGCCCGCCGAGATTACCCACAGAGTTAATGAGCCCGATGCTCGCCGCCGCCGCCGAGCTCGTGAGGAAGAGGTACGGCATCGTCCAGAAGGCCGGCAGATACGCCTTGAGTCCCCCGAGCGCGAGCATGAAGCAAATGATCGTGAGCGTGAGATTTCCCCGTGTGGCGGGAGCAACCAAAAGCGCGACGACCGCGACCAAAATGGGGACAATCGTATGCCAGCGCCGTTCCTTCGTGCGATCGGAGTTCCAGCCCACAAACAACTGTCCGCCGAGCGCCATGAGCGCCGGCAGCGTCGTTAGCCAGGCGAGCTGGGTGTACTTCAGATTATACCACGCATCCAGAATGCTCGGCAGGAAGAACACCACGCCGTAGCTCCCGGTGACTGTGCAGAAGTAGGCAAAGGCCAGCGCGAGCACCTTCGGCTGCTTCAGTCCCTGCCAGAGCGACATATGCGTTTTGCCCTTCGGCTTCGAGCGCGCGATCTCCTCCTCGAGTGCAGTCCGCTCTTCGGAACTCAGCCATTTCGCGCAGCCCGGCTTGTCCGGCAGCATGAAGAGGATCACCACGCCCAACACAACCGCAGGTACGCCCCACGCAACATACACCCACTGCCAGCCCGTCATCCCCATCACCAAGGGATGCTTCACCGCGACGCCATTGATCATCTCGGTCGTACCCGGCTTCAGCAGCATGGCCGAGACCAGCGGTCCGATAATCTGCGCGACCGGCGTGGCCACGAAGAACAGCGCCAGCGCCCGCGCCCGATCCTGGGCCGGGAACCAGTGCGAGAGAAACACCAGCACGCCCGGGAAGAAACCCGCCTCGGCCAGGCCGAGTAAGAAGCGCACCATGTAGAACTGAAAAATCGAGAGTCCATTCGGCCCTCCTAACTCCGCCACCAGGTCGCGCGAGAGCGACCCCAACCAGCTCAGCCAGCCAGCATCGATACCCATCATCGGTCGGAAAAACGCCACCGCACCCGCTTTCAGCAGCTCCGCGAGATGCGTGAAGCCCGGGATGTGCAGATGCACAAAAGCCGTCATCGCCGCCATGATGCCCCACGTGATCATGATGCGCGAAAGCCACAGCCGCGCACTCCAGCGCTCCACGATCATCGCGCCCGGAATCTCCAGCAGGAAGTAGCCGATGAAAAAAATGCCTGCGCCAAACCCGATCACCGAGTTGTCGAAGCCCGGCAGATCCTTCGACATCGTGAGCTTCGCAAAGGCGACATTGGCGCGATCCACGAAGGCGACCACATACGCGAGAAAGAGGATGGGGAGCAGCCGCCAGTAGGCCTTCGCGCGCGCGCGATCCAGCGGAGATTTTACGATAGGGGTCATTGCTTGCAGACGCAGGCAATCGAGCCCGCTGGGTGCGTCGAGGCTCCCGTCCAATCCGCCAGCGTCAAGCGTGCAGTAGAGCGGAGTCCTCTCTCGCCGCGCGAAATTCTCGCGGGACAAAAAAGCGCTGGCCCCACGCTGTGGCGTGACAACCTCGTATCCACTTCCCAAGCTCCGCCGCTTTCATGACTCGCGCGTTTACCTATCTGGCTGTCGTGCTCGTTTTCGGCCTCGGGATTTTTTTCACGCTGCAGGCCGGGCGCGACCTGCCCGCCCCGGCGACGGTCGCCAAGGCAGACACTCGCACCGCCGCTCTGGGCACCGTCGCGGCCGCCCAGCCCTCGACCTCCCTTTTCGCCAATATCGAGTCGCATCTGGAGGAGCCTCTGCCGCGGCTGCTCGTGCAGCTCATCGTCATCGTCGCGATGGCCCGCGACTCCTCGGGATAGACCTTGTCGTCGTTCATCGAC
>JAZKEV010000148.1:14430-24184 GCA_040386765.1 Verrucomicrobiota bacterium | reverse complement strand
CCAAGGCACCCTTGGTGAAATCGACGGCGAGATTCCGGGATACGGCACGGGGCGGAACGGCGGAAGCGACGAGCGTATCCGCGGGGGCGGAGACTGCGGAGCTCACGAGAGAAACGGGGTGCGGGCGTGAATCGTATCCCACGCTTGCCCGACGGGGAGGATGAGGGCGCCGGAATCGACGGCGAAGTGGACGATATCGCGGAAGAACTCGGGCGTGCAGCCGTAGGGCGACGGCTCGGCGCAGACATCGTGCGTCGCGAAGATCAGCCAGCCGCCAGCCGCCTGATTGGCGAGGATGGCGTCGCGGACCGCGCGAGGACGGTGGATGCTTTGTTCAAGGAAGAAAGCCGAGAGATAATTGAGATCGACGGTGCCGTGATTGAAGGTCTGGCCACCGCCGCGGCAGCACACGAAGCGATAGCCGACGCGGTCCTTGGTCTCGGGCCGCGGATAGCTGATGGGATAGGAAAGCGTGCGGAAATGCGCGTGTGGCAGGTGCTCCTTGAGCGCGTCGGCGTTGTGGAGGACCGAGGACTCAAAGGTGACGGGGTCGGTCTCCCAAGCCGGATGATGATCGAAGGTATGGCAGCCAAGCTCGTGGCCGAGGTCGAGGAGGCTGGGGAGCTCGTCGACGTGAAACATCTCCCCGCAGACGGTAGTGCGACCGCTGAGGCCGAGAGCGGTGTAGTAGGTTCCGGCGAGATTGTAGTGTTCGAGAATCGCACCGCCCTCCAGCAGCGCGGACCGAGGAAAATCGTCGAAGGTAAACGAAATAATCGCGCGGCCTCGCGGGAGCGTGAAGGGGCGGCGAACGAGCCAGCGCGCGGCGCGGCGCTGGCAGGCGCGCTCGGCGCGGGAGATGAGGGCCTGGACGGTCATGCGAGCTTGGGCGCGGGCGCAGCGGTGGACAACGTGGGCAGGGTGGAGCGGGCGCGAGTGGCGGCGAGGGCGTGAGTGCGCTGGCGCGTTTCCCAGAGGAGGCCGGTCTTGCGGACGAGGAGATTTTGCCGCGAGCGCCACGAGGCCTCCATCAGGTGGATGCCGTAGCGACCGAAGCGGTGCCAGTTGCGCGCATCGCAGAGGTCGCAGCCGGGCGCGGGATAGATCACGGCAACATCGGCGGCGGTGCCTTGTTCCGCGAGGGTGCGAGTGAGCAGTCCGGGACCAGTGGTATTGAGGACGTCGAAGCCGCCGCGGAAAAGCCGCGGGATGCCACGGAACATGGGCTCGACCCACGCGCGGTCGCGCTGGGCGCGGACGCAGTTTTCGATGGCGGCTTCGAGGAACGGATGGCCGGCGGTCGCGGCGAAGGCGTAGTTGCCGATCTCCCAATCGAGACCCAGATCCTCGCGAAGGTGGCGGTTGATGGTGATCTCCTCGAAGGGAAACACGCAAGGGTGCGCCGTAAGGTCGTGGAGGCCTTCGGCGAGGAGAACGTCGAGGTCGAAGTAGAAGCCGCCGAAGCGGAAGACCGCGAGGTAGCGGAAGAAATCGAAGCGCTGGATCTTGTGCGGAAAGGAGTCGAAGACCGGCTTGTACTGCGGGAACTCGATGGAAATGAAGCGAGAGACGTCGGCGTCATCGAAGAAGCGGTACTCCCAATCAGGGTGAAGCAGCTGAAGGTTCTTCGCCGCGGCGCGGGCGAGAGGGGGAAGATCGCGGCTGCGCGCAGTCTGGATGATGCGCGGGGGAATGGTGCGGGCGAGCGTCACGAGCGATAAGGAGTGGCCTGATCGTAGTAGCTTGTTGGATACGACGTGGGCGCTTCAGCGAAGGCCGGCACCGTTTCGGGCTGCGCCTGGCCAATGGCGGCGATGAGGAAAAGGAAGCCGATGGGCGTCATGCACGCGAAGTTGGACTCGGAGAAGTTAGCGATGAGCGCCACGACGAAGACGGCGAAGCGGACGAGGGCGTAAGGCTCGCCGCTGGCGAGCGCGCGGTTGATGCGGGCGCCGCTGCCGAGGAGCATAAGGGCAAGGACGACTACGCCGACGATGCCGCCCGCGAGATAGATCTCGAGGTAGCCGTTGTGCGCAGAGAAGGCGACCCAGTCCGGGAGCTTGGATTGGTAATAGATGTCGTCCCAGAAGCTCATGAAACCGGCGCCGAAGATCGGGTCGGTGTTTACGGCGAGGAGCTCCCGCCAGACGTCGGTGCGGCCGGTGAAAGTCATGTCGCGGCCGAGATTGGAAACGACGGCTTCCGAGAGGCCGAACATCCAATCGAAGAGGGCGAAACCGAGGCCGCCTATGAGGCAGAAGATGCCCATCGCACTGATGCGACGATGAAGCACGGGCAGGCGGACAGCGGCGATCAGCCCGGCGGCGACGGCGAGACAGAGCATCGAGGTCTTGCTGTCGCTTTGATAGAGCAGATAGAGCGCGAAGCCGAGGATGACGAAGGAGACGTAGCGATCGAGGCGTGGAAGCTTGAGGCCGCCGGGGCGGGAGCGCTCCAGCCAGTCCCAGATAAAGACCAGGGCGCAGACGAGGATCATCGCACCGAGGGAATTTTTCTGGGTGGTGACTCCCGTGATCTCCAGTTGTCCCGAGTGCGTGCTGTAGCGGCGGCCGAGATCGGGGAAATAGCGGATGTAGACGAACGAGAGCGGGATCAGGACATAGGCGCAGCGCACGAAGACCGCGCGGATGGCCTGGAGTGGATCGCGCTCGGTGAGGATGACGATGACGACGAGTACGTTGCCGATTTCCTTCAACCATCGCTTGGAGGAGGCGAGGGGAGAATTGGCCCACGCGACCGTAAGGAGCAGATAGCCGTAAAAGAGAACGAGCGGCCAATTGCGGGCGAGAAAAGGACCCCAAGTGAAACCGCGACGGGCGAGGACGATCGCGGCGGCCACGATCATCCCGAAGAAGAAGAGGCGATCGAGCGGGGAGCCTTCGAGGGTATTGCCGCCGCCAAGACCGAGCCACAGCGAAATGGGGCGTGACGCAAGAATACCGACCCAGAGCGTCGGAATCCAGATCGCCGAGGAGACTCCGGGACGGGTGGCGATATCGCGGCGCACGAACCAGAACGTGGCGGCGAGGCAGGTGAGGAGGATAAGGTGAGACAAGAGAGGGAACGCTAATCTGCGCTAATCTTTCCGGAGCGGGTGAGGCGCGAAAGGCGGTGCGGGTTGCGCCTGATCGGCGCAGGGTGGGAGCGAAACGAGGGAGCGAGCGCGGGGCGTTGAGGATGCCGCGCGCGGGAAGAAACTTGTGAGGCGCGCTAGCTACGCACGCAGGAGCGAGCGGTCGATGAGCTGGAGCGAGAGAAGCTTGTGAAGCTCGAGCGTGCGGTTCGCGCGGCCGGAGACGTGGTCGGCGGTGAGCTGCCGCGCGACGCCCTCGCGGTAGAACGCGGGCTGGGTGAGTTGGCCGTGGCCGTGCACGATCTCGCGCAACTGGTCGCGATACCACACCCGGAAATGGTAGAATTTGTGGCGGCCGAGGAAGAGTTTCTCCAGGCGCAGGCCCGTGAGCGCGCGGTCGGTGCGGGCGAGCCAGCGCGGCATCCCGTAGTCGTAGGCGTACTCGGCCTTGGCGGTGAACTCCTGCCAGGCGCGGGCGGCGCGAGAAACGAGGGGGAAACTGCGCGTGCGGAGCGCGCGATCGGTGCCGAGCGAGGCGAGCGAGGGATTCCCCTGCGCGATCAGGTGGAGGAGCGGACGCGGGCTGGAGCTGAGTTCGCGGGGCGCTTGGTAGGCGAGCGCGACGAGTTCGTTATCGAGGAACGGCGATCGAGGGGTGAGTTGAGACTTCTCGACGGAGAAGCGCGCGTAGTGGTGCCACGGGACCTGCTTGAACGCGATGAACGAGAGGCGATGGCAGGCGGTTTCCTGGCGATAGGTCTCGGCCGCTTCGTCGATCAGGCGATTGAAGTCCGGGGTGAAAAGCGAGCGATCAAGCTGCCCCGGACGGAAGGCGACGTGCGAGCGGAGAATCTCCGAACCATAGTTGCCGGTGAGGCGGACGGGCGCGATTTCACGCGCCTTGCGGTTGACGTGAAGCTCGACGGCGCCGGAGACATCCATCGCCCCGTCGCTGAGGTAGACAGACTTCTCGGCGAGGTGCTGAAAATGAGAGAAGAACTCCGAGCCGATCCGGATCGTGGTGTGCGGATGCTGGCATAGTTTAGCGAGGCGGCGGGCGATCTGGACATCCGCGCAATCGCGGAAGGGGCCGCCAAACGTGTAGCAAGGGAGCGCTCCGGGCTCGACGCCGGCCCAGGCCATGACCGCACGGCTATCGAGGCCGCCGGTGAGCGACATTGCCACGGGAGAGGTGCCACCTACACAGCGTGCCGCGATGCGCGCGAAGACTTCCCGGAGACGCTCGCCATAGGTGACTGAATCGAGAAGGGGTTGCTGCTCCCAGAGCGCGGGATCGAAGTAGCGGTGCTTGTCGATGCGGCCGTCGCGGTGAAATTTCCATGCGGAGCCGTGAGGAAGGAGGTGGATGCCGCTGAAGAGCGAGCGATTCTGCAACACGCAGCCGACGCTGAACAACTCGGCAACGCCACGGGGATCGAGCTGGCGGAGCTGGGGGAGAACCGCGAGCAGTGACTTGGCCTCGGAGGAGAAAAAGAACCCATGGGGAGTCTCGTGATAGTAGAGACGGCCGAGCCCATAGCGGTCGTTGAAGAGAGTGGCGGTGCAATCGCGCAGGTCGACGATGAGGCCGCTGAACCAGCCATTGAGGGAGGTGAGCGCGTGAAGGCCCGAGTGCTCGATGGCATCGGCGAGGCTTGCGGCGCTTTGGGTCGAGTGGAGCGCGGTGGCGTCGCTGGCGAGAAGGACGGCGACCTGCCGGGTGCGGCTCCATGCGGGCTTGGCAGCGGCCTCGGGCGGCGCAACCCAGCCGACGCGCGCGCCAATGGCCTCGAAGGTGCCGTATCCAGGAACGCGTGACGAATCATGACAAAGACGATCCACCATGCGCTGCGGAGGATGCGCAAGAGCGGGGACACCGCGGGGACTGATAATGCCTGCGAGGGCGTGCATCGAGAGAGACAGAGAGAATGGAGCCGGCGGGAGGAATTGAACCGTCCGTCTGCCGAATACAGTTCGGCCACTTTGGCGTTAAGCTACACCGGCTTGGAAATGGGAAGAGAGTGAGATCGAGGAAAACGGAAGCGCAGAAGGGAGAACGAGGAAGGAGCGGGGGAACGCTAATCTGCGCTAATGGCAGAGACCTTGAGGTGAGGCGTTGCGGGAGGGGCCTCGCCTGATCGGCGAGGCGCGGGAGCGTTCCTTGACGGGCTGAATATTGCGGAGGGGGAGAGTGGAGCCGGCGGGAGGAATTGAACCATCCGTCTGCCGAATACAGTTCGGCCACTTTGGCGTTAAGCTACACCGGCGTGAAAAAGTAGGGAGAGGAGCGGGCAACAGACCGCAGATGAGAGCCGCTTAGGCAGCGGCGCGGGGGAAGCGCTTGTAGGCGAAGTTGCGGGCGTTGAGGGCGGCGTTGATCAACGGCTCGGGGAGGAGTTCGTTGAGGCCGCGGTAGAGTCCGCTGGAGATCGCTACGCTGCCACGCCAGGTGAAGGGAATGTAGTAGCGCGGGAGGAGGATTTCCTGGAAACCGTTACGCCGTTTGAACTCGGTGACCGAGCTGTTGCGCTTGTTACCGTAGACGTACTGGCCGTAGATGAGGTGATCGACGGGACGCTGGGCACAGAGCTCGACGGCGGCGGACAGAAGCGCGTTCATCGGGTGTTTGTCGTAGTGCGCATTCTTCGAAAGGATCTGCATGATGCGCGCGCCGCGGCCCACGTAGACCATCTTCAGGAAGCCGATAAGCTCGTCGCCGAGGTAGGCACCGATGAACTGCGCGCGATCGACGTAGCTCCCGTTCTCGCGCTGCACGGTGGCGAGGTCCTTGCCGTAGTGCCAGAAACGGCGACCCTGGCGGATGGGCGTTTCGTCGTAGATGCCCTTGATGCCGCGGACCAAGGCGTCGTCGAGGGTGAAAGGCTTGATCGTGACGCCACGTTTCTGGCATTTGCGGACATTCTTGCGGGACTCTTGGGGCAACGCGTCCCACCACGCGGTGAAGTTCGTGGTGTCGGCGACTGCGAGGTTGTCACAGGACGTATGATACGCGTGGCGCGGCGTGATGTCGGGCAGGAGCTGGCTGAACGTGAAGAGATCGGCGCCGAGGCCTGACGTGCGGATGGTCTCGACGGTGCCGGCAGGCTGCGTGAGGGGATTCTCCTGCCAGACCTCGTCGTGAATGCGGGCGACCTTCAGCCAAGAGCCGGAACGCACGATGGTCCGGCCCTCGATGGCGAGGAGGGAGGCGGCGGTGGGGGCCCCGTTGATGGAAATGGTGGCGGACGTAGCGTGCATAAAAAGGGTTTCTACATCGAGCGCTCTTTAATCGGATTCAGACGGAAGAGGGCGAGGACGCGGCCGAGGTGGTCGCAGAACTTGATGCCGTACTTCATGAAGACGTGTTGACCGAGAAAGAGCGTGGCGGGTAGCAGGAGGGAGTAGGCGGGAACGGCGACGAAGGATGTCATCAGGGCGCGGAGGCGGTCATGGCCGAGCTTGAGATTGTTGCGACCACGGAGAAGCGCGCGTTTCAGGAAGAAGCTGCGCGTCCAGCGGCTGGGCGGGACGACCTCGTAGGCGATGGCTTCATTGCACCAGACGAAGACATGGCCGCGCTGCGTCATGCGTTGAAAGAAATCGACGTCTTCGCCGCCGGTGCCGAACTCGGCACGAAACGGAGCGGGATCGCCCGCGAGGATTTCCCGACGGAAGAGGACATTACCCGTCCGGCATTTGCCGCCGGGCATCACGGTGCCGGTGGGATGCTCGGGGCGCTCGCAGAAGCGGCCGGCGACGAGCCAGCGCGGGGGCGTTGTATCGAAGTGGGGGCGGACCGGGCCGAGCACGCCGGCAATGCGCGGCCGGGAGCAGTTAGCGAAGAGGAGCTGGAGCCAGTCGGGCACAGGAAACTCATCGTCATCGAGGAAGGCGATGTAGTCGCCGGTGGCATTCTCGATTGTGCGATTGCGGGCGAGCGCGATGTTCTGCCGGGGCTCGGCATAGTAATGGGCGGCGATGCGCGAGCGGGCGGCGAACTCCTCAACGACGGAGCGACCGGAGAGCTGGGCGTCGTTGTCGACCACGATGATCGAGAAGGTGAAGAGCCCGGCGGTATCCTGACGGTCCAGCTCGCGCAACAAGCGCCGCAATAACTCGGGACGGCGGAAGGTGCAGATGCAGACGGCGATGTGCGGGAGCGTCATGCGAGGGCGGGATCGGGGCGGCGCTGGCGGGTGAACATGGCCTTGAGGCGCGCCATCTGCTCGCCGCGATGGAAGGCCATGAGCTCAGGCGAGACGACGCGCGGCATGCGCGTGACAAGGCCCCAGAAGAAACCGAGCTGAAACATGAAGCCGCCGATGAACCACGGGCGATTGCGCATCTCGGAGGAGTGCCCAGAGGGGGTGACCGCCGATGTAGTAGGCCTTGCGGCCGTAGTGGAAGGGGACGATGAGCGGACGGTGATTGCCTGTGCCGAGCGTGCGATGGTGGAAGCTGACCTTCTCGGTGAACGTGCGTGTCTGCCAGCCCCGCATCCGCGCGGTGGTGACGGCGATCCAGTCGATGGCGCCACCTTTCACAGGCACGTAGCCGCCGACGGCCTCAAAGCACTCACGGCGGAACAACTGGCAGGCACCGGAGACGTGCTCGAGGTTGGCGAGCCCGTGCGCGTAGGTGTGGTTTGCAGGCTGGTCGTGGTTCTCGACAAACGGCGTGCCGGCGACGCCGAGGCGCGGGAGGGCAGCGAACTTCGAGAGGAGGAAGGAGAAATAATCGGGTGGCAGCGTGATATCGGCATCGAGATTGCCGACGAAGTCGAAGTCGCCGCCCTTCACGCAGGCGTAGCCGACGTTGAAACAGTTGGCCTTGGCTGCGAACTGACGGTCGCGACGCTCGGGCATGCGGATAAGCTCGATCCACGTGTGCTCACTCGCGAAGTCGCGGACGATCTGGTCGGTGCGGTCGGTCGAGCCATCGCTGACGATGATCCAGCGCTGCGGGCGTAGTGTCTGCGTCAATACAGAGCGGATCGTGCCGCCGATGTAGGCCTCCTCATTGCGGGCCGGAGTGATGAGGACGTAGTTGGCGCGAGGGAAGGTCATCATGACGCGAGCGGGTTGGACGCGAACTGACGGCGCGAGCCGGCGGGGCGCGATTGAACGAGCAAGAGGTGGGACAACGCGCGGAACATCGTCGACTGACCCCAGTGGAAGTACGGCGTCCGTGCGGTCAGGAGCGGGTACTGCCGATAGTGGAAATGGCCGTCGGCGGCTTGCAGGTTCTCGATCGTCCAGGCAGCGACGCGCTGGGCCAGGGTGAGCGCGGAGGGATCCTCATCGGCGAAGAGGCAGAAGGTATCGATTGCCTGTGCGGCGCACTGGATATCGATAGGGAAAGCGCGATCGTGATAGTAGCGGGGCCGCCCGGAATCCTCGAAGAACGTGGCCTTGAAGTACGCGTAGCCGCGATCGATGTGAGCGGAGAATGTGTTGTCGCCGGAGCCCTCGGTATAGAACTTGAGGCTATCGAGATTGTAGCCGGTGTGAAAATTATCGATCCACCGATACTTCGGCTCTTCGCCGTACCACCACGAGCCGTCGTCGCGCTGCCGGGAGCAGGTGTAGAGCACCGCGGCGCGAGCGACGTCGCAATACTCTGCGCGGTGGCAATGCTGCCAGGTGCGGGCGAGCATGCCGGCGCCGAGGAGATTGGAGTTGTGGACGGAATTTTGGAAAACGCCCGTGTAACTCAGGCAGGTACCGCTGGCCGTTCTCTCGCGCGGGAGGGCCATGATCCATCGGCAGATGCTCTCGGCGATGGCAAGAAAGCGTTCGTCGCGGAGCTGCTCGAACGCATCGAGGAACGAATGGCCAATGAGGCTCGTCCACACGATGGTCGGTGTATGCGCGAGCATGCGGCCGCTGCGCGTGGTGAAGTCGAAATGATTGCCCCAACAGTGGCCCACGTGGCCGCTCTCGCGATTACGATCGAGCCAGTCGAGGCAGGCGAGTGCCTTGGTGCGATACGAGACATCGTCGAGGGCGGCGAAGAGCCGCAGGTAGCCGGCGGCCATGAAGCCGCGGCCCTTGGTGGAGTCGAGCGGCTGAACGCCGACGAGTGGACGGATATTGATGGGGGACTTCCAGATCGCCTGCTGCAGGAGACGCTCGGCGAAGAGATTGCCGAGGGTCAGGGGACGCAGGAACGATGTCAGGCCATCGCCGGGATCGTAGCCCTGATAGTTGCGGGCTTCGACCCAAGCCTGGACCGCATCGAGGCTGGCTTTAATTGGCACGGACATCGGCGGTGGCGGGTTGCGGTTGGGGAAAGGCGACGGGCGGGGTGGAGTGAGCGTGGGCGGACTCGGCGACGCGGGGCCACGAGGTCGCGCCGCGATCGGTGGCAGCGCCGGTTTCGACCAGCTCGTCGACTAGGCGAAGGTAGTCGGCCTTGCGCAGCATCCAGCTGTGGCGCGCAGAGTAGGCGAGGGCATTGGCAACCATCTGCTCGCGCAGAGCGGCATCGCTGAGTACTTCGAGCATGGCCGCGGCGAGCGCATCGACATTACCGGACTCGAAGAAGCGGACAACCGAGTCGTCGAAGTAGAAGCGGTCGATGCGGGTCTGCGAGACGACGACCGGCACACCGAGCGACATGAACTCCATGATCTTGGTGCTGTAGGCCTCGTTGCCGAAG
>JAZKEV010000148.1:10781-14420 GCA_040386765.1 Verrucomicrobiota bacterium | reverse complement strand
GATCGGCGTTGGCCATGATGCGCGCTATCTCCTTGACGCGGACGGGTTCGAAGAACTTGACGCGGCCATCGAAGCCCAGCTCGGCGGCGAGCGCGATGAGGGACGATTTCATGTTGCCGTCACCGTAGATGTGGAACTCAGCGTGCGGGAGCGCTTCGCTCACGCGCTGGAAGGCGCGCAACGCGATATCGAGCCCCTGATGCCACTGGAGGCCGCCCGGGAAAAGGACGATGAGCCTGCCGTCGTGGCGCGTGCGGGGCTGCGGCTGAAAGACGCGCGTATCCACATTGTTGATGAAGACGGAACTCTTCTCCTCGCTGCCAGTGCGGGCGGCGTACTTTTGGAGCCAGAGATGATTCGACACGATCACGTGGTGAGCGAAGCGCGCGGCCTGGCGCTCGATAAAGCGCAGGAGTGCGGCCGTGACACCCGGTTTGCCCCCACTGAACTTCGTGGTGTAGAACTCGGGAACGATATCGTGAATATCGAGCAGCAGACGCGCGCCCTTGAAGCGCGGGTACCAGCCAGCGAACACCAGGAAATCCGGCATATTGTGAATGTGCAGGAGATCGTAAGGCCGGTCGGCATGAGCGCGCGTGACCCAGCGCGTGGAGACGGCGAGGAACCGCAGGAGCGGCCAGAGGTAGGCGAAGCGGGAGTGCTCGGTCTTGCCGAAGCGGTCTTGAATCCGGTGCACGGATACGCCGCCGATTACCTCGTGATCGGGGACCGAGACCGAACGGCGCAGGGCGAGCACATCGACCGTGTCGCCTCGCGCGGCGAGGGCTTCGGCGTAGCGGGTGACGCGATTGTCGCTCTCGTAGAAGGAGTGCGTGATCATGCACACGCGCTTTGTCCGTTCGAAGCGTGGGCGCGGTGTCAGCTGAGTGGCGTATTCGGCGACCGTCGACGGCAGGGACTGCCACACGGCGCCGGCATAGTTGCGGCGCACATGCTCGAGGAGTGCGATGTAGTGAGAAATGTGATACGTGCGAGGCGTGGCCGGCTCGTCGAAGCTGACGTAGTCGGGATGGACGTTGACGAGGGCCATGCCGCCGTGCCGGGCGATCCAGTCGAGCTTGCGCAGCCAGATCTCGGGCGACTTCTCCTGCAGGACGAGGAAAAGAGTGGAATCCTGCGGAAGCGTATAGGGCAGCTCGAGGTAGCCGCGGTTTTGGCCGACGCCAGGCGTGGGAATCCAGAAGGGGAATATGGTGCCGGCGCCCTCGGACTGGGGCTCGAACGGATCGGTGTCGAAGGTCGACGAATCGTAGCGGATGTTGAGATCGTGCAGCCACTCGAGGTTGCGCAACATGAAGCCGGAGCGGAAACCGGTGGCGTTCCAATCGCGGAGGTGGCGGTTGATGCGGGTGGCCTTGTGCTCGAAATCACGGCGCGAGCGGAAGAGCTTTCCATCGTGCTCGAGATCGTGGACGCCAACCTCGAAGCCGCGGGCGATGAGCGAAGCGCGCAGATCAGGTGAAACGGAGTATGGGCCCTCGGGAATGAAATTGAAGCAGGAACGGAAGCCCATTGCCTCCTCGAGTGCGGCGAGCCGCTCGCACTTGGCGAGGCCATCAGGGCCCTCGACATCGTGAGTGATGACGAAGGCGAATTTGCGCTCCTGCGGCCAACCCGGCCAGCCGGCGGGGGGGCGCGCAGCCGAGCGATCAATGGGCCAGGAATCGGTGAAGCGCTCGCGCTTGCGGCGGGCGGATACGCGACGGAGGGCCATGCGGATGCGCCAGGGGACGTAGGGCTTTAGGCCGTAGTAGAAGCGGTGGGAGAGCATCGGAAGCGCGGAGGCAACGCGGAGCGACGGGTGAGGCGGAGAGACAGGGATGCGGCGGTCGCGAACAAATTCAGTTCCCGAGGTTATCCTGATGGAGTCGCTTGGGGACGTAGCGCCTGGTCTTGTTCAGCACGATACCAAGGTGTGCGCGGGATTCGCCGAGGAGGGCGGTTGCGCGCTGGAGCAGATCGCGATCGGTCTTCTCGGACTCGGCGACGATGAGCACCATGTCCATGAAGCTGGCGAGACGTGGCGTGATGCTGATCTGGCTGACCGGCGGCATATCGAAGATGATGTAATCGAAGTCGCTCGCCTTGAGTTTCGGTACGAGCTTGGTGAAGCGTTGCGGCATGTTGCGCGAGAGGCGGTCGCTGCTGTTGTTTTCCGCGACGACGTAGAGCTTGTTGTCGACGTGCGCGCTGTTGCGGGCATCGAGCATTTCATCGAGACCGCAGACCTCCTTGCCCTTGAGAAACTGCTGCGCGACACCCTGGCCGACGTTCATATCGACGAGGAGAACGTTGCCCTCGCCGGTTTCGGAAAGGCTCCGGGCGAGCCCGGCGGCCGTCGTGCTCACACCGGAATCGCGACCGAGGCCCGTGACGGCGACGAGCTTGGGCTTGTGCGTAAGATTGATGCTCTCGAAGTAACCGATGAGGCGGTCGCGCAGCGTTTCGTGGAAAGGCTGGAGCGGATGCGTCGAATCGGTCGTGGCGACGTCGTGACCATTGTGCCCGTTGGAGCCGTTCGTGCCGTTGAGCGGCGGGCGGCTGCCGTTGGGACTGCCCAGCATGAGCTGTGACGCCTTCCTGAGCTGGCGTTTGCGGAGCGTGGGAATCGCGAGAAAAAGGGGGACGCGGGGGCTGCGCTCGATATCGACCGGGCGCTTCACGGAGCGGTCGAAGTACAATTCGATAAGGAAGGCCCACACGACGCCGGCGAAGAGACCGCTACCGAGGAGAAGTCCGACCGTCTTGTTGGACCTGCTGCGATCGCTGAACGGCGGCGACGGTGCCTGGATCTGGCTGATATTGGAGACGCGGCCGTTGCCGAGCGTTTCGTTGATGCGAGACTGCTCGAGATTCGCGGAGTAGTAGCGGTAGTTGGCCTCCTCGAGCTCCTTCTTGCGGCGGAGCTCGACGATCGTGCCCTCCATCTGCTCGACCTTGGCGGCGTCGGCGCGGACCTCGTCGAGCTGCTGGGTGAGGACCTTGACTTTGGCTTCGAGTGCGGTGATCTGCGTCGCGACGACGACGGAATCGATCGCGGCGGCCTCGGGACCGTGCTGGGCGGAAGCGGCGATTTGCGCGAGTTTGGGGTTCTGGGCCTGGAGCGCGTTGCGCGTCTCGATTGCCTTCGCGAGGAGCTCGCGAATCTCCTTCACGCGGGCATTTTCCGCGGTGAATTGGGTGAGCATATCACGCTCGGTCTGCTGGAGAAGTTGAACTTGCTGCGCGGCGTTTTGATATTGCGAGTAAAGCTCGGGCGAGACGGCGGTCTCGCGCGCATCGGCGGAAGGCTCGGTCGGGAAACGGCGATTGAGCTCGATGAGGACAGCGGAGCGCTGCGCGAGGTCGGCCTGAGCCTGGAGCAATTCGCGGCGGATTGACGTCAGCTGCTCGCTGTAGGCTTTCTTGGAATCTTCGAGCGAGATGATGCCGGCCTTGAGTGTGGCCCTGCGCAGCTCTTCCTCGGTCTGGGAGAGGCGGGAGCGGAGCTGGTCGGTCTCTTGGGTGAGGAAATCGCCGAGCATGCCGTTGGCGGTGTGAGTCTCGACGTGAAGCTTCAGGTAGCGATCGATGACCTCGCGCAGCACCGGCTGCACGACGGCGGGATCGGGATGGCGG
>JAZKEV010000148.1:8730-10771 GCA_040386765.1 Verrucomicrobiota bacterium | reverse complement strand
GATGAACTTCATCGCGTTCTCCTTGCCGCCGGGATTGCCCTTGATGACGCCGAGTGCAGATGTGGCATCCTTACCGCCACCGAACCGGGCGAGGATTCTCTCCGCGCCGATGGAGTCGACGACTTGCTTGGCGAGATCGAGGCTGCTGAGGATCTCGGCCTCGGACTTCATGATCGTCTCGCCCCGCTGGTCGGGAGACTTGGCAGCGGTGGAGTCGTGCGAGGCGGGGCCTAGGGCCTTGTTTTCAGAAACGATGTAACGGACGAAGAGCTTGGCCTCGGACTGGAACGGCGGAGCCTTGAAGGTGTACGTCGCGGCGGCGGCGGCGAAGCCGGCGAGTGTGCAGAGGAGAATCTTCCACTTGTGCCGGAAAACGATGTAGTAGATGTCGCCGAGATTGAGGCCCGGCGGCTGCGCTGCCATCGGGTGCACGCGGGCCGGGGCGGGAGACGCCGACTGCGGCAACGGACCGTGAAAGGGCGGTGCGGTGACCTGGCCGTTGGAAAAATCTTCGGTGAATAGACGGTTCATGCGACGTGTTTATAAGCCGCAGCGCCGAGCAGGCGTGCGATGGCGACGGGGAGGACCCGGAAGAGGCCGTTGTGCCAGCCGAGGGACCGGTCGGGGGCTTTGACGAAGGTGGCGGCGCGAGGATCGAAGCGCGCGTAGCTGATGCGGCGCTCGGTGGCGCCCCAGCTGAGCTTGAAGCGGCGGAGACCCTCGTTGCCGAGGGATGTACGACCGAAATCGAGGGAATCGAAGCCGTTGCGGGCGTGCCAATCGATGGCGCGCCACATTACAAGATTGTTGGGGCGGAACTGCTGGAAAGTTTCATCGGAGGCGCCGAACTTGAAGAGGGCGGAGCGACCGAAGTGCAGGAAGACCGCGCCGGCGATGGGGGTATCGCCAAGTCGAGCGAGAACGATGCAGCCTTTGCGATGCGAGAGGATGTGGCGCTGAATATTTTCGAAGAAACGCAGCGGCTGCGGCGGCACGCCGAGACGACGGCGGGTCTTGCAGAGGAGAGCGTGAAAGGCGCGGGTCGACTCGAGATCGTGCGCGAAGGTGATTGTGAGCTGGGCCTGCTCGGCCTTGCGGATGGCGCGACGGACCGCGCTATCGCAGCGCGCGAGCAGACGCGCCGAGTCGGATGAGAGAGCGAGCCGATGGCCGTGGAAACTGACGGCGGACGGAGCGTCGAGGGCCGTGGTATTGCCGCGCAGTTCCCAGTGTTTCCACCGACGGACTTTGGCGTGAGCGACGATCGCACGGAAGGTAGTGCGGAGCGTTTCCCGGTCGATGCCGAGCGGCTCGCACTCGTCGGTGAACGGAAGCGAGAGACCGCGGCGGCCGGTGAGCCAGCTGTTCACCTCCATGAGCGGTACGATGGAGCTGAGTGCTCCGTCGGCGGTGCGTGTCGTGAAATAGCTGGGCTGAAACCGGTAGGTGTCGCGCAATACGCGCGCCCATGCCGCAGTGTGGAAACACGTGGCCCCGGGGAAAGCTGCGAGTCCGGCGTCCCAAGCGGGATCGTTCAGCGGGTCGATGCGCTGAACGGCGGGGTCGGACGGGATTGCGGACATGGAGCGGGTGCGGACGAGACCGGCGCGGTGGAGCGTGGAGACGGGAAATCCGGCGAAGATGGAAAGCGCGGTGAGGGCGGGGCGACGGCGAAACGGAGGCAGCCTCGCGTTGCGGCCCCGCCGCTCACGCGGCGGGCTACGGGACGGAGGAAGCGGTTGCGGTTAGGCGGTGACCAGCTCGGCGGCGGGCTGCAGGACGGCCTTCAATTCACAGACGACGGCTTCGATCTGCGTGGATCGAAGTTCCGGGAACATCGGGAGCGAGAGGATATCACCAGCGTAGCGCTCAGCGATGGGAAAGGAGCCGGGTCCGAGTTTGAGGTGCGCGTAGGCGGTCTGAAGGTGCACAGGCTTCGGATAGTGAATGCCGCAGGTAATCCCGCGGCGGCCCATTTCCTCAAGCACCCGGTCGCGTTGTTTTACGCGGACAACGTAGAGGTGATACACCGGAACGCTGT
>JAZKEV010000148.1:974-8720 GCA_040386765.1 Verrucomicrobiota bacterium | reverse complement strand
TACGTGCGGGGTGACGAGGTCTTCGACATCGCTGAGCAGTTCGTCGTAGAGGCGGGCGTGATCGCGCCGGAGGGCATTGCCCTGGGCGAGCCCGCGGAGCTTGAGGCGGAGGACGGCGCCCTGGATGCCATCCATGCGCGCATTCCATCCGATGCGGGAGTGGTGATACTTGGTGTGCTGGCCGTGGTCGCGCAGGGTGGCGATCTCGCCCGCGAGCGCGGAGTCGTTCGTGGTCACCGCGCCGGCTTCGCCGAGCGCGCCGAGATTCTTGCCGGGATAGAAGCTGAAGCAACCGGCATGGCCGATGGAGCCGGCCTTGCGGCCCTTGTACTCGGCGCCGTGCGCCTGGCAGGCATCCTCGATGACGAAGAGATGGTGCCGTGCGGCGATCTCCATGATCGGATCCATGTCGGCCATCTGGCCGTAGAGGTGCACGGGGATGACGGCGCGCGTGCGCGGGGTGATGGCGCGCTCGAGGGCGGCGGGATCCATCGTGTACGTCTGCTCGTCGATATCGACGAAGACCGGCTTCGCACCGCAGTAGGTGATCGCCTCCGCGGTGGCCATGAACGTGGCCGGGACGGTGATCACTTCGTCGCCGGGGCCGACGCCGAGCGCGAGGAGCGCGAGCCAGAGCGCCTCGGTGCCGCTGCCCAGCGCGACGCAGTGGCGCGTACCGCAGAAGGAGGCGAACTCCTCCTCGAAGCGCGCGACGAACGGTCCGCCGGCAAACGCGTTGTTGTCGATCACGTCCTGGATGACGGACATGATTTCCGGGCGCAGTGGGTCGTGCTGCGCGCGGAGATTAAGGAAGGGCACCGATGTTTTGTTCATGAGGCAGGAGTCTGAAAACGCGGGCGGGATTTCCGGCGACGACGGCGCCGGCGGGCACATCCTTCGTGACGACGCTACCGGCACCGACGATCGCGCCCTCGCCGATGGTGATGCCGCAGAGGATCGTGGCATTTGAGCCGATCGAGGCGCCGCGTTTCACGAGGGTGCGGACGCAGGCCCAGTCGGCTTCGGTTTGCAGCGTACCCGCGGCATTCGTCGAGCGGGGGTAGAGGTCGTTGGTGAACATCACGCCGTGGCCGATAAAGACCTCGTCCTCGAGCGTGACGCCTTCGCAAAGGAAGGAGTGGCTCGAGATCTTGCAGCGATGGCCGATCTTCGCGCCCTTCTGGATTTCGACGAAGGTGCCGACCTTGACGTCGTCACCGAGCTCGCAGCCGTAGAGATTGGTGAAGCCGAAGACGCGCGTGCGCGCGCCGAGCTTCACATTGTCGGCGATGAGACGGGTCTGTTCGAGAGCGACGGACATGGCGTGAAGCGAGGAGGCTCGGGAGCCAGCGAACTGAAGGGCAAAGCGACCGAAACGGGACGCTCAGCGAGCACCGACGAGCTCGGTGCCGTTGGAGTGGCCGTTGCGTGCGGTGGCAGTGGGCCGGTACCCGTTGGCCGGTAGCGCTCCGGCGGCCGCAGCGTTCTTCAACGCCATGGTGAGTGCGGAGGGCGTAGGCGCACGGAGTGTGGCAGACGGGGTGCCATGGCCATGGGCGGCGCCGGCGGGGCTGAGGTCGACGGGCGCGCCGTCATTCTTCAGCGAGAGCGAGGAGGCTTCGAGGATGCGGACAACATCGAGGCCGTTCTCACCCGAGGTGATCGGCATGCGACCATCACGGACGCACTCGATGAAGTGGAGGCACTCGGTCTTGAGCGGCTCGTCCTGCTTGATGTAGGGGCAGTAGGTGTCGCCGTAGTGATAGGCGTAGTGGAAGGCCGCGAAGGTATCGTAGTGCGGCGGGCGCTCGACGCGTACGTCGTGGATCTTGATCTTCTCGGGGTTGGCAATGTCGTCGTAGACGATCATGCGCTTGCTGCCGACGATGGTCATCTCGCGGACTTTGCGCGGATCGTGCCAGCTGCTGTGGATGATGGCTGAGCGCTCCTTGGAAAAGTGGAGGTTCATGCACGTGACATCCTCGATGCCGTGGGTGATGTGGGCGCCGCCGCGGCAGTTCACACTGTGCGGCATCTCCTGCATGATATGGAGGATGATCGAGATGTCGTGCGGAGCCAGGTCCCACGCGACGTTGATGTCCTTTTGGAAAAGACCGAGATTCAGGCGGCGGGCGGAAATGTAGCGCAGGTCGCCGATGTCGTGATTGTCGACGATCTCCTTAATTTTCCGCACAGGCTCCGAATAAAGAAACGTGTGGCCGACCATGATCACTAGGCCTTGGCGACGGGCGAGGGCATTGAGTTCCTCGCACTCGGCGACGGAGGCGGCCATCGGCTTCTCGATGAGGACGTGCTTGCCGGCGAGCAGGCACTGCTTGGCCATCGGGTAGTGCGTGCGCACGGCGGTGGCGATGGCGATGGCATCGAGCTCGGGGTCGGCGACGAGTCGCTCGAAGGACGTTTCGCGCATGACCTCCGGGTACAGCGCGCCGAGGTGCGCGAGGCGTGCCTCATTGAGGTCGCACATTACCTTCAGATTGCAGTCAGCGATCGAGCGAAAATTACGAATAAGGTTGGGGCCCCAGTAGCCGCAGCCGACAACGCCGACATTGATTTGTTTTTTCATTTATAAACGGGTGGAGTGGAGGCCAGCGGGGAGGGAGTGGCTCAGCCTTGCAGCGGCGCTGCAGTGTGACTGTGCGACGTGGTGGCTACTCGGGCATTGGCGGAGTCGCGGCGCAGCACATGCGTATCGGCGATTTGCGTCCAGAGCGCGGGCAGGGTGAGCGCGACGATCTTGAGGTCGAGCCACAGCGACTTGGTTTTGCTATAGGCGATATCGAAACGGATCATCTCCTCGAAGGTCGTCCGGTTCTTGCCCGACACCTGCCACAAGCCCGTAAGGCCAGGGGCCGTATTGAAGCGCGCGCGTTGCCAGGGGGAGTATTGCTCGTATTCGTAGGGGATGCAGGGGCGCGGGCCCACGATGCTCATCTCGCCGCGCAGCACGTTTAGAAGTTGGGGCAGCTCATCCAGGCCCGAGGCGCGGAGGAGCCAGCCGCCGGGGATGACGCGGGAATCGCGCGTGGCATCGAGCTTCTGCATCGGCCGCTTCGCGCTGACGAGGGCGGAGAAGTGCGAGCGATGCGACGCGACGTCGGAGCCCTCATGCATCGTGCGGAATTTATAAAGCATAAAGCGGCGGCCCATATAGCCGACCCGCTCCTGGCGGAAGAATACAGAGCCGCGGGAAACGAGCGCGATCCAGCCGCCGACGAAGACAAACGCGATGGCGAAGAACGGCAGAGCGAGAGCACAGCCGAGAAGATCGAGTGCGCGCTTCCAATACGGGATCGAAAGGCCCGGCGGAACGAAGAGAGCGGTGTGTGGAGAATGTGAGCTATGGGAGATCATCGAAGGAGCGAAATGGAGTGGCGCGGGGGAGCGCGAAGGGCAGGAGGCGGCGGGCGGACTAATTTTTACAAGCTGCCGCCCTTGCCACAGGTGTGGTTACCGGGAGAAGGGGGCTCCATGACGGAGCCGGAAGCAGGTGCTCAGACAGCGCAGCGAGTGCGGACGCTAGGTTCCGCCTGCTGGGTCATCAGACCGGACGGGTAGGCCGGGAGCGCTTCTTCGAGAAGCGCGACCCGATCGGCCGTCAGACTTACCTGCACCTCGCTGCCGAGCAGAGTCAGCAGGAGTCGGACACGTTCGGTGCGAGGATCGAAGTTCAGCACTCGACCCTCGAGGAACCGGAAGCAGCCGGACAAAATTCTCACCCAGGCGCCCTCTTCGAGCACGGGAGCAATGGGCGCGTGCTCGGCCTGTGCGACTTCGCGCCGCAGGCACTCGATCATCGAATCCGCAATCGCCGGAGGCCGACCACCGAAGGCGACCACTCCAACAACTCCGTTTGTGCTCATCACGTGACGCACCTGATCGGGATAGGCAAAGCGGGCGAAAAGGTAGCCGGGGAAAAGAGCCTCGGTGGAATTGATCGCGATGCCGCGACGCGTGCTCTGCATCGCGCGGATGCGGGGAGCGAACACTTCCACGGAAACGCGATCGCGGAGATTGGCCGCGGCGATGTGCTCGCGTTTCGCCTGGGAGCGGAGGCAAAACCAACTGAGAGGAGCGGAAACTGAAGCACTGTTGAGCATCGACTTGGCGTCTTTGATTTAAGCTGATGCGGGAGATTTCGTTTGGGCCACCTCCTTGCAAGAGTGATCCCGGCGCGATGAAGAGAATCAGGTTTGCCCTGATGAAGGGGGCGTGTGGATTTCCGGGCGCGGGATTTCGGGGCGACAGAAATCGCGGGGCAACGGGCGCATTGCTCGCGAGTGTAGCGTGTGCTTTTCTCAGTGGTGAATTGCGAGTCGGTGCGGTGTTGGAGCAGCGATGGGCGAAATTTTCGTGCGCGAGGTTTACCTCGTGAACGGCTGCGGAAAAAAATGTCGCCCGCGAGGTGCGACGATAAAAAAATCAGCGCTCCTAAAGCACACGCCAGCGCCCGACACGCGCGCGGAGCGAGCAGGACGACGGCGAAGCGTCGCGCCGCCGAATAGAGACGATGAGTGCAGGGCTACTGCCTGCACGTGCTTTGAAAAGAACCCTTCACCGTGAAATGTTACAGGATCGCGTCAATCGAGGCACCTCAGGCTGGCTCATTTCGCTCCTGAGGAGGGGCTCGATCGGTCATTTCAAACTTGAAGATATGCCGTGCGTGGCTTTGTCGCGCCGCAGTCGGTCAAATTGCGCCCACGAAATTCTAAAACTTCTCCTAAAAGGAATGTTAAAACTACGGCAGAGCGAAAATTTGAATGGTAGGGAACGATTTTAAAACGAGAGAGTCCTCTCCTCAACGTCCTCGCTGCACGCCAATGATCGAGTCCCCGTCCTCACTTCAACGTATCCCCGCTACCCCGGCGCAAGCCGAGGGAGCCCGTATCAAGAAAACGGTTACGCGCGTACTGGTAGTCGAAAACCATGAATTGGTGCGCCGCGGCCTCGCGGCACTTGTCAATGCAGAGAAGGATATGGCGACGTGCGGGGAGATCGCGTGCAACGCCGGTGCGGCCGTGGCCGCGGTGGCGGCCCTCGGGCCAGATGTCGTCGTGATCGACGTATCCGCCTCGCGTGGCGAGGGGATGGAGGCGATGCAGCGTATCCGGAAACATGACACGGGCTTACGGATCGTGGCGCTGGCGATGAGCGATCGGCCCGATCTGGTGGAGCGTGTGCTCAATGCGGGCGCGGCGGCCTTTGTCATCAAGACCGACGTGGCGGCGCGCGTGCTCGAGGCGATCCGGCGCAGCCAGAAGCGGACGCCGGCGAAAGAGGCGGCCGGCGAGGACGCTCCGGAAAACAGCCGGCAGCTGGCCAGCCGCGCGGGGCGCTGCCTCGATCGGATCGAGCGGCAGATCGTCGAAATGATCGGACGAGGCATCGCCACGAAAGCCATCGCCGTGCGACTCGGCATGAGTGTAGCGAAAGTGGAAACGTACCGGCGCCGCATTCGCGAAAAGCTTAATTTTCCAACGGCCACGCAGTTCGTCCAATTCTGCGTGCAGTGGACGGAGCGTGCGGCACTGACGGCGACGCGGGAGATCCAGTCCCAGGCCTGCGCCTCGTAGGGGCGCGGCGAACAGGCGCGGGCGAGTGACGGTCGTAGCGCTTCTGCATCGATCTCTGCGGGCCTAGGCCTGTACGCAGGGCGCTTCGCATTGCTTTCGGGCAGGAACCCGCTTGGCCTTGACAGGTAAGCAATCGCTTACGCATATTCCCGGGATGGTCGCTCCTCCGGATCGCAAGGCCGATGTGTTTACGGCGATCAGCCATCGTGGGCGACGCCAGATGCTGGATATGCTTACCGAAACCGAGCGCCCGGTCAGCGCCATCGCGGCGCACTTCGAAATGCGCCGCCCCGCGGTCTCCCAGCACCTTCGCATCTTGCTCGATGCGGGTCTCGTAACCGAGCGCCGGCACGGCCGCGAACGCCGCTACCGCCTCGTCCCGGAACGACTCGCCCCCGTGCGGGACTGGCTTGCGCAGTACGAGCAGTTTTGGGACGACCGCCTCCAGCGTCTTCAGAAGCTGCTATCCGAAAGGGGCAAAGAATGACTCAAACGATTCGAAGAGAGATACTGATTCCGCAGCCGCGGGAGCAGGTCTGGCGGGCGATCGCCAGCCGCACCGCTCTGGCGGAGTGGATGTATCCCAATGACTTCGAGCCACGCGTCGGCCACCCTTTCACATTCCGCGTGCCGCCGAACCCCAAGGTTGGCTTTGAGGGGCTTGTCGTGCGCTGTGAGGTGCTGGAGTGCGAGCCGCCAAGTCGGCTCGTGTTTTCGTGGTCTGTGGGAGGGCCCGTCGTTAATACGCGGGTGAGTTTCCAACTTCAGCCGGAGGGTGACGGCACGCGCCTCGTCTTCGAGCACTCCGGCTTCGATGTCTCCCTGCCGCGGGGCGACCAAGCGTTCAAGGGAGCGCAGTTCGGCTGGGCTAAGATGCTGGAGCAGCTTTCCGTCGTGGTCGCGACCTTGGCGGCCGACGGCAAATAGAAGCGCCGCTGACATCATCAACTCACCATTAAATAAAACCTCTAAATGAAAAGCGTTGAACCAAAAAAAGAGCTGCCACCAAAGCAGCGTGAAGAACTCCTCGGAGTGCTAAAAACCCGTTTCGAGAAAAATATGAAGCGCCACAAAGGTCTCGAATGGGACAAGGTGAAAGCCAGGCTGGAGGCTAACGGAGAAAAACTTTGGTCACTCAATGAAATGGAGCGAACCGGCGGTGAACCGGATGTCGTCGGTCATGATAAAAAGACGGGCGAATATATCTTTGTCGATTGCTCGGCAGAAAGCCCGGACGGCCGCACCAGTTTTTGTTATGACCGTGAAGCGCTGGATTCGCGGAAAGAACATAAGCCAAAAAATAATATCATCGATATGGCTGCAGCCATGGGCGTTGAGGTTTTAGACGAGGAGCGCTATCGAGAGCTGCAGAAACTGGGAGAGTTCGATACCAAGTCTTCGAGCTGGGTGAAGACGCCTGCGGATATTCGAAAGCTCGGCGGGGCTCTTTTTTGCGATCGCCGCTTCGGTCACGTCTTTGTGTACCACAACGGTGCGCAGTCCTACTACGCCGGCAGGGCGTTCCGTGGTTCGCTCAGGGTCTGATTTTTTTGCCCAGGGAGCGGTGGCGGATCCCGCTTGCTGGAGCACCTTCCATAGACCTATAGCCACTAGGCGTAGCGCGGAGCATTAGCCCGCGCTCCGAATACCCTGAGTGTTTCGCGCGCGGGCCAAAGCTCCGCGCTACGAAATGCGGCTCCACCTGTGAGCAAACCGCTCTCTGTCTTGGCCCGGGCTACTTGCCGGCGGCAACCCTTCGGTACGGCCAATTTATTGGGTTGGCACAATTAGAGCGGAGGAGGGAGACGATGACGCGGTGGCTTGTCTGGCATCCAACCGATGCCCGGAACATGTCCCGACCGGCCCTTTCGTTAGTAACGGCGGCGAACCGGCGGACGATAGGTCGATGAACTCTCTTTGAGGCGAAACGTGATCCGCGCCTTCTCCGTGTCGTAGGGACTCATCTCCATCTTCACGCGGTCGCCAGCGGCAATCTTGATGTAGTTCTTCCGGAGTTTGCCGGAAATGTGCCCGAGGACGATGTGACCGTTCGCCAACTGTACCCGAAACATTGTTCCCGGCAGGACCGCCACGACGGTTCCTTCAAGTTCAATGGCGTTGGGATTTTGCGAGGGATTGGG
This sequence comes from Verrucomicrobiota bacterium, assembly GCA_040386765.1. Lineage (GTDB taxonomy): Bacteria > Verrucomicrobiota > Verrucomicrobiia > Opitutales > Opitutaceae > ER46. Next base: position 985 of record JAZKEV010000148.1, on the reverse strand, counting down.
AGATAGTTGCG
>JAZKEV010000148.1:0-964 GCA_040386765.1 Verrucomicrobiota bacterium | reverse complement strand
CAGACATCCAATAAACGCGACTCTGTGAACAGAAGCAAGAGTCCTGAAGCGGTGGCGATGCGATGCTCTTAAACGGCAGAACCCAAGGTAGTTGCGGGGCTGAAGAAGTCATCGATTTCTCACCCAAATGTAACACATCCCAAGCCGAAATGAGGGAGGGAAACAGGAAGATGTGTGGTCATCTTTGCATGAACCGGGTTCTTTTTACCGTACCGCCCGCAAGGCCGCAGAGAAACCAAACCCGGTTTCGCCGGGAGGGTCGCCTTGGTTCCGGCACCTGCGACTCCGGGCATTCCCCACGGCCGAAACACTCACTCCGATCCGGCCAAACCGTTTCTCGAGCTACCGCTACCTTTGGTGAAAGAAGAGGCTCGCGTGTGGCGCATGCTGGCTGCGCCCGGCATGGCGTTATTCTTTCTCCGTCGCGCTATTTATTGCGCAGGGGCGCGGGTTGGGCCGAAGGGGTGACTTGGCGCAGGTGGGCGTCGAACCAGTCGGCGAGGCGGATGCGGTAGTCGGCCATGTTGGGCCAGTCACGCGAGTTGTGGCCGGCGCCGGGGCGGACGACGAGCTTGGCGGTGGCGCCGGCAGCGGTCGCCTTTTGCACGAAGAGTTCCGATTGCTGGATCGGCACGAGGGTATCGGCGTCGCCGTGGATCAGGAGCGCGGGGGGGAGTTGGGCGGTGATGAAGCGAGTCGGTGAGAGCTTGGGGCCGAGGGATTGGCGGCCTTCGGGCGTGTCGGACTCGGGGCCGAAGGCGGCGCGGTAATCTTTGAGGATGCCGACGCCGACGGCATCTTCGCCGGGTTTGCCGTAGTTGAGGAAATCGGTGGGCGGGTAGAAGCACGCGACGGCCTGGACGGCGCTACTGGCGCGGTCGACCGGGTCCTTCGCATCGGACTGCCCAGGGCCGCCCTGCGTCGCGATCGTGAGTGAGAGGTGGCCGCCGGCGCTGCCGCCGGT
>JAZKEV010000147.1:35857-41395 GCA_040386765.1 Verrucomicrobiota bacterium | reverse complement strand
TTATGGATGGACTTTAAGAGGGGGTCTCACCTCCCGGGGGTGTGCGCGACGATGTGGCTGTTTTGGACGGGATACTGGGATTTCCCGTAGCACCAACTAAGGGGTTCGCACGATAGGCGGGCGGGCACGGGGCTGCTAGAGTGAGCGCATGTCCTTCGTCCTCCTCTGCGTTTCGTTGTGGGTCCTCATCGGGTTGGCCATCACGGTCTTCGCGATGCGCGGAGCCCCGATCGCGGTCGAAGGCCGGGACGGCTTCCGCGTCCTGGAGCAGCGCAACGTCCGCCGCGAGGCGACCGTTGATCACCCGCTTGGCGATACGGTATCCCCGTTTTGATTTGCCCGGGAATGCTCGGGCGGGGCGGTAGGAACGGTTGAGGAAGAAGCGGGAAGTCGCTGGGCAAGGTAGGGGGAAAAGCGGCCCGAAAGGGAGCGGAATCGACCAGGATCTCTGGCGCGAGCTATGGGCTGGAAAAGGGCTGCGAATCGAGGCTTTATCGGATCAACCCCACCCCCGGTTATGCACCCCATGCGTTTTCTTTTCTGGTTCGGGCTGTCTGCGGCGTTCGCCTCGCTGAGCCTCGCGGCCGAGCCCAGGCCCAACATCGTCTTCATCCTCATCGACGATTTCGGCTATGCGGACTGCGGTCCGTATGGCGCAAAGGATATCCGCACCCCGCATATCGACCGGCTCGCGCGCGAGGGGGTGAAGTTCACCGACTTCTATGCCAATGCGCCGGTGTGCACGCCGACGCGCTGCGGCTTCATCACCGGACGCTGGCAGCAGCGCGTGGGGCTCGAGTGGGCGTTCGGGTTCTCCGCGGACTCGTTTCGCCGCAAGGGTAGCGAATGGGTGCGCGAGCCCGACATGCATGCGCTCGGGCTGCCGACCTCCGTGCCCACGCTGCCGGAGGCCCTGAAGGCGGCGGGCTATGCGACCGGGGCATTTGGCAAATGGCACCTCGGCTATCGCGACGAATACAATCCCACGAAACGCGGCTTCGACGAGTATTTCGGCGAGCTGCTCGGCCACGCCGACTACTACGAGCACGCCTACTACGACGGCACGTACGCGCTGCGCGATGGACTGAAGCCGGTGAAAGCCGAGGGCTATCTCACGGACCTCATCAACCGGCGGGCGGTGGAGTTTGTCCGGAAGCACGCGCGCGAGCCTTTCTTTCTCTACGTGCCGCATCTCGCGGTGCATGCGCCGTTTCAGCCGCCGGGCCGGCCAAAGCCCAGCGTGACCAAGCAGAACATGTACGACGGCGACCGGCGGATCTATGCCGCGATGGTGGAGGCGATCGATGCCGGCGTGGGCATGCTGCTCGCCGAGCTGGAAAAGCAAGGCGTGCTCGACAACACGCTCTTCGTGCTGAGCAGCGACAATGGCGGCGAGCGCTACTCGGACAATTCGCCGCTCTTTCACCACAAGTCGACGCTCTGGGAGGGTGGGATTCGCGTGCCGTGCCTGATGCGCTGGCCGGCGAAGCTGCCGCGCGGTGTCGTGACCTCGCAGGTGGGAATCACGATGGATCTTTCGGCGACCTTTGCGGCGGCGGCAGGCGCAGGCGCGCCGGGCGGTCGCGCGTTTGACGGCGTCGATCTGGCGCCGATCCTGACCGGGGCCCGGCCCCAAGTGGAGCGCACCCTCTACTGGCGCATCGACCGCACCGGCCGGCAGCAGAAAGCCGTCCGCCACGGCCCGTGGAAATATATCCAGGACGGCAACGTGGAACTGCTCTTCAACCTCGAGCAGGACATCGGCGAGCGCCGGGATCTGGGCTTCAAGGAGCCAGGAATATTTGCGGACCTGAAGAAGCGGCTGGCGGGCTGGGAAGCTGAGATGGCGCGCGAGATGCCGGAGGTGCTGGTGAAGTAGGGTGAGGCCAGCAGGCGGGGCAATTTCGGCGGGTGGGACAGGACTGGGGCCCGCGGACAGATCAGCGCATGAGCCCGTTGGGGCCCCTACCCAATTTGGCGTCGCGGAAGGCAGGTGCAAACTATGTGCCGGCCAATCCCCTTGCGATGGGGCGTATAAGAGCATTGAGACGTATACTCATCCCCCACCCATGAAACACCCTGCTCTGTTGTTTTTGCCCCTTCTCCTCGCATCGCTGTTCGCGTCGGGCTGCGCCATTTCAAAGAATGTCCAGTCCGTACAAAAAGGGACCGCTGTGCAGACTATCTATGTCGGCCACAACGACAGGGTATTAATGAAGGACTGTACTAACGAGATCGTCACTCAGCTTAAAAGCCTCGGCTTCGACGCACAGCGATACGACGGGGACCGGCCCAAGGAAGCGAAGCAATATCTCACCTACACCGCGAACTGGCAATGGGACATTGCGATGTACCTGACCTATTTCCGGGCGACGTTGTACGATGACGGCCGGGTGCTCGGCGAGGCGGAGTATGACGCCAAGATGGGCGGCGCTAACCTCGCGAAATTCGGTACCACGGCGGATAAACTGAAACCTCTGCTGACCCAGCTTTTGGCGAATGTTGAGAGGCCCTCCGCGACGACCGCTCCAAGGATGGGCACGGCACCCTGAGCGATCTTGCGTGAACGTCACCGCAGCATCACGGGAGGCTGCACGTTCGAAACCGCGCGCGCGATCCGCGGGTGCTCAGCCTCCTCAAGCCCGCCAAAGGTCTTACATGCGACGCGCGAAACGAAAGCTGGGCGGCATCGGCTACGTATATCCAAATCGGTTAAACCCTGAACCCCGTTACGGCTTCTGCTTGAACTGCGACTGCTCGGCCTTCTCGCCTTCTTCCAGCTTCACTTTTGCGGGCTCGGCTCCGCCGGCTTTGAGTCGCTCGAATTCCTTGAGCACGTCCTGCGTCTCGCCGGAGTAGCGCACGCCGCCGCCCTCGTCCTTGAGCTTGTTGATGACCTGCTTGAGCCGGCTCGAGGGGCTGGCCAGTTTGCCGGCCTTCACGTCGGCCTCGGTGAACTTCGCCATCAGGATTTCCTGCATGTCGAAGAGATACCGTCCGCGATCGTAGGTGATATAGATCGCGCCGTCCTGGGCTTGGGCGCCATCGGGGTAGCTGACCGACTCGCGCTCATCGAGCACGAGCTTGTGGGGCCAGGTTTTGCCGTCGTCTTCCGAGAGCATCGCCGCCAGGTTCGCCCGCTTTTGCGGGTGATCGTTTACCACGAGGAGCAGGTTGCCCGAGGCGAGTTTACGCAGGTAGAAACGGGAGTTGATGTTGAACGCGCGCGTGAAGGGCTCCGGGAGCTCCTGCCACGTGCGACCGCTGTCGGTCGAGGTCGCCTGGGCGAGGCCGTACTTCGTACGCGCGAGCATCCACAGCGAGCGGTCCTTCCGCTCGACCAGCATGTGCTCGGTGAAGGGAGTATCCTTGATCGCGGCAAAGCCGAAGGGCGTGAAGCCCTTTTCATAGCCGTCGAACTTGTAGACATTCGCGACCTTGCCCGGCGGTACCGGCTTCGGGGTGGAGGTGGGGGCGGCGCCGTCCATCATTTGCAGCCAGGTGCCGTCGGCGAGGATGGTGGCCTTGTTGAGCGAGTTGCCGTAGCCGACAAAGACGGGGCCTTTCCACGTCGGGTTGGCTGCGTCGGGTTCGTCGGTATAAAATCCCCACGTCGTCCGCGGGCGCATCGGCTTCGCGCCCGGCACCGCCATCACCCGCTGCACGAACCACCAGAGTTTGCCGTGGGGATCGAGCCATACGTGGCCATCGCTCGTGTCGCCGCCGAGCAGTTGCCGGCTGGGATCGTAGACGGCGACGGGCTTGGACCAGGTGCGACCGTCGTCGGCGCTCGTGACGAGCAGCTGGTAGTTCATGCCTTTGCCTTCGCCGACGAGTCCGGCGTACCACGTGGCCCAGAGCCGGCCGTTGGGCGCGCGCTCGATGCTGGGAATGCCCTGCCAGGTGCGCACACGCGGCCAGTAGTGCGGGCCGGGCTGTGTTTCCAGCCACGGCGGCGTCTCGGTGGTGATGGCCCGAGGGTCGCTCGCGGCGGTGGCGATAGTGGCGGCGAGGGGAACAAGGGCGACCGCCGACAGGAGAATTCCGACAAGATGGGGCAGGGAAGCGAGGCGCATGATCATTTGGCGGGGCCGACGGAGGTGACGAGGAGCCGCAGGGCCGAACGAGGGTCGACGAATTTGCCAGCGGCGATGTCGGCCTCGGTGAAGCTTGCGACCAGGATTTCGCGCTCCGCTTTCCGGTTGCGGTCATAGACCATATAGATGCGCCCATCCGCCGCCTGGTCGCCGTCGGGGTAGGAGACGTTGGTGCGCTCGTCCAGCATCAGCCCACCGGTCCACGTCTTGCCGTCGTCCGCGGAAAGGTAGGCGGCGAGGTGGGAACGGCCGATCTTGGCCTTGGGGACCGGCTGGCCTTTCAGCCACGCGGGATCGATGGTGGGCGGATTGTGCTTCACGAGCAGGAGGTTGCCGGAGCGCAGTCGGCGAATGAAAAAGCGGGAGATCGCATGGGGAATCAGTGCCGGCTGCGGCGCGCTCCACGTCGCGCCGCGATCGGTGGAAACGCTCTCGGACATGCCGCCACGGTCGCGGAGCAACATCCAGAGGCTGCCATCGCGGCGCTCGACGATCATGTGTTCGTCGGGCGAAGGGTCGGCCGTTTTCACGGTGGCGATCTTGGTGAAGGTGCGGCCGCGGTCGGTGCTGCGATAGACGTGCGCGCCGACCGTCGCGGGGTCCCATTTATTCTGGGTGTTCGGCACATGCTTGCGGTCGCTGGTCGGGAGATCCTGCGCGGGCTCCTGCGCCCAGATGGAAATTCCGAACAGCCAGTTGCCGTCGCGCAGCACGGTGGGTTTGTTCATCATGATGCCGTCGGCGAGGCGGCGAGGCGGCGACCAGCGGGGCGCGGCGGCATCGGGTTCATCGGTCGTGCTCGCCCAGACTCCGGCGCGACCATCCCAGAAACCATAAGACTGCATGTAGAACCACCAGAGCTTTCCCTGCGGATCGATCCACAGGCCCGGGTCGAACGTGCGCAGCAGGCCGGGCGGATCGATGACGCGCTGGATCTCCGACCACGTGCGACCATCGTCGCCGCTCGTCACGAGCATGACGTAGTTTTCCGGGCCTTCGTCGCCACCGCCACCGTACCATGTCGCCCACAACCGGCCACCCGGGGCGCGCGCGAGGCCGGGTATGCCTTGGAAGGCGCGCTCTGCGAGTTTGTAGCCGGTTGCGGGCCGCTCCGTGACCTGCGCAGGCTGCAACGCCGGATCCGCCACCGGGGACGAATCGGCTCCGAAAAGGGCGGCAACGGAAAGGGTGGATAGCAGTAGCGCGAAGCACGGAAGGGGTTTCATCGGATAAGAGGGGTTGTACTAGCGATAAGGTGCGCAGCGGGCCCGGGCAAAGGCGGCTCGCTGTTATGCTAACAGAATTGGGTGGAGAAAAGAAGCGACCCTTGCTTCCGTGCAAGGATGGCCCGTTCCCCCCGCCATGAGAATCTCAACGCCGTCGCTGCTGCGGCCGGGGTTTCCACGATGACCGTTTCGCGGGTGATGCGGAATGCGCCGCA
>JAZKEV010000147.1:33257-35847 GCA_040386765.1 Verrucomicrobiota bacterium | reverse complement strand
CGTCTCCGCCGCGGTGCGTGAGCGCGTGCGGGCGGCGGCCCGGAAGATCGGTTATCAGCCCAACCCGCAGATTGCGCGCCTGATGACGATCGTGCGCGGAGCCAAGGGCCGCCGGGTGCGCGCGGCGATCGGCGTGATCCGCGATGATATCCCGGACGACGAACTGCACGACCGGGCTTATCAATACGTTTCGATCGACGACATCCGGCGGCGCGCGGAACGGCACGGGTATCGGGCCGAGGAGTTTTCGCTCGGTCGGGACGGCATGACTCCCGGCCGGCTCAACTCCATCCTGCGCGCGCGGGGCGTCGAGGGGATCATCGTATCGCCGCAGTCGTCGCGGGCCATCGGCGAGCAGCTCGATTTCGCGCCCTTTGCTGCGGCGACCTTTGGCTTCGGCCTGCAATCTCCCGCGCTGCATCGCGCGAGCACCAACATGACGCAGGGCATCCTGCGGGCCGCCGAGCGCCTGGAGCGGCTCGGCTATCGCCGGATCGGGATCGCGATCACGCAGTGGATCGACTCGCGGGCGGATCATACCTACTCCGGCGCGCTGCTCTACTACCAGCAGAAGGTGGCCCCTCGCCACCGCGTGCCGCTGCTGGTGATCCCGGACAAAGTGTCCGGCGGAGCGAGCGCGTTTTCCGCGTGGTTTCGCCGGCACAAGCCAGACGTGATCATCTCGTTCGACACCTATGTGCCCGACTGGCTCGCCCGGCTCGGCCTGCGCATCCCGGAGGATGTCGGACTGGTCGTGCATGACTGGACGGAACGCATGACGAACTTTGCGGGAATCCATCACCGCCGCTCCCACGTGGCCGCCGCCGCCGTCGACTTGGTGGCGACGCAGCTCATGCACAACGAGCACGGTATTCCCGAAGTGCCGCACCAGATTCTGATTCCGCCCGCGTGGATCGACGGACCGAGCATCCGCGGGCGGGCGGGTTGAGGGCAGATATTTTATGCCGGGGACGGAGGGCTGCGGCCCTACCGTGAGAGATATCCCGCGCCATCGCCGCCTGCGAGTGCTTCCACTTCGGTGCGTGTGCAGTAGAAAAAGTCGCCCTTGATCGAGTGCGCCAGGCATCCAGCCGCGGTCGCGAAGCTGAGCGCGCGGCCCAATTCGTCGAGGCCCGGCGTTTGCAGCGCAAAGATCAACGCCCCGGCGAAGGCGTCACCCGTTCCCACGCGATCGACGATGGTGTCGATGGCGTAGGGCTCGTAATGGTCATGCTGGGACGGTGCGACGAACAGCGCCCCGTCCCGCGTGCGGTAGAGCAGGGCGCCCCAGCGATTCCGGCTGGCCGAGTGGTTTTGGCGCAGCGTGATCGCGACCCACTGCAGCTGCGGAAACTGCCGTGAGGCCCGTTTCGCGAGCGCGACTTGCTGCTCGAGCGGCTTGCCGTCGTCGTCGCCAAACTCCTCGCCGAGCGTTCCCGCGATGTCGTGGGCATTGCCCACGAGCAGATCGACGTGGGGTAGAATCTCCGCGAGCGTCCGTCGCGCCAGCTCCTCGGGGGCAACGCCGGGCTCCCAGCGCCACAGTTTGCGGCGGAAGTTCAGATCGCAGGACACTGTGAGTCCGCCGGCTTTGGCGGCGCGCACCGCCGTGAGCGTGGCGGCGGCCGCGATCCGGGAAACGCCTGCGGAGATGCCGGTGGTGTGAAACCAGCCTGCGCCCGCGAGAATCCGCGGCCAGTCGTAGTCCGCGTCGCCGGTCAGCGAAAAGGTCGATCCTTCGCGATCGTAGAGCACGGAGCCGCCGCGCTGGCTCGCGCCCGTCTCGACGAAATAGGCGCCACAGCGGCCCGCCTCGCGCCGGAGAATGTTCTCCACTCCCACATTAATCGCGCGCAGGACCGATACAGCGGCCTCGCCTACGGGATTCAACGGCAGCGCCGAAACGAATTCCGCCGCGCCGCCGAGCTGCGCGATCGCGACAGCGACATTGGCCTCAGCGCCGGCAAAGGCGGTTTCCAGATGGCCGGGCAGCGCTTGCGCGATGCGGAGCCGATCCAGCGGGGCCAGGCGGAGCAAGAGTTCCCCGAAGCACACCGTCCGTTTCATGCGGTGATTTCTCTTTTTGCCGACGCGGCTCGCCCGCGACCGGGCGCGGGCGGAAACGAGGTCTGGGGCGGCACGCCTGGCGCAGCGTCGTGGGAGAGGGACATGGAGAGGAGCTGGGGCCGGCCATCACGCCGGTGCCGGCAGGCCCGGGCAAAGAGATTGATCTGTTATGGTAACAGCAAAATAGAGAGCGGAGGGCGCGTTGCCCGCCCAAGCGCGTGGAAAAGCTTAAAGCTTAAAACGCGACGCTGGTCGAAAACGTGAACGCACGCGGAGCCGGCTTCAGCCGCACGGTCGGGTAGGCGTTGCCGGTGCCGTCATCCACGGCCCGGTAGAGATAGGGATCGTCGTCGTTGAGGACGTTTTCCGCGCGGAGCCGGAAATCCAGCGCGTACTTCTTCCACTTCAACCGGTACCCGAGCCACGAATCCACCAGAAGCTGCTCGGCTCCATGGAACGGCCGATTGTTGTCAAACTGGCCGCTGGCATCAATCGCACTTTTGAAAAACTTACCGAAATCATT
>JAZKEV010000147.1:6915-33247 GCA_040386765.1 Verrucomicrobiota bacterium | reverse complement strand
GGGCACGTGAAGATGTCCTGGAAAAACCCGTACGAGCCGCGCCAGCGGCCCGAGGCGCCTACATTCCAGCCTTCGAGAAAGGTCAGCTTGGAGAAGCGGTAGTCGGTCACGAGGTTGGCCGACCACTCGCGCTGACCGAGTGCCTGGCGGCCGGTTTCCGCCAGCGTGAGCGCCATGGAATTATCGAGGCTCGCCAGCACCTGCCCCACCGTCGTCCCGAAATTACTGACTGCGGGACGATTGAGGTTGGCTTCCCAGACGGGGCGATGCGTCGCGATATATGCGATCAGCTCCGGCACCAGGTTGGAGGATTTAGTAATGTTGCGCGAACCGCTGACGCTGATGCGCCAACTGGGTGTGGGCGTGAAGACAAACTGCGCTTCCATGCCGTGCGCAGCGATATCGCGCAGACCGACCCAGTCATTTCGTCCCGGCGCCTTGGAGGGATCGGTCGCTTCCCATAGCGAGGCAATGACCGCGCTCTTGTTGCCTTGGGAGGTAAGCGTGGAGTTGCCTTCGTTCTCCTTCGTGGTTTCGAAATAGCCCACCGAGCCGAGCAGTCGCCCACCGAACAGAGAAACCTTCAATCCCGCGTCGTAGCCGGTGCCCTTGGCGGGAGGAACGATCTCCTGCCACACGTTGATGGTGTTTCCGCCCGGCGGCTCAAAATTGTCCGACGTATTATAGTACACGCTGAAGTTCTTCGTCAGGTGCGCGACTCCGCCGAGCGTCCGGGTCGGCGCGGTGGCGTATACCGGAGCCACCCAGCGCCCGCCCTGGTCCCACGGCGAGTAGGTGCCATCGGCGGCGGCCGTGTAGTTCTCCGCCTTGATGTTCGATTTATCCTGGCGGACGCCGTAGGTGATCACCAGCCGGTCGTCGAGATAGTGGGCCTGGCCGACAAACATCAGCGACGCGATCTTCTCATAAGTGTGCCGCGCCGCGGCGACTCGTCGCCAGCCGCTGCTGACCGCAGGCGTGATCGCGGGAGTCGCCCCGGCGGCCTGCTGGATCACATTGTAACTGGGATTGTAATGCTGCGGGCCACCCGGGAGCAGATAAGTCCGGCGGTGAATGCGATTCGCGGCATTCGAGATCAAGGGATTCCCCACCAGATTCAGCTCGGCGTAGTTCATATACGTCATCTCCTCCCACGACGTGCTGGCCATCCCCGCCAGCTGATAGCGGCCGAGGTTGAGCCATTTGCCGCCTTTGCTGCGCAGGTCCAACTCGTACGACGCAGTGATCCGTGCCTGACGATTCTCGAAGGTCTGATCCGAGGGCAGCGGGCTGTTGCCATTCTCGATGAAAGGCATCCCGGCGTAGGGATTCGGACTCCCATCCGGCAGCGTCGCGCTCGCGTCGGCGAGAATGGAATAATCCAGCCCGCGCGACGTGATGAGTTCGTCGCGTTTCACCGGCTCATACTGGGCCGCAATCTCGATCGCCAACTTGTCGCCGATCCGCTGTTCGATAAAGGCGGAGTACGTCTGATAATCGTAGTGCACGAGGTCCTTGGGGCCACCGACGTTGGTCTCATACGGGAGGATCGATTCGTCGCCGAAACTGATGTCCGTGCGGGCGGTGCCGGCGACGGTGGGGTTGGCCCCACGCCAGAGGCCGCCCCAGTTCATCACCGGGAGATCGGTGCCCTCGACCTTCACGAGGTAGTTGGCGCCCGTGGCGACGAGGCCCGTGCGATCGAGCGGCGCTCGCGTCCCGGTCACCAGCGGCTTGCCGGCTTTTACCCAGGGAGTGTAGCGATCGTAGACCACATACTGACGGCCGGGCAGGCGATCGGTGGTTCCGCGCTCGGCGTTCACGCGGACCGTAGTGTCGGAGAATAGCTGCTTGGTCGCGGTCAGGAAGAGCGCCCTTCGATCGTCCCGCGAGGGCGTCTGCGGCGTGGAGCCGTCTTGATACACGCCTGCCACCCGCACCGCGAAGCGCTTCGCCTTGAAGCCGAAATTCTGGTCGAAGGTGAAGCGCTTCGAGCCGGGTCCCACGTCGCTGAGCCTCACTTCCAAGTGCGTGCGATTCCCGCGGAAGTTTGCCTGCTTCGTCGCCGCATCGATCAATCCGCCGGGTGAGCCGGCGCCGAAGAGGATGGAATTCGGGCCGCGGTTGAAGCTGAACGACTCGGTGTTGTAGCGGTCGATTCTCACGTTCGTCGTGAAAAAATTCAGGCTCAGCGAGCTGGATTGAAAACCGCGCACGGTGTAGGTGTTGCCCGAACGCGAGGAATTGCCATCCGTGTCGGTGGCGCTGAGCCGGTAGGTCTCCGTGCTCGGGACAAAGTCGAAGGCGCTCGTGATATCCGTGGCACCGATGTCGTCGAGAAACTCAGGCGTGAGAATGGTCATCGCGGTGCCAACGTCGCGCGCCTCCGAGCGGAGCCGCGTGCCCGAGAGCGTCTGCGAGGCCGTGTAGCCATTCACCGAATCCGCGGAAACGACAAAGGGGCTGAGGTCGACCACATCGGTGGCGCCATTCGCGGCGGGGGAGGAGGTGGCCGGTTTGGTTTGCGCGGAACTCACCAGGGGAACGGTGAGAAATCCGGCGATGACAAAGGACAATAGACGGCTGGAGCGGAGCGAGATCATGGGGTGGGGTAGGCCGGAGGCCGAAAGGAGTATCCCGTTTCTCAACGAGAAACGGTTAAGCTGTCGGAACTCCGCATGTCGGCGGGCGAGTCGCAAAGCCACCGGGCTGTTATGCTAACAAAATCTCGGGCCGAAGGCGGCGGCCGCTCCCGGCAACGCGGGCCCGCTCAACGGTGTGGCATTTCTGTTATCATAACAGCCCGACGGAATCGCGCGACGACGCGTCGCGGTCGATATATGCCCCAACCCCTCGCCCCGCATGAATTCACGGCACTTGTTTGTACTTACCCTGCTGGCTTCACTTTGCCCCGCTCCGCTCGCACTGCAGCGCGCCGCCGCGGCGCAAACGTCCAGCCCCGTCCAGGAGACGGGCACGATCTCCGGCCGCGTGCGCAATGAAGCCACCGGCGCCTATCTCGAAGGCGCCAATGTCGTCTTGCAGCCGCTGGGGCGCACGACCCTCACCAGTCGCGACGGTAGCTTCACTTTTTCCCGGCTGCCGCCGCAGCGTTACGAACTGCTGGTCTCCCACACCGGTACGGATTCGAAAACGGTGGATGTGGTGGTGGCGGCCGGCGCGACGGCCACCCCCGAGATCGCGCTCACGGCCGGCATCTACCAGCTCGAGACGTTCGTGGTCGCGGGTGAGCGCGAGGGCTCCGCGCTCGCGGCGCAGTTGCAGCGCAACGCGCCCAACGTGAAGAACGTGCTCTCGGCCGACACGTTCGGCAGCGTGGCGGACGAAAATATCGGCAACTTCCTGCTCCGGGTGCCGGGCATCACGGGCGACGCACCCGAGGGCAATGTGAACTTCATCCGCATCCGCGGCGTCGATCCCAACATGAACGCCGTCACCGTCGACGGCACACGCACGGCGAGCGGCGGCACGCAGGGCGGGCTCGGCCGTGCCTTCGAAATCGACAAATTCCCCGCTTCGTTGATCGATTCCATCGAGGTGACCAAGGCGCCCACGCCCGACATGGATGCGGACTCCATCGGCGGCAGCGTGAACCTGAAAACCAAGAGCGCCTTCAACCAGAAGGGGCTGCTCGCCACCTATAAAATCGGCAACTCTTACAACACCGGGCGCAAGACGTTCCGGCCCACGGCCAGCTTCATGGTCTCCGATACGGTGGGACGGGAGCAGAGGCTCGGCGTGATTTTCACCGCCAGCTTCAACTCGAACAGCAATCCGCGCGACACCATCTTCGGCGCGTGGGAGGGCACGCTCGCGACCGACCGACCGGCCTACTATACGCTTTCGAGCGCGGGCGAGGACTACTTCGAGAACAAGCGGGGCGGCGCGGGCCTGCGCTTCGACTATCGGTGGAGCGCCAACACCACGGTGTACGTGAACCTGATGTATTCGGGAAATCACGACCGCCTGTTCCGCCGCCGCAATGCCTTCGCCGGCTTCACGGGCGTGGTGTTCGATCACTTCGATGCAGCGGGCGTTCCGCGCAGCGCGACGAATCAGGTGGCGACGCTCCTGCCCGGTTGGACCTACACCGTCACGGAGACGATCAACCAGACCTTTCAGTTTACGCAGTTCGACCGCACACGCGACCAGAACGGATATAATGTCCATCTTGGCGGCGATCGCCGGTTCGCGACGGCGAAGCTGGACTTCAACCTGAACTTCTCCACCTCGCGCGGCATCGAGGACCGGGTGAATCTCACGCCCACCGTCACCGGGGTGGGGTTCCGTTTCAATCGCGACCTGCCGGATCCCGACAATCCCGCGGGCGCCACATTCCAGCAGATCAGCGGGCCGGACATCACCAATGCGGCCAATTTCAATTTCCCCTCCGTCGGCTTCAATCACGACTTGAAGAAGGAAACGATCTGGGGTGGGCAGTTGAATTTCAAGCAGACCCTGCCGACCTCGCTGCCCGTCTACGTGCAGACCGGGTTGCGCTTTCGCATCCAGGACCCGGAGCAGTTTTTCACCCGTCCGAGCTACAACTACGTCGGACCGCGCGGCGCGGCGCTGGCGCGCTTCGTCGACCAGTCGTACACCTACCAGCCAAAGGCGTTGCGCGGGACGATGCCGAGCACGCGCTTCTTTCACATTCCGACGGTGCTCTACGAGCTGGAGAACACCCCGTCCTCGTTCACGCTCGATCGGGTCGTCACGCTGCGCAACGAGTTGATCAACGATCGCAACGCCTCGGAGGCGGTTTATGCGGCCTATGTGATGGCAGGGGCGCAGCTCCGGCGCCTGAATGTCCTGGCCGGCCTTCGCGCCGAGGAGACGCATGTCCAGGGCATCGGCAGCTTTCAGGCGATCTCGACCGAGGAGCGCGCCCGCCGGCTCGCCTGGGTCGGCACGGTGACCGAAGCGGAGAATCTCCGCCGCACACAGGCGGAATACGGCAATCGCCGGAGCAACCGGAGCGACTATCGTAATGTCTTCCCCGGCCTCCATTTCAAATACGATGTCTCCGCCGGCCTGCTTGCGCGCGCCAGTTACTCGACGGGCATCGGCCGGCCCAATTTCACGACGATCATTCCCAACGATTCGGTGAATGATGCGGCGCAGCGGGTGACGGCGAACAACACCAGCCTGCGGCCGCAGCGCTCGGATAATTTCGACGTGACGCTCGAGTATTACTTCAAGCCCGCGGGCATGTTCACGGTCGGCGCGTTCATGAAGGAGATCGACGATTTCATTTTCATGACGGACCGGGGCCTCATCGCGGCGGGAGCGGACAATGGGTTCGGCGGCGACTACGCGGGCTACACCCTGACCACGCAGGCCAACGGCGGCTCCGCGCGGATTCGTGGCGTCGAGGTCAGCTACCAGCAGCAGTTCTCCAAGCTGCCCGGTTTCTGGCGCGGCTTCGGCGTCTACGCCAACCACACCTGGCTGCAGACCGAGGGCGACTACGGCACGGTCGGCACGACCGTCCAGACCGGGCAGGTGCCCGGTTTCATCCCGCAGTCGGGGAATCTCGGCCTCTCGTATATCCAGCGCGGCTGGACATTGCGGGCGCAGTACAACTACAACAGCCGCGCTCTCGGCAACACCCTCAACGCCAATGTCGCGCTCCGCCAATACAACTACTCGAAGCGACGCGTGGACTTCAACGCAGCGTATGCGCTCAGCCCCAAGCTCACGCTGTTCGTCGACGTGATCAATGCCCTGAGCGACACCTTGGGCGACAATCCCTACATCTACATCCCCGAGCGCAAGCGTGGCGCGGATCTCTTCACCGCCGAGGTGAAGTTTGGCGTGAGCGGGCGTTTCTGAAGCGGAGAAAAATCTTGAAGTACCCTCTCATCTTGATCGGCGCGCTCCTGTGCGCTGCGCCCTTTGCCGCCGCTGCGCCTGCGCCCGCGAGTGCAGCGGATAAGGCTGCTGGCGTGGCCGGTGCGGCTAGCGCGGCTAGTGTGGCCGGCGCGACGTTGCCATTCGATCGCGAGGTGATCAATCGCTACAGCCTGGGCGGTCGTCCGCGTTCGCTTTCGCTGCGGCAGGGCAGCGATGTCTGGCTGGGCTACGATCTCGAGCAGGCCAAGGCCTTCAAGGTGTGGCAGGCGCCCGCGGGCAAGCCGGGTGTGCTCATGGCGGTGTTCGTGGCCCGGGCGTCCGGCACGATGTGGTTCGACGACTCCTCCAACGACACATGGCAGCTCCAGCGGTCCGGCCAGACCGTGTCGCTCGCGGTCCGATATCTGGGCTGCTCGCAACGGGAGACCTATTTCGAACTCGCTTGGGAACTGAAGCACGACACCGGCGTGCTGAAACTGCGGGAACGCATCGCGCGGGCGGGAGCGCCGGCGCCGGACCGCGTGGTCCGGGAACTCCGCGTGGAGTCGCTCGCTGCCGGCGAGGCGCTGCTGCCTCCGCCCACGATGCGGCAAGCGTGGACGCTGACTGCGAGGGGAAAGACCTCCGCGCCGGCGCTGGTCGGCGCCGACTGGCATCGCTTCACGCTACCATGAGAGTGCGCCCCCTTGTTCTCCTCTTCGCGTTTGCCATGGGGCTCGCCGGCAGCGGCGGGGCTCCTGCTGCGGGAGCCGAGCCTGGCCGCGAGCTCGACCTGCCCGCGAAGGCGATATTTTCGAAAGGGCCCAACGTGTGGAACGGCGAGGTGCTGGAGATCACGCGAGGGCGCGGTGCGGTGCTCGCCTGGTATATAACGGCGCAAGCGGAGGAGGAGGTTACCGTCTTCATCGAGTATGCGTGCGCCAAACCGCTGAACCAGGACTACCAGCTCTCGTTCGATGGCGTGGACCGCTTTTGGGAGGTGAAGCCGACCGGCGAGGGCGTGTGGGGCCGTGAGGCGATCGGGACATTTCGGCTGCGGGCGGGGCTGCCGGTGCTGGTGCAACTGGTGCCGCCCTCCGGCACGAAATATGGCCACGCGGTCCACTTCCGAAAGCTCATCGTGGCGGGCGCGAAGCCCGGCAATGTGGCGCTGCTCGGTCCGCAGGCAGATCCCCCGATCGCGGAAGGCGCGCCGGGCTTTGGGAAAAAACTCGCGGGAGTGCATCCCGCTCTCGTTGTGCGCAATCTCCGGCCGGAGGGGCGCACCCTGCGCATCAGCGGCATGGCGATGCGCGGGCCGCGTGAGTTGCTTTTCACGACCTGGGAGGGCGATTTGCTGGCGCTCGATCTCGAGGCGATTCCCGCGGAGGGAGCGCCGCCCTTCCGCCGCATCGCGCAGGGACTCTCCGAGCCGATGGGCCTCGCCGTCTCCGGCAACCGCATTTTCGTGACCGAGAAAAACGATGCCACCGAGCTGATCGACGAGGACGGCGACGGGACGTTTGAAACCTACCGCTGTCTTTCGCAGGGCTGGCCGGGCACGATGGACTCGCACGAATACCTGTTTGGCGCCGTGGTGCGGGACGAGCATCTCTATTTTTGTTCCAGCGTGGCGATGGGCTACCGGGGCGACGACAATCGCCAGGCGCCGCTGCGGGGCAGCGTCATCAAAGTCCACATCGACACGGGTGCGACCGAGATCGTGGCCGGCGGCCTGCGCTCGCCGGACGGCATCGGCCTCGGGTCGCGCGATGCGTTGCTCGTCACGGATAACCAAGGCGAGTGGCTGCCGGCCGACAAGCTGGTGCATGTGCAGCAAGGCGCGTTTTTCAATTTTCGGAGCCGTCCGCCGTGGCATCCCTTCGATCGACAGCCGGCCACCGCTCCCGCCGTATGGTTGCCGCACGGCGAGATCGCCGCTTCGCCTACGCAGCCGATGTTGCTGCCGGCAGGGTGGGGGCCTTACGCGGGGCATGTCGTCTATGGCGATGCGACGTTCGGTGGGCTCCAGCGGGTCTTCCTGGAAGAGGTCGACGGTGTGATGCAGGGCGTGGCGTTTCCCTTTTCACAAGGGTTCAGCCACCTGTTTCACCGGTTCGCGCTCACCCCGTCGGGCGAGCTGTACGCGGGCGCGATCGCGCGCGGGCAGGATTGGGGATTCATCGATCGCGTCAGCGGGCTCACGCGCATCAGCTACTCGGGAAAAGAGGTCTTCGAGCCGCTCGCCGCGCGGCTGCGGTCGAATGGGATCGAGATCGAATTCACGCTGCCGCTGGCGGAGGGGAGTGGCTGGGATCCCGCCGGCTATCTCGTCTCGCAGTGGGGCTATCAAGCCACGCAGACCTACGGCGGTCCCAAGGTCCGGTATCGTCGCGCGGAGGTGCGCTCGGCTACAGTCGCGACGGACCGGCGGCGCGTCTTTCTCGAACTGCCCGGCTTGACCGTGGGCGAAGTCGTGCACGTGCGCCTGCCGCAGTCTCTGGCGGCGCAGGGTGGGCAGGCCCTTTGGGCAGGTGAGTTGTGGTATACGGTTAACCGCATCCCGCAGGGCATCCCGGGCTCGGTGCAGCCGGTGCCGGCGCAGGCCAGGATCGCCGCGACACCGCATTTCCGCTTCTCCGGTGTCGAGACGGGGCGCAGTTTATTTCAAACGTTCTGCTCTGCGTGTCACAGCCTCGATGGCACGAAACTCGTTGGCCCGACCTTCCGCGGGCTGGCGGGCTCGAAGCGAAAAATCCACGACCCCGCCGACGGCAAAGTCCGGGAGGTGCGTGCGGATGCCGCCTACCTGCGCGAATCCATCCTCGAGCCCAACGCGCTCCTCGCGGAAGGCTACGCCGAGAACCTGATGCCACCGCTCGGCGCGATGCTCAACGATACGCAGATCGATGCGCTCGTGGAATTCATCGCCAAGCTGTCGAAGCCGAAATAACGCGCGGCTCCGACCCTTCGTCCCTCCGCGCTGGTGCGTCCATAGCCGTTATCCACCTCTCTTCCTCTTTCATGAACCTCAAAATCGTTCTCACCTTGCTCGTGCTCGCGAGCTCGCTACGCGCCGCCGCGCTCGACCCCGCCGAATCGAAGCTCGGCTTTGTCGCCCTGTCGGATGGCAAGTCCTTCGACGGTTGGAAGCATGGCGGCAATTGGGAAATCCAGGATGGGGCGTTTGCCCGCGTGCGGCCCAGTGGGAATCTGACTTACGAAAAACAGCTGGTGCCCGATGACTTCGAGCTGCGCTTCGAGTGGAAGGTCTCGAAGGACTGCAACAGCGGCGTCTACTACCGCCCCGGGCAGGTGGAGTATCAGGTGCTCGATGACGCCCACCCCGGCCATGGCGACAATCCGCGCCAGTCGGCGGCCTCGATCTTCTTCTGCATGGGGCCGAGCAAGCGCGCCACCCGCCCGGTCGGCGAATGGAATACGGCCCGGATCAAGTGCAAGGGCACGGTCATCGAACACTGGCTGAACGAGGAGCGCGTGCTATCGTTCGACTACACCGATCCGAAGTGGGCGAAGGAGGTCGAGCTACTGACGATTCGCGGGGGCGATCTCACGGGGCGTGGCGGCAAGCTCCTCCTGCAGGATCACGGCCAGGACGTAGCGTTCCGCAATCTGCGTATGCGCACGATCCCCGCGGCGGAGAAGGTGACGCCCGATCCCAATTTCGTACCGCTGCCCGTGCCGCCCGCAGCGCTGGCGAAGGAACAGGGCCGCGTTCGCGGCATGCTGGAGAAAGCGAAGCAAAGCAGCTCGAAGGCGAAGGCGACGAAGTAAGGGCTGGAGCGATCCTGTTTACGACCAAGCGGCCTTCTCGGCTCTGCAGTTAGCGACGGACCTTTCCACAGTTGGAAATCAAACAGCGGACGAACGATATAGCCGTTATAAGATAGGCCGTGATGCCTTGTTAGGCTTCTGGCATATAGTCTGGTAGATTTGCACGAACGTCTGCCGCGGTGGGCCATTGGCGAAGCGTGCCCACGACACAGGCCAGTGCATCCGGGAATCGTCCGGGAACGTCCATCTCGCCTGCCAACTTCGGGGTGTAGGGCAGATACTCGAGCGGCGGATTGAAGCCGGAAGAAATACCGGGTTTGTCGCCCCGCGGGTCCACCCGATACCAGCCGTAGCGCTGGAGGTAGACCGCAACGAGTCCGTGAAGGAAGAAGCTCGATGCGGTGCTGTCGAAGGCCAACCGCTGATAACACAGTGCAGCGGGAATCCCGCGAGCTCGCAGCAAGGCGGCGAGCAAATGGCTCTTCGCATAACAGAAGCCCGCCCGATGCTTCAGGACGTCCGAAGCCATGCAGGTGACGACCGGAAGTGGGTGGTCCGAACTGTGCCGCACGGAATCCCGAACCCACGTGAAGCAGCGGCGAGCGACATCTTCGTCGGCTTTGGCCTCACCCACGATGTCCCCAACCGCAGCAACGATCGTGGGATGGGTGCTGTCGATGATATCCGTCGCTCTGAGAAACTCGTCCATAGTGTCGCTGCCTGACGTCAAGGAGGAGTGGGGTGTAGTGTCAGGCATTTTTTCGAGAACTGTGCGCACCGGGGTCGATGAGGAATTGCCGGAACTCATGCTTCACATACTGCATCTTCGTGGCCGGCCAGACCAAACGAAAGCGCATTTGCCGTTCGAGAGATGCGCGACGCAGGACGAGCAACTTCAACGCGCGAGCGCCAACACTGGCATCGAATCGTGGCCAGCACTCGAGGGCAATGGCTCGTTGAGTCCGGTAATGTTCGCTCGCACGCCTTATTTCGCCTGCCAGGCCGGATTTGCGCGTAGGAGCTTGGCGACGGCGGAGATCTCGGTGGCGCGCGTGGGATCGGCGGCGAGGTTCTCTTCTTCCTCGAAATGACCTGGCCGGTAACGGTAGTACTCGGTCGCGACGAGCGGACCCGCGAGCGACCAGCCGCTGCGCCATTCGATATAGCGGGCGTCCGCGGTGCGCACGGCGAAGCCGATGGTGGTCTCGCGTGAACCCTCCACGGGCGGCCGGGTAAACACATGGTACGCGGCGGCGCGCGAAGGCGCCGCGGGATCGCGCAGCCAGGCGCGAAGGCTCGCGCCATCCGAGACGGGGAGCGCGGGGAGGCCGGCGAGATCGGCGAGCGTGGGAAAAATATCCACGGTCTCGACGAGCGCGGAGGATACTCCGGGACGGCTCACGCCCGGGGCGCGGATGAGGAGCGGCGAGCGCGTGGCGCCCTCGAAATTGGTCTGCTTGCCCCAGTGGCCGACGTCGCCGAGGTGGAAGCCGTGATCGCCCCAGAGTACGACGATGGTATTGCGCGCGAGGCCGAGGCGCTCGAGCTCGGCGAGGACGCGGCCGACCTGCGCATCCATAAAGCTGACAGCGGCGGCGTAGGCGTGGATCAGGTGCCGCGCGGTGGCGTCGGGCATCGGCGAGTTTTTAACCAGGGGCGCATAGGAGCCATAGTCGTAGTTGAAGAAATTCGGATGCCCGCTGAAGGCGATGGGCGCCATGGCGCGCGGAAAATCGCGCTGCGCGGCGAGCGGGATCTTCGCGGCATCATAGCGGTCCCAATACTGCTTCGGCGCAACAAAGGGCAGATGCGGTTTATGAAAGCCGACGGCGAGGACGAAGGGCTTGTCGGCACCGGCAAGGCGGCGAAGTTCGGTGACGGCCTCGGCAGCGGTGCGCCCATCCGGATACGCGTCGTCGGGTTCGTCCGCCGCCTCGGTGATCGGGGGCAGCGGACCGGCGCTGGCCTCGGCACCGGCGGCTTTGCCCTTCTTCTTCGACCCGCGTTTGCCGGCGGCGCGGCTCTCCTGATCGGCCGCGCGATTTGCCGCTGAGGCATACGCGCCCGCGGGAGGAGCCCAGACGCGGTCGAACGTATCGCCGTTCGGCTCGCCCTCGGCGTGCCAGATTTTTCCCAGCGACACCGCCGTGTAGCCGTGCTCGCGGAAATACGCGCCGAGCGGCCGCGCTCCGGCCACATTTTGCCAGCGCATCGGCCCATAGACCTGGCGCGTGCGCTCGCTGCGCAGCGAGGTGAGCAGCGCGACCCGCGACGGGATGCAGACGGCCATCTGCACATAGTGCCGGTCGAAGCGCACCGCCGAGCGCGCGAGAGCATCGATGTGCGGCGTCTGCATCCACTCGACGCCGTAGCACCCGAGCTGAGGCCGAAGGTCGTCGACCGCGAGGAAGAGGATATTGGGCCGCGCCGGTGGCTCGGCGGCAACGAGCAGGGAGCAGCGCAGAAGCGTCAGGACGAACAGGAGGCGGGTGAGCATGAAAGGGAAATTGGCTGAAAGTGGGATGCGTGGGAATGGCGCCGCACCAAATCGGCGGCACAAACTAACAGCCCCGATGGAGAAAATTGGACATGAAAAGGGGACTTCAATGAACCGCCTGAGATCTATTCTGAAGTCTGCTGAGCCGCAATGTGGCGACGTGGACCTAATCGTTTGGAAAGGGTCCTCGTGGCTGCTACCCCTCGCCTGCATTATCGCGGACGATGGTCATATAACAACGTACATGCGGATGAATTTTGACGGGTAAACTAAGGCAGTCAGGTTATCGGTCTCAGTAACGGCTAGCAGTCTACCCCAAAACTCCACCTCGACCAGAAATGCGAATTTCGAAACTAACGCTCGCGGACGTCCGTTGCTTCGATGGTGAGCGCGTGTTCGAATTCTCTCCGGGAATCAACGTCGTCGTTGGAAAAAAACAACGCAGGAAAGTCTACGGTGCTACGCAGCATGTGGCGTCGCGTCGCCGGAATTATCGCAGCTTAGCGCGGCATTCCCGCTCGTGGATATGGCTGTGTTAAGGCTCAGTTAAGATACTCGTCAGGCCTTGGGCTGCTCGCATGGTCCGCGCCATGCATTTGCGAATCCCGCGGGTCGGCAGCCGTTTGGGTTTCATCCGCAGGCTCGGGTCCATGGGGGCCTTGGTGCTGGCGGCGCTCTCGCTGCGCGGGCAGGCGACCTTCCACGTCCCAACCGGCAGCCAGAGCAGCGACACCGTCATCACCGGCAGCGACGGGCTCGTGAAGACCGGTGCCGGGACGCAGATCCTCACGGCCAACAATACCTACACCGGCAACACGACCATCTCCGGCGGCACGCTGGTGCTCGCGGGCGATTCGCGTTCCGGGGCCTTTGCGATCGGGGCGGAGGCGGTGCTCGAGCTCGCGCCGGCCGCGGATACGAGCTACAGCGGGAGCACCGCGTTCACGGGGAGCGGCACGCTGCGCAAAACGGGGAGCACTCTCGCCGTGTGGGGAGGCTCGGTCGCGACGTTTGCGCTGGGCGCGGGGAGCCTGATCGACGTGCAGGGCGGCACGCTGAGCGGTGGCGCTTTTGCGAACGAGGATTGGACCCAGAATCTCGCGCGGCTCAATGTGGCGGCAGGGGCGATGTTCGCGGGAGTGGAGGCCAACGTGCGCGTCGATGCGCTGAGCGGCGCCGGGACGATTTCATCGGGCTATAATGGAGAGGGCTATCAGGCCTTCGCGTTCGGGGTGAATGGCGGCACCGGCACGTTTTCCGGCGCGCTCGCCGACAGCGACGGCGTGATCCCCGGCAACTACGTGAAAGCGGGCGCCGGCACGCAGACGCTCGCGGGCGCGAGCTCATTTACCGGCACCATGACGGTCGAGGGCGGCACGCTGGTGCTCACGCACGCGGGCGCGCTCGGCAGCACGGCTGGCGGCACCACGGTGAATTCCGGCGCGACGCTCCTGCTCAGCGGCGTGGCCTTGGGGGCCGAGGCGCTCACGCTCAGCGGCGATGGGGCGGCCTCCGCCGGCGCGGTGGCCGGGACGGGCACCGCGTCGCATGCCGGCACGATCACCCTGGCGGGGAACACCAGCATTGGCACCGCGAGCGGCGGCACACTTACGCTCTCCGGCGCGCTGGGTGAAACCGGTGGCGCGCGCAGCCTTACCAAGGTGGGCGGGGGCACCCTCGTCCTCACCGGAGCGCGTTCGTACACGGGCGGCACCACGATCTCCGCCGGCACGCTCCAGCTTGGCAATGGGGGCGCCAGCGGCTCGGTCCTGGGCAACATCGTCAATAGTGCCGCCCTCATCTTCGACCACTCCGGCAGCGTGGACTACTCCGGCGCGATCTCCGGCACCGGCGCTGTGACCAAGGCCGGGTCCGGCGCTCTCACGCTCTCTGGCAACAACACCTACACCGGCGCCACCACCGTCTCCGGCGGCCGGCTCATTTTCACCGGCGATCTCACCTCGCCCTCCTTCACCCTTGGCTCCGGCGCCACGCTCGAGCTCAATTCCTCGGGTCGTGACTACGGGTCGGATGTCACTTTCACCGGCGGCGGCACGCTCGTGAAAACCGGCAGCGGCAACATCCGCTGGACCGGCCCCAGCGCCGCCTTCGCCCTCGGCGCGGGCAGCCTCATCGACGTGCAAGTTGGCGAGTTTGGCGGCGGCTCGTTCGGCAACGAAAACTGGACCAACAATCTCTCCAGCCTCCACGTCGCCTCCGGCGCCACCTTCAGCGGCGTCGAGGCCAATGTCCGCGTCGACGCCCTCACCGGCGAGGGCGCCATCCGCTCCGGCTTCAACGGCAGCGGCTACCAGAGCTTCACCTTCGGTGTGAACAACGGCTCCGGCATCTTCAGCGGCATCCTCGCCGACACCGAACCCGCCCACCCCGGCTCCTTCACCAAAGCGGGCACCGGCACCCAGACCCTCAGCGGCAACAACACTTACACCGGCATCACCACGATCTCCGCTGGCACCCTCGTGATGGGCCACGCCTCCGCCCTCGGCTCGGGCAGTGTCTCGATCTCCGCGGGCGCCACGCTCGACTCCGCCACCTACGGCTTCGCGCTTACCCGGGCCAGTGGTGCGGGCACGATCACGGGAAGTGGCGTCTACAGCTACGACTCCACCGGCTCCCTGTCTCTTCCTACGAACCTCACCGGCTCCGCCTCTCTCACGAAATCGGGGTCGGGCACACTGACGCTGACAGGTTCGCTCTCATATTCCGGTGGCACCACGCTTGCAGCCGACAGGCTGAACATCGTGGGGTTCGCCAACATCAGCGGCACGATCAGTGCCGCCGCCCGCACCACGTTGCAACTGGGGACTTCCGCGACGTCTTCAGGCCGCACCGGCAGCAACGGCGTTGGCGCTTACTCGCCAGGCGAAGCGGGAAGCAACGGCGCAGATTTCGGCTCCCGCTCCACCTTGCTCCTCAGTGGCGCGTTGAACGGCGGCAGGGGTGGCGACGGCGCTCCGGTGGGGCCCTTTTCCTCCCCAGGTGGTGACGGTGGTAATGGTGCCCGGGGCGCCAGTTTCGGTGCCAATGCGACAGTGACCCTGGAAAGCAGCGGCGCTGCGATTCGTGGCGGTAACGGTGGCGCGGGAGGCTTTCGACGCGCGGGTGGCAGTGGAGGTTACGGGCTGTGGCTCGAGGCCAATAGCATCGTAAGCAACGCCGGCACCATCGCCGGAGGTAATGCCGGCTCTGGCCTCAGCGAATCGAATGGATATGGCGCAGGCGGTATCGGACTTCGGGCCCTAAACAATACCACCGTCAGCAACACCGGCACCATCGCCGCGGGCAATCGCGCCGCGAATGTGCCTGACACAGGTACGGGACCTACCGCCGTTATACTTGGAGCCAATTCCACGCTCACCAATACCGGCACCATCCGGGTAGGGACAGGCGCGGCCCAGGCTGCGGCGATCAGCACCGGCACGGGGACGACCATCATCAACAGTGGCACCATTACTGGGAACGGCACCGTGGCCATCTACCTTGGTGCCAATAGCACCCTGGAGCTTCGCGCGGGTTCACAAATTACGGGAAATGTGAGTGGTGGCGGGGGAGAGAACAGTACCCTGGTCTTAGGTGGCGGAAGCTCCTCGACACTCACCGGCACGATCGGAGCCGGCGGCACTTATTTCGGTTTTACCCAGCTGGTTAAAAATGGCGCCAGCCATTGGACGGTTACCGGCACCAGCACCCTCGGTGGCACGACCAGGATCGCGGAAGGCACGCTCCAATTCGGCAGCCAGGCATCGCTCTATAACAACGTCACCTCGAACTGGACGGCGGCAAATATTATTATCGAACCCGGCGCCACCGCGGCCTTCAGCGTCGGTGGCTCAGGGCAATTCACCGCTGGGAATATCGCTACTCTGGCCGCGCTCGGCACCGCTACCGGCGGATTCAAATCCGGCGCCAGCTTGGGCCTCGATACGAGCGGCGCCTCCGGCGGTATCTTTACCCTCACCTCTGGCCTGGTCGATCCCAACGGCGGCGCCAATAGCCTCGCCCTCACCAAACTCGGCGTCGGCACTCTCCGCCTCCCCGGCACGTCCACCTACACCGGCGGCACAGTCATCTCGGCGGGCACGCTGCAATTCGGTATTGGCGCCGGCACTATCTCCCTGCCCTCCACCGGCAGTGTCACGATCGGCTCCGGCGCCGCCATCGCCTATGATTTTACCGGGCTCGTCACCGAGGCCCGCACGCTGTCCGGCAACGGCACCATCACCAAGCGGGGCGCCGGCACGCTCGTTCTCGCTGGTACCAACACCTTCACCAGCAATACCACCATCACCGGCGGGCTTATCCAGTTCACCAGTCTGGATAATTTTGGCTCCGGCAATATCACGATCAACGGTGGCGGTCTCCGATGGAGCGCAGGCAACAGTCTCGATATTTCCACGCGGCTCAACCCCATCGGCGCCAGCGGTGCGACTTTCGACACCAACGGCAACGATGTGGCCGTGAGCGGCTCTATCTCCGGCAACGGGCGCATCACCAAGACAGGAAGCGGCATTCTCACGCTCTCGCGCCACAATACCTACACCGGCGGCACCACGCTCTCCACCGGCACGCTCATCGCCGGCGACGCTGGCGCCTTCGGCACGGGAGCGATCTCCGTCACCGGCGGCACGCTCGACCTCAACGGCAAATCCGCCCTCAACGCCATCATGGCGCAAGGAGGTTTGCTCAAGGGCCTCTCCGCCTACACGGGCACCGCGACCCTCAGCGGTTCGGCGAGCTTCGGCGGCACCATGGCCGGCACCACCGTCGTCGCCAATAACGGCAGCCTCGATACGACCGGCGCCACCTTCACCGGCCCAACCACCGTGCAATCCGGCGGGCGTATCAGCGGTACGGGTACGCTCGCCTCGCTCACCATCCTCTCCGGCGGTGTGCTCGCCCCCGGCAGCAGCCCCGGCCACCTCAACATCTCCGGCAACCTCTCCCTCACCGGCTCCACGCTGCTCGAGTTCGCCGCCACCGGCCTCCGCGGCACCGCCTACGACGCGATCACCGTCGGCGGTCCCCTCATCTTCGGCGGCACGCTCACCGTCTCGCTCCTCAACGGCTTCACCCCCGCCGCCGGCCACATGTTCGACGTCTTCGATTTCTCCACCGCCACCTCGAGCGGCGCGTTCGCCACTCTAAATCTTCCCGCCCTCTCCAGCGGCCTCGCGTGGAACACCAGCGCTCTCTATACCGCCGGCATCCTCTCCGTCTCCACCAGCGCCATCCCCGAGCCGTCGACATATGGGCTGTTTGCGGGCGTCCTCATCCTGGGCCTCGCCACCTGGCGGCGGTTGCGCTAGGCGATTGTCCGCACCTGTTGCCGCGAAGGGCTGGAAACCACGTGACGACGCCTTTTCCAGCCCGCGCTCGAGGTTCCATCGTGGTGCTTCTCGAATTTATCGGAGAGGTACTTGAGGAAGATGAGCCCGAGGGCGACGTGCTTGTACTCCGCGGCGTCCATGTTGTTGCGGGGCTTGTTGGCGGCGAGCCAGAGCTTGGCTTCGAAACCGAGGGAGGCGGAGGTGTCTTTCGGCGAGGCAGTGCGGGAGCGAGGCATCAGGGCAGTGCGGGCTTGGAAGCCTCTGAATGCTGAAGGGGCCGAACGGAATCGGTAGCCCTCGGCTTCGCCCAAGGCAGGTAACGGGCATTCATACTTAAGATGTAAATCGCGACTTTAGCCCGTTGGCTTACCTAGGAGCCCCGAGATCTCCTCAATATTTATGGCTTTATATTTAAGAATAGCTATGTATTCAAGCCGCCTTCGCTCCTCCTTATCGAGCTCCGAGGGACCCTTGCCATTCAATAGTAAAAAAAAGAAGGATCGATCTCCGTGGAAAGTGCTAGCATTAAACACGTGGAGGATCCTGTACTCACCTGCCATCCTGTTCTTGATAAATGCCGCTGCATCGCGCTCATCCACGATCGACGATCCACGCCGTCTGTGGATATCCAGCGATACAAAGACATCGCCATCTATCTTATATTTTTCTATTCTATAATCTACTGATGACGTAGAGCAGCCTTCGCATAGTAATGCTAATGTGATAATAAATATTTTTAAATTCATTAATTCACGCCGCTGGCATTAGGTATTGGCACAATACTGCTATAAGCGGGGTAAGTACTGAACCATTAATGCCGCTCAACTTGAGCGCTTTCAAGCCGAATACTCGAGGTCCGTTTTTCTTCGATTTGGAGGGACCTTTGCAGGTCCGCGGTATCGACCGCCATGCACAGACGAGTCCCCGCCGGAACGGCAGGATCAAACAAATCCTGTGAGAAATCTGTAAGGAAAACCCGATTTTATCGGGTTTTAGAAAATGGTGGAGGTGGCGGGAGTTGAAATCGGGCTGAGGCGTATCCTAAAAGTGGATTCTTCAGAGGCTACGAGTGAAGAATGCGCAGCTTCGATTTTGCGCTCCGGCACCGACCGGCAACGAAAGGCGCGAGATAGCCCGAATTTCCGATACAAAACCGATACAATTTCGAAAGGGGAAGAGGGGGGGGCTTGGCGCAGACCCCCGGGGCGTCCGAAAGCGTCGGGTCGGGGTGGCGGATATTTTCAAACAATTGTTTTTTGTGACACGTTGGGTCGCGTTGTGACGCAATGCGGCTGCCAAATTCAGCCGAAGGCGGAAGGATGGGGCCCTGTGCGACTCATCGCCCCCTTGGGACCATGGTATAGCGGCACCGGGGAAGTGCCGACATCCCCAAAAGCTTCGTCCAGATTTCCCGCCTTCGCGGAGTAGTATGCTATTCCCCGGAGGAAACAACATGCGGTCCCCAGACCCTCCGGAGCTCCGGCTCCAACTGGGCGGGACGGTCGCCACGCCGGGAGGGATTGAGGAACTCACCGTGCCAGAGATGCGGAATTCCCTGCGCAGGCACGAGCGCGGCGACTTGGGTGACGTGGACGAAGAGGACAAGCAGGCGAACGAAGCGGCGCTCCGCGACGGGGGCCGAGTCCTCTCCGCCTACAGAAGCGCGCGGGGCAAAAAGTTCTGGATCATCAAGGAGTGGGACCGGCCGGCCACCACCATATTCCTGCCATCGGAGTATTGTGACAGGGAAGCGCTCACGGGAATGGGAACGCTTTTTCCCCAACCTCATCATCTAGATCCAACTCCCTTTCTCCCATCTTCTAGATGGCGTCCCGATGGCCGCGCCGTAACGAAAATGTCACAATTGCGCCGCGCGCGGGCCTTTGCCTCGACGCGATGCTGTATGGTACGTGCTGCTCGGCGGCGAAATCTTCTGTCCACCCGTGGTGGTTCGCCATGGCCCTCGAGCTTCGATGTGGTCGATACGAGCGATTACTAGAGATCCATCAGAATGATGGTCTCACTTCATTCACGAACGCGCAAAGCCATTTATACGAAGAGCGTTAAATAAAAATCTCACAGCGCGTGAATAACTTTCCGTCGTTTTTACTTGAGTGCTGGAAGAGGATAGGCCGGATTCGCCGCGGCTTCAACAGGTAGTTCGTAAAAGGAAGGCTCCGTCGCCATGACGGCTTCCACCGGCGGATAATCCCTCGCCGGTTCTTCGTGGCAAAATCCAGCATAGTTTTTCCAGCCAGCTTCCGTTAGCGCGACCCACCGCATTCGCGGTGGGGGAGTTTGCCTATCTATATCCAATCAGGGCCGACCCTCTGGGGCGCCCTGTGGCGTCGACGCGCAGTCGGGCCCGCTTCGTGGCGGGCTCCTGCTGGGCCTGTCTCTCTGCGCCGGATTGTGATCTCCCAGCGGAGAGCTCAAGTGTGGCGGCTATAACGCGTACGCATTCAATCCTTTTACAAAATCCAGCATTATGAAACATATACTGCCCTGCTTTATCGCCTGCACGCTCACCGCCTCGCTTCTGCACGCTCAACCAACGGCCTCGTCGAGGAACCCCGATACCGATTGGACGGGCGTACAGAATCTGAAATCCACGCCGGTAAGCACGACGGCACAAGGCAAGCGAAAGCCCACGGCAGAGATCGCACGTGAGAAGGCGGAGGCGGCGCGCGTGGTTGCCGCCGCTGCGAAGAAATTCTACACGGACCATCCGAGCCACGTCAGCGCCGGAGAGGCGCGGAAGCTGGAGGCGGTGCACGGCCTGCTCGGAGTGACTGAGGCGGACAAGGCGCAGGAGCAAGCCGCCCTCCAAACCGCGCGGCAATATCGCAGCGACAAGACCAATCCGGTGGAGGCCCGCTTCGAGGTTGCCCTCCTGCTAGAGCGCACCGAGGCGAGGGCCTCGCTGTCGAGCAAGGTCAACGGCAACAACCCGCGCCAGCTCGAGATCATCGCCGACAAGCTTAAGACCGAGTTCGGCAATATCCCCGAAGTGTTCAACTTCTACGTGAGCGTCGCCCGCGGCGCGGACATGGCTTCGAGCCATACCTTGGCCACCAAGGTACTTCAGATGCCCGTAACCCGCGATGCCAAGATCGAGGCGCAGTCGATCCTCGACCGCCAAGCGCTGGTCAACAAGCCGCTCGGCTGGAAACTGGCTGAGCTCGACAAAAAGGATCCCGTGGAACTGGCGAAGCTTCCCGCGGGACCGACCCTGATCTATGTCAGCATCTTCCATCCAGAGGGGACCAACTTCTCGGCATTGCAGCAGCAGAAGAGAAACATTCCCGCGAACTACAAGGTGATCTATCTCACCCTTGGAGCCACGGAGGAACAGATTCGCGCGACCAAGAACAAGGCTCCCACGCCGGGCGCCCACTGCTTCGAGGCTCGAGGCGCGGTTGGCCCGACTGCCGAACAGTTCTACGTCAGGCAGACCCCCTACGTCTACGTGCTGAACCGGACGGGCGCATTGGCGGGGTTCGGCCCCCTCTCGGAACTTCCTAATCTGGCCACCTTGGCGAATCGCTGAACACCGTGAGACCCTTGTCTGCGATTGCCGCTAGCGCCTTCCGGCGCCTAGCGAGCCTCCTGCTCTTCTCCCTGCCGGCTCTCGCGTCCGCTCAGGACACGACGCCCCCGTCGGTTCCCGCTGGGCTGACCGCGAGCGATCATACCGCGACCACCGTGAAACTGTCGTGGACGGCGGCGACCGACAACGTGGCGGTCACCGGCTACGAGGTTTTCCGCGACGGCGTCTCCGTGGGAACGACTACTGCGACAAATATAACCATTACGGGTTTAACGCCGCTGACCGCCTACCCATTCACGGTGCGCGCCCGCGATGCCGCGAGCAACTGGTCGCCACAAAGCAGCATAGGCTACGGTCGAGCTTGGCAACGCCTACACCAGTTGAGTGGCACCATCTACTATTGGGAAGAGACCGACGAAGAGGGGAACACCACCGATTCGGGATACACCCAGGACTCACACAGGATTTCTCCGGGCGGATCCATAAAAGTGCATGCGACTGGCACCATGCCGTTGTCCCTGACGTTGTGGCGTGGGGGAGTCGTCGGGCAAACCAATGGTGCTCCCATTAGCTACGAGGCGACTTTTCAGCCAATCGATATAATAGTCTCAGCCTCTCAGGAGGGCGACTATCAGGCTTTCGTCGATAGGGCGCCCACATTCGCAGGGCTCCCAACGCCGAGCTTCGTCAATGGGCCTGCAATAGGGCGAGCGCCGCTCGCGGTCGCCTTCAGCGACAATGGCTCCGTCACGCCCAACGGTCTGATTGCTGCCTACAAATGGGACTTTGATGCCAGCGGATCCATTGATGCAACGGGCTCCAACGTTACACATATCTATCCCAACACTGGCAGTACGCCTATCACCTATACGACGAGACTGACTGTCGTCGATTCAGATGGATTTAGCAATTCCGTCGATCGCACTACCGTGGTGTACCCGGCCAGCAGCTTTGGCATAGCCGTGCAAAGTGGAACGACGAGTGTACCTTACCAAATGTCCGGCTCTAGCGTGACATTGGTCGCGGCTGCGCCAGGCTCGGGGCTGCAGTTTAGCAGTTGGAGCCTTGTCTCCGGCTCGGGCACATTTGCCAACGCGAATGCCGCTACGACGACGTTTACGACGGCGTCCTCCGATACCGTCGTAAAGGCAAACTACGTTGCCGACACTGTCGCGCCTACCGTGCCTGGCGGATTGGCAGCGAGCAACCACACGGCCAATGCGCTGACGATCTCCTGGACGCCGTCGACAGACGTGGCCGGAGTGACGGCATATGAGGTATTCAGAAACGGCATATCTTTAGGGCTGACAACTACACCGTCGATCTCCGTGCCGGGGCTAACTGCCTCAACGACCTACCAGTTTACCGTCCGGGCCAAGGACGCCGCCGACAACTGGTCGCTCCAAAGCGATGTCCTTCACGCTCGCACTTGGCAGCATCTGCACAGTTGGGGTGGCACGCTCACTGATACCGAAGAGCTGGACGAAAATGGCAATCCAACGGGCAACTGGATCTCCTCGGAAGAATTCTACAATTTGAGCACGAGCAGCGCGTTCAGGGTGTACATTACAGGGGCACCCCACCTCAAGCTCAGGGTCGAGTTGAACAACGGCACCTTGATTGGACAAAACAACACTGGGGCGGCAATCTCACACACGCCGTCTGGATACCAGCACTTCAATATTACGGTCTCGGACGGATCGGGCGACTATCAACTCTACGTCGACGTCCCATCGGGCAATCTATTGCCAACCGCGAATTTCACCGCGAGCTCTGAGGTCGGAAGAGGTTCTGCGGCCTTCGCCTTCAACGGGGCCTCTTCCGTGGACCCAGACGGCCCGGCAGGAAGCTTAACGTATGGCTGGGACTTTGACAGTAACGGTACGATTGACGCCACCGGCGTCACGGCAACCCGCACTTATACGAATTCCGGCTCCTCAGTTGCTATTTACGGCGTGCGATTGACGGTGACGGACATCGTTGGAGGCCAGCACA
Organism: Verrucomicrobiota bacterium; assembly: GCA_040386765.1. Lineage (GTDB taxonomy): Bacteria > Verrucomicrobiota > Verrucomicrobiia > Opitutales > Opitutaceae > ER46. Next base: position 10,206 of record JAZKEV010000147.1, on the reverse strand, counting down.
CCATCTTTAAAACTGTCACTGTATATCCGGCGTCGGCCCAAGGGGTCGTGGTGCAGGGCGGGGCGCCCGGCACTCCCTACGTGATGGCGAATGGCACGGTTACCCTCACGGCGGCGGCTCCGGACGTCGGACTGGCCTTCCTAGGGTGGTCTTTGATTAGCGGAGAGGGATCGATAACTGATCCTAACGCAAAGGTCACCACGTTCACTCCCAGCGGCACAATCGATGTCGTGTTGAAGGCGAACTACGGAACCGACATCTCTCCGCCCACCGCGCCGCGCAATCTTTCGGTCGGAAACGTCTTTGCCGACTCCGCGACTCTGACGTGGGTCTCCTCCCTCGACAATGTCGGAGTGGTAACGTACGAGATATACAACGAAGAGACGCTGGTCGCCGCAACTGCGAGCAATCAGGTGACCGTGACTGGTCTCACGCCAGCAACACAGCATTTTTTCAATGTGCGGGCTGTAGACGCCTCAGGCCTTCGCTCGACGCCCAGCGGCTCGGTCGTCGTAGCAACATGGGATCGTCTGTATAACAACAGTGGCGCGATCCAATCGCACGAGGGCGACGGGACGGAGGTCGTGTTCGAGTTCAAGGTTCTTCGCGGGGGGACGATCCGCGTATATAGCACCGGCTCAACCCCCGTCCAAGCGACCTTGGCCAGCCCTGGCTTAAGCACCTTGGAGAGGACCGGAGTAAATTTCTCGGCCATCCGTCAGGTGGATGCGGGGGCATATTCGATCACCGTGAGCGGCCTGGACGGAGACGTGGCCGGAGATTTTCAGGTGTTCGTTGATTACGGGATCACGCTTCTGCCCGACTTCTCAGCAACCCCGGACGCGGGTAGCAGTCCACTGACGGTGACTTTCAATGCGAGTAAGTCATTCGATCCAAACGGAGGGGCGATTGCGTCCTATGAATGGGATTTCAACGAGGACGGTGCGACCGATGCCACGGGCTCCGCAATCAGCCATACCTTTGGCAACGGCGTTTTCACGCCTCGGCTCAAAATCACCAGCACGGCGGGTCTCACCGCTACGATGACCCGGAAGATCGTAACGCAAAACGTGCCCGTCTTCCCGACTTTCCAGCCGTCCGGTTCAGGCATAGGCATTCCTGCCCCTGGTGTGATCGCAAGTCCGACAAGCGGGCGCGTTGGGGCTCAAGTGACCCTTACCGCACCAGGGGCCGACAACAGCGGAGCACTTTTCTACGCGTGGGTAGGCGGCTTGGTCGACAATATCCACGCAAACCCGACGGCGGTTACGCTGTCCCCTGTAATGCCGTTCCCGACTGCTATATATCAGGCGGGCAGCTCCCCGATCAGGACCACCTACGATAACGCGGGACCGGGAACGGCGAGGATAAATCAGCCGTTCACAATCGTCGCCAAGTCCAGGGCCGGCGTGGCCGGCTACAACGTCGTTTCGAACCAGATCGACTATTCGACCGATTACGGGGCAACCTGGATCACCGCCACGCTGGCTGCCGGAACCAAATGGGTGGGGAGCCAAACGGAGCATATTCTCAGCGCTTCGTTCAGCTTCACCAACCCGGGCTGGGTCTTCTTTAGAGCGCAGGCGGCGGGCGTAGAGATAGGCGGCAACCCAAACTGGCTTGCAGCCTCGCATGGGAACTACACCAAGGTCCTGATCAGGACGGGCAACGAGGAGGACACCGTTGTGGTCCTTAACGGTAGCGGCACCCCTGACGGGGGGCCGGCGGGTACTGTTATCAGTCTCGCGACTTTGCCGGGCATGAACTTTTGTTGGTGGGAAATTGTCTCCGGGAGCGGTACAATCTCAAATCCTTACTGGCCTTGGCCGACATTCACGAAAGGGCCCGGGCCGGCCATCATTCGAGCCAATCCGGGAACTCCCGTTGTCCTCAGCGTTATCAAGGGACAGACTAACAAGAATCTGGGAATGGCTGGAACCGAATGCCAGATCACGGCAGATCCTCCGGATGGCGGATCCGTATTTCGCCGCTGGGAGAGAAAAACGGGAGCGGGGCACATTCTCGACGAGTACCTCCCCAATACCTCATTCATCATGGGGGAGGGCGGCGCGACGATCGAGGCGGTCTACCAACCCGCGGGTACTCCCATTATCGAGATCGCCCGGAGCGCTGCTGGCGTGTTTCGGGGGAGTCCCGTGACGATAACGGTCAGCGCCCGGGACCCGGCTGGCAACCTCTCCTCAATTGCCATCGATCATTCTGTTGACGAAGGACGCACTTGGGTGGCGGGATCGCTGACCGCCCAGGGTAGCGCCCAAGATCCTACTCGGTGGGAGGGTACTGCAGTTGCGAAAACGATAGGGGCTCGGTTTTTATTCCTTGAACCGGGACGTTACCACTTCCGGGCTCATGCCGTGGATGCCGAGGGAAACGTGACTGACTATAAGAAAACATTCTTTAGCGTATCCTTTGAGAAACCTGAAACAACGATCTGGGCCGACTCAGATTCAATTCTAGTGTACGGTTCAGGGGACTCGACCGATTCTCCGGAACTGACCGTTCTGAAGGGAAGGGGATTCACCATCACGGCTAACTCAATCCACGGTGCTCCGCTACTCTCGGAGCAGGTGATCGAGTATTCCAAAAACGGTGGCCACTGGGAGCCTGGAACAGTGGAGAACAACCGGTTGTGGCGAGCGATAGATCACGGAGGTAATCTCGTTGCGGAGATCAAGCGTGCGAAGACCTTTGTCTCGCACGAGCTAGGAGCTGGATTGCATCGATTCAGGGCGCGTGCCTTCGATACGTCCAAGTATTCAGACTTTCAATATGTGACTGTACGAGTTTTGGACCCAGTACCCCCTTCGATATTAACGCCCCCATCTGACGTGGTGGCGACAATCGGGGGGAAGGCAGTTTTCACTGTCACCGCCTCGGGGCCACCTCCTTTGGCATATCAGTGGCATAAAAATGGTACCCCGATCTATGGAGCGACAGCATCATCATACACTATAAATGCTGTCCAATTGGCCGACGCCGGATCATTTACCGTCCAAATCTCCAACGGCGTTGGCATGCCTATCCTTAGTAATGCAGCGACCCTAACCATCAACCGGCCACCGACGGCCTCTTTTACCGCGACGCCATCGTCTGGGGCGGCGCCGCTCTCAATTGCGGTGAACGCGGCGGCATCCGCGGACGCTGACGGCTCGATCATTTCTTACGAGTGGGATTTTGGTAACGGAAGAAAGGCGTCGGGTGCTACTGCGTCCTACACCTACATGGGACTTCCCGCAGCCAAGACATACGACGTCAAGCTAACGGTGCAGG
>JAZKEV010000147.1:0-6905 GCA_040386765.1 Verrucomicrobiota bacterium | reverse complement strand
CTAGTTCGACTGCGATGAAATCCATTTCGGTTGGCTCGGCCCCGCTAGTCGATACGGATGGCGACGGCATAGCCGATGGTTGGGAGAATTTATATGGCCTCGATCCCAACAGTCCCAGCGATGCGTTGCTGGATTCAAACAGCAATGGTTGGACAAACGTAGCTGAATACAATCTAGGCGGTATCCCAACTTCAAAAATAAAGGCAGCGGCATTGGATTCGAATTGGCCAAGCGGCCCTTCAGACGTGGTTGGTGCGACAAAGGGCTCGGCATCTGTGAGTGCAGGAGGTTCCGCATTGTATTCTATACCGATTCCGGTGACCCCGGGTACAAATGGAATGCAGCCAATGCTTAGTTTGAGCTATTCAAACCAAAGCGGCGACGGTCTTTTAGGAAATAACTGGCAATTGAATGGTCTCGCCTCTATCACGCGAGGGTCCGCAACTCATGCCGTTGATGGCTACACAGCGGGAGTCAATTTCGACGGAACAGACCGATATTACCTAAATGGAAAACGTCTCATTGCGGTATCCCAATCGGCCTATGGCGCCTTGGGAACTGAGTATCGGACCGAGGTAGACAGCTACGCAAAAATTGTTTCGTACGAAAGTGCGGGTATTGGTCCAAAGTGGTTCAAGGTCTGGACAAAAGACGGTCAAATCCTCGAATTCGGGAACTCACCTGATTCACGCCTCGTTAGAAAGTCCGGAGACGAGGTGCTTACTTGGGGCCTGAATCGCATCAGTGATCGGTTCGACAATGCAATAACGGTCGATTATCACCAAGCTCCTGTTGAAGCTGACTATGTGGAAATCAGGCCAAAAACAGTCCGATACACCTGCACTGTTGGTAATCCAACGGGATACGCATCGGTCACATTTAATTATGGCGAAAGGCCGGATCCAGCTATAAGCTATATCTGCGGAACCCAGGTAAGAAATAGGTTTAGAATGACATCTGTGGTCTCTAAATACCAAGAGCAGACCTATCGCATATTGGATTTTGTTTACGATTCTGCGGCTGCCGGATATCCATCGAGACTGAAGAAAATCACAGAGTCGACGACCGCCGGCGGTTCCTATAGGCCAACAGACTTGATATATCAAGAGCGAGGAGCGGCAGGGTATACTGTTGCCTCCGAACAGGCAATGCCATCGCAGATAGGCACTTCGGTGCTGGCTGGCGACATTGATGGAGATGGATTGACCGACCTGTTGCATCTCTATCGCAATAGTTCCTCCACGGTGAAAGTGGAGTTTTGGAAGAATGAGGGTGGCCGATTCTATATGCCAGCCAACAGTAGCGCAATTGTAGATGCGGGAACCTCATTCACGCCTGGATTCTATACATTGGCGGACATGGATGCGGACGGGGCGAAGGAATTGGTTCATGCTGGAACTCCTTTCTTTACTCTGAAATGGTATCCGTCGGGGTGGAATCTCCCGACCGGTCCGGCAGTCCAGGGGCTTACAGTCGCAAGCAATGTTTTGGATACGATGTTTGCGATGGATATGAATTCTGACGGACGGGACGATCTTGTAGTTGTTCTTGGCAGGAATGCTGGGGCGCATCAATCCGTTATCCGGACCGTTTTCCTTTCCACATCATCTGGCTATCAGCGTTTGACCAATGTTGACAATTTGACGTCGAATAGGCCTCCGGCTACTAAAAACGAATGGCATGCTGGAGACATTGACGGCGACGGAGTCCCTGAATTGATTTATACGAGTTCCGTGGAAGGCTCGGACTTTGCTTTAACGTACAAATGGAATGGCTCGGGGTTTGTGGAGAAAAGTGGCCCTGTGCTTGGGCCTTTCGGTAGCGAGCGATCAGTGTTGGCTGTTGATGTGAACAGCGATAATCTTACCGATTTGGTGATCTTTCACAAAACGGCAACGGATACTAGTGCTGCAATATTCTTGGCGGACGGTAAATATGGATATCAGCTGGCTAAAACTCAAATAATGGGAGGTTGGATTTCGGAGGAAAAACGTATTCCTGTTGACTATAATGGTGATTCAAAGACGGATATAGCGGTTTTGTGGAAAAGGCCCGACGGAAAGGCTTCACTAGATGTTTGGATTTCAGATGGAACAGGTTTTGTGGGTGAGGCGCTGGGCGCACAGAGTTTTCAGTGGCAGGCAAACTCGACACTTCAGAATGCGTTTTTGAATCTGGACGCTCGGAACGACGTGATTTATTTACAAAGCAAGCAGGGAGGGGCATCGCCATCGCAGATCGATGTAAAGCGGCTCATTGCACAGGGCGGGAATCCGAACTTGTTAACCAAGGTTGTCGACGGAATGTCCGCGACGGTTGAGTTCAGTTACCTCTCCACCGTCGATCCTGAAATTTATAAAAAGGGACCGGCGCTCAGCTATCCTTTGAGCGAGCTGCGTGTGCCATTTAACCTAGTTTCGAGAATAGCTTACGATAACGGCTTGGGTGGTACCAACGAGACGTTGTATACTTACTCGGGACTCAGGCGGCATGTCCATCGTGGCCTTCAGGGATTTGCCTGGGTAGAGGCCATCGACGCCGCTGGCATCGCCACCAAGACGACCAATTGGCAGGACTTTCCGTACACCGGAATGCAGTCGAATGTGACAGTCGCAGATGCCAACAGCGGGGTCGTTTTGAGTGACACGGAGAACGCAGCCCCGGCGCCGGCGGGTGAGGACATACTGACCTTGCAATATGGAAGTGAGTTGACGCCAAGAAGAGTGTATCGACCGCAAGTCGTGCGATCTATTACTAAGAGGAGCGATCTCAATGGAACGCCTATATCGACGACTTCCGAGTCGCTTGCCTATGACCAATATGGTAATACGGAAGAGCACTTGAAGCATGCATTCGAGGGGCATGTGACAAATCTGGCGCCGGTTCAGGGCTCGGTACTTGTCGCACATGAAGTCAAGACTGAGATGGTATACGACTACGACGCTTCGTCGTGGCTCATTGACCGGCTTAAGAAAGCCACCACTACCGCGAGAACTCCGACTGCCCCTGCTCTAAAGACGCGAAACACAGAGTCGGAGTACTGGCCGGGAAAGCGTGTGATAAAAAAGAAAACGACTCAACCTGGCACTGCTTTGGCGCTCGTTGAAGATTTCACGTATGACATCTACGGAAATCTCCAAGAGGCCACGACCTCTGCGGCCGATGTCCCTGCTCGGACCAGCAAACGCGAATACAATGCTACCCTGACGTCGCCCATTGCCGGGAGGTTTGTCGGCAAAGAGTACTCGACTGCCGCCGCCACCGAATCGATCAGCTACGAGTACGATTCACGTCTTGGCCTGATCACAAAGAAGAAGGACGATGTCAACGGCACGCATAGCAGCTACGAATACGACTCCTTCGGTGCAATTACCAAGGAAGAGCGATCTGACGGATCTGTTAAAACATATGCGAGGCGGTGGAACGAAGGCGTTAAGGTTGAATATCCAAGCGGGGCCAGCAGCGCTGGAGCTTATCATATCGACGTGCGGCAAAGCGACGCTGCGCCCGCCTTGACTATTGTGAATCGCATCGGGCAGACGATTAGAGAGCAGGCGGTTAACGCCGAGGGGTCGATGCTGCAGAGAGATATCGGCTATAGTTCGCGCGGCAATCGGATCTACGAGAGCCGTCCATATAGCAGCGAGCAAACGGCGCGATTGTGGGCCACTACCTCGCATGATGCACTCAACCGGGCAGTTTTTAGTAAGGTTCCGTTTGAGGAATCCGAGCCCGATGGAGAGAATAATACCATCGTCACGTTTGCGACAACCTCGGTTGCATATGACGGACGCGTTACAACAGAAACGAATCCCTTGGGAGTCCAGGCGCGGCGCACTAACAATGTGGTGGGGTGGCTCACCCAAGTTTTTATCAATCCTCACCCTGCCGAGGGGCCCGATGATGCTCAAGACAGGTCGAAGATGACATTCGAGCACAATGCCTTCGGCGAAGTAACGAAGGCTACCAATGATTCCAACCAAAGTATTGTTACTGAGTACGATGACTTGGGCAGAAAGACGACTCTAAGTGATCCGAACGCGGGTCTATCGTCCTACCTTTATTACGCTGATGGAAAGCCAAAGGCTTTAACAGATGCAAACGGTAAGACCACAACGTACACATATGATGTCCGGGGAAGACTGACTACCCGGCGTATCGGCGTCCACTCAGTGGATGGCCAAGGTCAAAAGGTGTTCGATCCCCAAGGCGTCCCGGTACTTACTGCCAGCGGACTACGCGAGATCGTCACCGATTATACTGTGGCGCCGGCGAAAGGCGTCGGGCAACCGGAGAAAGTTATAGTGAAGCAGGGGGGGGCGGAGGTATTCCGCCACGCGTGGCAGTACGACATCCATGGGCGGTTGTGGAAGGATACTCGGACTCAGGCGGGCCGCGCGCCGTTGATGTACGAGTATCTCTACGATAGTGTCAGCCGGCCGTGGATCAAGCGGTATCCCGGCACGACATTTGGAACCGTCGAGGTTTACAATGCGTTAGGCTACACCAGTGAGGTGCGGATTGAGGATGGGTCGGCGCCAAGCAGCGGAGGGCAGATTCTTTGGGCGGCGCAAGAAGCTAACTTAGACAACAAGATAACGGCGGCTGTCTTAGGTAATGGATCGACCATTGATTGGACCTACGATCCAGTTAACGGGCGGCAGACAGGCATAGTCTCCATCGTGGCACTGCCTGGGGTGGTCATGCCCAGCCCCATGGCGTCGGATTGGACGTACTCCCCATATTTCGACAGTATTGGTAATCTTAAATCCAGATCGATCAAGTTCCCAACGGGCGTGCTCGATGGAAACCTCGTTTTTACAACGAACTATGAGCGATTCGAATACGATAAGTTGAATCGTCTGAAGCGGGTTGAGTATTCCAACAGCATTAATGGAAGCTATACGACCACCAAGAGCCACACGTACGATCGTATTGGTAACATAGCGAGCAAGACCGGGCTCGGAAACTACACCTACGATCCCTTGCGTCCGCAGGCGGTTTCTGGGGCCAACGGCAGCAGCTATACCTACGATTTCGCCGGAAACATGAAGACGGGGGCAGGTGGGCTTGCGGTGACGTGGACCTCTTTCAATCAGCCCGAGACAATTGCAAAGGGCGGCCACTCTAGCGCATTCACATATGGCGCCAACGACGAGCGAGTTTCACAGGTCACCGATCGAGGCAACACTTACTATGCGGGCAGCTACGAGCGCTACGAGCCAGCTGGGGGTGGCGCGGCCGAGGAAAGATACTATGTGATGACGCCAGTGGGGCGATCGGCGGTGGTCAAAGTGACGAGCGGCGTCCGGGAAATCAGCTACATGTATGCGGACCATCTCGGTTCGGTGGAGAAAGTGGCGGATGCGAAGGCAAGCCTCACTTACCACTACAACTACGACGCGTGGGGCCTGGCGCGCTCAAACTCATGGTCCGATGTTAGCGTGCCCCCAGCTAGAGCGAAGACGACGCGAGGGTTCACCGACCACGAAATGCTCGATGACCTCGGACTGGTGCATATGAACGGACGGGTGTATGACCCGGTGCTCGGCCGCTTCTTAAGTGCTGATCCCGTGGTTCAGGCGCCCGATAATCCGCAGAGCTATAATCGCTATGCATATGTTTTCAACAATCCGCTTAGTCTTACAGACCCAACTGGGTATTCGGCAATAGAGGCGGTGAATAGGATTCAGGCTAGAATTAATGGCTTTCCGACGGTGACGGTTCCGGGCCTGAATGGAGAGCCATTGCCCGGCTCGTTGTTCAGTAATCCCAACATTCTGACGACGGCTTCGGTTTTTGACGCGGCGCCAGCGACAGCTAACCGGCTTAGCTTGACCGGCGGTGCTAGGGGGGGGCTCGGGGAGTGGCTCTATTACAATCTCGGCGACGAGGACGGGAGAACTCCCGCTCAGCAGGTGGCGGACGGGCAGGCCGCTATGAAGCGTGCTGCGGACGTCATGGCAGCATACGGAACCGGGCCATACTATGCGGTTGGGATTGTAAACGAACTGACTGGCGGAAATCGGTTGATGGCGGGCGTCTTTGCAGTTGATCTCGATGGGAGTACCCTGACCACCGGAGAACGTTGGATGTCTGGTTCATTGGGATTGGTGCAAATGGGTGGTACCGTTGCGGCGATTGGTGGACTGCGAGGAGTTGGGGGAGCTCCACGACCATTGGCGGATAACGAGATTATCATGTTGGGTGGGAACTCAAAGCCTGGGAACTTCATACTTCGAGAAGGAATTGACACCCGCCCGATTGGGCGCGTGTTTGCGCATGGAAAATCAGCCTCAATTGCTACGGATCTGACACTGAAAGGCGAATACAGGCAAATCTATGGCGCCGAAAGGGCGAACAATGTCGTGCGTGGTGATGCGCTTTCGGGAACGTTTGTGGGGGATATTAGAGCGGCTGGTTTTGACGTTGTTCGGGCTCCAACGAAATCGAATCCTTTACATGTTAGAATTATATCTGCGGAAAGAACATTTGATTCGACGGGACGCGAATGGCTTTCGACGGCGTTTGACCGTATTGAAACTGCAAAGAGAAAATAACATTTGACGATGAATGACACGAATTTGAGCGAGCTTTTGAAAGCTATTCGGGCCTATGGAACCCATGATGGATCTGTATATGATTTCGGTGCTGTTATGCAGATGCTGGAAGCGTGTTTGGATAATTTGAGGGCGCATGCACTCGAGGCTGAAATCGATGATATGCCTGACTATTTAAATGAGGATCAAAAATCATTCTTACGGAAGTTGGCGGATGCCTGTCCGAGAGATACGGAAACCTCTTAATTTGGTGCCCAGAGGGAAAGCAAAGACGCAAAGACGGGGTCATGTTGGGCTTGCCCCGATTTTTCGGACAGTGGCTAGGGTTGATTTGGTTAGTTTAGT
>JAZKEV010000146.1:0-7122 GCA_040386765.1 Verrucomicrobiota bacterium | reverse complement strand
AAGGTGCCGACGCCGTCCACGCCCGCGGACTCCATGGGCGGCTCGATCGACATGTTCGGCAAGAGCGCGTACGAGCGGAAGAACGCGGAGCTGCGCTACAGCGTGAGCCTGACCGGCAATCACCGGACCGCCGCGCTGAAGATGATGCCGCACACAACCGACGAGATGGTCTACAAAGTGCTCCCGAGCGCCACCTTCGACTACACGCTGCCGGTGACGAAGAACTTCGGCCTCGTGATCACGGGCCAGACGCAGAATCGGTTCATCGAGATGGAGTGGGTGCCGCGCGCCTTCGCCACGGCCGCCGCCAACAACACGGGCGCGTCGTTCAGCAAGCCGTACATGCGCACCTTCCAGCTCAACAGCGTGCCGCGCACGAATGCGCGCAACTCGGTCGGGTTGAAGGCCGATTGGCGCCCGCATCAGAACGGCGTGCTGTCGCTGACGCTAGAGCGCGGCCGGTTCACCTCCGACCGGTCAAACGTCTCGATCAACTTCGACGCCGGCACCAATGGCATCCCCATGCCGGCGACGGGCGCGCCGCTGACCTTCGGCGAGAATTTCACGCGAGGCGCGACCGGCCGCGGCGTGGTGAACATCGCCACGGGCGGCGCCGGCGCCTACCAGCAACTGGACACCACGGGAGCGAGCCTGCGCTACCGCTACGATGACGGCACCTGGCGCGCGACGATGGCGGTGGCCAAGTCGAACTCGGAGGGCGGCTACCAGGACACCGACCGGGGCCGGTTCCGCGGACTCACCATCGCGCTGCGGAATCCGGCGCGCGTCAACCTGCTCGATTTCGACAACGTCCGACCGAAGACCATCGAGGTCTTCGACAACAACAACCAGCCCGTCGATATCTACAATCTCGACAACTACCGGCTCGACGCCGGCACGTCGCAGCAGCGCTACATCCGCGACAGCATGACCAACGGGAAAGCCGACCTGCGGCGGAGCCTCGGCTTCCTGTCCTTCCCCGCGGCGGTGCAGGTCGGCGCAATCCACCGCATCCAGATCCGCGATGTGCGGCGCGAGAGCACCGACCGCACGTATTTCGGGCCCGATGGCAATGCGACCACGCCGGACTCGCCGACGCCGTATCGGATGATCAACTACGTGGGGCAGGAGGAGAACTTCGGGTTCCGGGATATGCCGTGGGTCTCGACGAAGACCGCGTGGCGCGCCTACCAGAACAACCCCACGCTCTTCGGGCAGACGCCGGCGCAGGCCGTCGCCTCCGAGCTGTTTCGCCTGAATAACTCGGAGCGGCTGCAGGAGGCGGTATCCGCCGGCTATCTGCAGGCGGAGCTGAACCTACTGCACAACCGGCTGAAGGTGCTCACGGGCGTGCGGTACGAGAAAACGAGAGCGGAGGGCGAGGGCGTGAGCAACGACCCCAACGCGGTCTTCGTGCGCGATGCGAGCGGCGCCTTCGCGCATACGCCCGCGGGGGCGAAGATTCGCCGGCCCGAGGCGGGGGCGGTCGGTTCGCTGCAAGAGCTGGCGCTGCTGCGGCAGGAGCGGGCGGCCCACGCCAGCCGGACCTACGACGGCTATTATCCGAGCCTGCACTTAACCTATCAGCTGAAGGAGAACCTGCTCCTCCGCGCGGCGTATGCGAGGACTTACGGCCGGCCGGACTTCGCCAATGTGATCCCGAACGCGACGATCAACGAAACCGACACAGGCGGCTCCGATCCCGATCCGAACGGAATCCCGGGCCGTATCACCGTACGGAATACGGGGCTGCGGCCGTGGACGGCGGACAACTACGATTTTTCCCTGGAGTACTACACGCCGCAGGGCGGAGTGTTCAGCGCGGGCCTGTTCCGCAAGGACATCAGCGACTTCTTTGGCGATGCCGTGCGGATCGCGACGCCGGCCGACCTCGAGGAGCTGGGCCTGGATCCGCGTTACGCGGGCTGGATGCTGACAACAAAGTTCAACCTGCCCGGCCAGGCGCGGGTGACGGGAGTCGAGTTCAATATCCGGCATTCGTTGCGGCCGCTGGGGGAATGGGGCCGGTATTTCTCGGCCTTCGTGAATGGCACGAAGCTCGATCTCGACGGAGACCAGGATGCGGAGTTCGACGGCTTCATCCCGACGAGCGCGAACTGGGGATTCGAGTTCAGCCGAAAGCCCTTTGCCTTCATGGCCAAGTGGAATCACCGCGGCCTGCAGCAACGCGCGGCGGTGGCGGCGCTGGGCCCTGATGCCTACGAGTACGGGAAAGCCCGCACGCGGCTCGACATCAATCTCGACTACCAACTGCGGCCCAATCTGTACCTGTATATCAACGGCCAGAATATCTTCGACGTGCCGGAAGTGCTGCTGCGCTACGGTTCGCTCACGCCGGAATACGCCCGGACTTTCCAGACGCTGACAACGGGCGTGCAATGGACGCTGGGGGTGAAGGGGTCGTTCTAGGCTGAAGAGCGCAGCGAAGAATCCAACCCCGACCGTTTCGGGGCGCCGACAAGTCGGCATTGGATTCTCGACTGGGGCACCGATACGCGAGTCGCGCTGGATTCTTCGCTGCGCTCAGAGTGACATGCTTTTCGAAGACGGCCTTTGGCCAGGTTTCTTGCGGGACAGCACTCTAGTAGCGAGCAGCGGCTTCGGCCTCGCCCCGCTTTTTCGCCCGATGGCGCCAAAGGTCTTCGATTTCCTCCAGGGTTTTGCCTTTGGTCTCCGGCACAAAAACGACCATATAGACAATCGCGGCGACGCACAGAAATCCGAAAATCATAAAGACGCCGTGATCGATTCGCTTGAGGAGGTAGGGGAAAAATTGGGAGATGGCCAGGCTCGCCGACCACATGAAGAACACCGCAATCGAGGCGCACCGACCTCGCACCCGGTTGGGGAAGAGTTCCGAAATCATGACCCAGACGACGGGGCCCATGGCGATCGAGAAGGTGGCGACGTAGGCGAGAATCCACCCTAGCACGGCGCGCTCGTTGAAATTACCCGAGGCGCGGCCCGAGTAGGCGGCGTAGAGCATGAAGAGCGACAGCGCCATTCCCGTCGTTGAAACCAACAGCAGCGGTTTCCGACCAATTTTGTCGACAAAAGCCAGGCCGATAAAGGTGAAGAGCACCATGACCACGGATATTATCACCATGTGATTGATGGCCGCAGCGCTCGCGATGCCAGCGTGGGAGAAGATCCGGGGAGCGTAATACATCACGGCATTGATCCCCGTGCCGTGCTGGATGATGGCGAGAACCAGACCCACGAGCAAGGCCGGCCGGTAGACCGGCCCGAAGACCTCTTTCCAACCGCCCGTTTCCCGTTTCAGGGCGTCGCGAATCTCGGTGAGAATCCGTTGGGCCGTGGCGGGGTCGTGAATCGACTGCAAGATTTTCAACGCCGTGGCTTCCTGAGACGCCTTCACCAGCCACCGGGGACTTTCGGGGATCGTAAACACCAGGAGAAGGAAGACCAGCGCCGGCAGCGCCCCGGAACCAAACATCCAGCGCCAGCCGTAGGCCACATTCCACTCGTGCGTCCCGTGGCCGGCGATCCCGGCGTTCACGATATAGACGAGCACCATCCCGGTCAGAATCGCGATCTGGTTGAGGGAGACCAAACGCCCGCGGAGTCGCTCGGGCGCAATCTCGGCGATATACATCGGAGAGGTGATCGAGGCGATCCCGACGCCGATTCCACCGAGCAAGCGGTGAAGGACGAGTTCGGTGGTGGTGGTGGGAATCGCGGTTCCGACCGCGGAAATGAGAAAACACGCCGCGGCTACGATGAAGGCCCATTTGCGGCCCAGGCGATCGCACAGCACGCCGGACACTGCGGCGCCCAGCATGCAGCCGAGAATCGCGCTGGATACGACCCAGCCGAGCTCGAGTTCGGAAAGGGCGAAATGGGCCTGCACGAAATCGACCGTGCCAGAGATCACGGCCGTATCGTATCCGAACAAGAGGCCGCCCAAGGTGGCGACCAGGCAGATGCGGCAGAGGTAAAACATGCAGGCAACGGGTGGGTTAGCGGGAAAATTCCTCGTGCAAGGCGCGGACTTCGCTGCTGGGTCCGATGAACCCCCAGGTGTGCGCGGTCACGGCCACGCTGCCAGGTGCTCCGGGAAAGAGCGCAGGACTGTGAAACTCCATTTCCCCGAAACCACCGAACGCACCGTCATCGACATAGACCTGGCAGGCATGACCGGTGTCTTGCGGGGCGTGTGGCGGGCAGTCGGCATAAGCGGCGTCGGCCGCGACCGAAAATTCCCGCACAATCAGGCCGGCGCGGTCGCAATCGAGTTCGCGAAGATTGAGCAGTCGGCCACGGCACTGCGCAGCCCGCAGGCTCCACTTGAAACTCGCGTCGGTTCGAAGCTCGCTCGAGATGCCGGTATCGGTGCGGGTCCACGCGGGGTTTCCGATCCAGGCGGTGGGATGGATGCCGGGCGGTGCCGCGGCCGTAATGGTGCCGCCACCCGGCACTTGGAGGAGCTGCCAAAGTCCGGGTCGCGCGGATTGCAGGGGCGTGAGGGATGAGAGCCGCGATGCCTGCGTGTATCCGCAAAAGGCGATCCCGGGCCGCACCGTGCGCGGCGGTTTCGCGATCAACGTAATCCGTCGTTCGACCTGGAGATCGATTTTCGTGCCGGAGCGCAACCAGCGCACGGCCATGTCGGCCGAAAGTCGGAGTCCGTCCTCGGTCCTCGCCAGAAGATAGTTTGCCGGGTCGATCGCACGTGGCACCTCGTAAGCTGCGCCAAAGCGCTTCGGGTCGGGCGCGTTTCCCGCGGCCGCGAATTCTTCATGGCGGTGCAGATTGGTATCCACTTCCGGTGAAATCCACGTGCGATCACCTCCCAGATTCGGCCATTCGGCGCCATTCCTCCATTTGTCGATCTGACCACTCTTAAATGTCGCGAGGTTGATCCAGAGGAGGTTGGTTTTTCCATCGGGTGCCAGGGCCAGAATGCGGCCGCCGAATTCGCTGACGAGGATGTTCTCGCCCAGTGCGGCGATGTTCAGGCCGGTTGAGGTCAGTTGATGATGGAGGTCCTTCATGGCTCGAAGAGAACCTTGATCACGCCGTTATCTCGTCGGCGCGCAATGGCGATGGCGTTGATAAAATCGGACAACCGACGCCGATGGGCGATCATCTGCGCGTAATTTGATTACGTTTCCTGCCGAAGCAGATCATCGGCACTCGACTTTGCGAAGGTCTAGGAAATACCAAAGCGCCGACGGTTGGCCCTCCCCCTCGACCAACGCTTCAAAACCTCTCCTCCGCCATGCCGCGCGCCAAGAAGACATCCCGACTCAAGCAGGTTGCCGTGATCTACGACGCCAAGCTGCGCTATGATGTGAAAATCATCGAGGGAGTCGCGGCTTATGTGCGGGAAGTGGACGATTGGGACATCTTTATCGAAGAAAACGCCCTGAACCACCAGCAGCTTCCCGATCTGCGCTCGTGGAAGGGCGATGGCATCCTCGCGGATTTCGACGATCCCGCGGTGGCGAAAGCCGTCGTGAGCTCGGGCATCACGGCGGTGGCTTTCGGCGGCGGCTATGGCTGGTATGATCCTGCTTCGAAAATTCCCTATTGCTACACGAACAATGCGGGGGTGGCAGAACTCGCGGCGAATCACCTGTTGCAGCGAGGGTTTCGCCATTTTGCCTTCTGCGGCTATCGGCGCACGCCGATCAATGGCTGGTCGGACGAGCGGGCGGAGGTATTCAGCCGGCGGATTCGCGAGGCCGGATTTTCCTGTGAATGTCATCGTGGACCGAAACACGCCGCCCGCGACTGGCCAGCGTTTCGGCGCGCCAGGTCCTGGACGTCTGCCGTTTTGCCGGTTTCCGGGTGCCGGACGACATTGCGGTCGTCGGGGTCGACAACGACGAGATGCTTTGCCAGCTGTGCGCTCCGCCTCTCACCAGCGTCGAGCAGGGCGCGCGGAGACTGGGTTACGAAGCCGCAGCTCTGCTGGATCGGATGATGGATGGGGTGAAACCCACCAGCCTGCGGGTGGTTATCGACCCGATCGCGGTCGTCGCCCGGCAATCGACCGACATCCTCAGTGTCGAAGACGAGGAGGTCCGCCGAGCGCTCAAAGCGGTCAACGCGTTTGCCTGCGAGGGCATTACTCCGGCCGAAGTCACGCGGAAAGTCGGGTGCGCCCGCTCCACCCTAGAGCTGCGATTCCGGCAGGCCCTGGGTCGCACGATTTTTTCCGAAATCCGCCGGGTCAGGGTGACTCGAGCGGAGCAGCTGGTCCGGGAAACCGTGGTCCCGCTCAAACAAGTGGCGGGGCGCTGCGGTTTCCGCTCGGTGCAACACATGACGACGATCTTCCGGGAGCATGTGGGGAAGACTCCGGCGAAACTGCGCCGGGAAAGCAGCGTATGAATCGAAGCACCGTCTTTGCTGGATCCCGGAGCCCGCGGTCGGAAGAATCTGTAACGGAGTTGAAGAAGATTATAACGTGGCGCGGTTGACGCCAATGCCCCGGGTGGAACCCTTCAGGCGATGAGCCTCTACCCCCGTAGGATCGTGGCCTGCCTGGCCGTTTGCCTTGGTCTCAGTCTTGCGATCGCAGCCGCGGCCGAGGTCAACGTGGCGGCGCTGCGTTGCGAATACCGGGTGGATCCGGTCGGCATCGATGTGACAAGGCCGCGGCTGAGCTGGCATCTGCGCCCAGGTGATTCCGCGCGGCGTGGCGTGAGGCAGACCGCGTATCGGGTGCTGGTGGCGTCCAGCACGGAGCGGCTGGCGGAGAATCGCGGCGACTTGTGGGATAGTGGAAAAATCTCCGCCGACGCGATGGCTGGGATCGAATATTTGGGGGAGCCTCCCGCGCGTGGCCTGCGCTGTTGGTGGAAGGTCATGGTGTGGGATGAAAGAGGCCGGGCTTCGCCGTGGAGCGCTCCCTCGTTTTGGACGATGGGTTTGCTCGGGAGCGAAGACTGGCAGGCCAGGTGGATCGGCGAGCCGGCAACCGAACCGCCTACATCGGAAAATCTCGGCTACCGAAGTCAGGAGGGGAAATCCATCGGTGAACCCAAATGGGTGCAGATTGATCTCGGCACTTCGCAGGCGTTCGATGCGGTGCGCCTGTTCGAGTCGCGCCGGCAGTTGCCCAACCAGTAC
>JAZKEV010000145.1:0-1762 GCA_040386765.1 Verrucomicrobiota bacterium | reverse complement strand
ATGCCCAGGGCCGCGAGCAGCGCGGCGAGGAGGGCGAGATGCGGTTTGGGCATGGCGGAGGGAAGCGGTAAGCGATAAGCTTTAGGCTCTAAGCTTCGGAAAGAGCCGGCCGCAAAAAGGCGCAGAAGGCGCAAAAAGTGAAGGCGGGCGGGTGCAAGGGCGCGGCGAAGTTTTTCGATTTGGTGCGAGTGGGTAGTGCGAAGCGTACAGCTTAAAGCCTAGAGCTTATTGCTTGGCGCTTCGCGCCTATACCTTCTCCACCGTGAATTTCCCCAGCAATCCGGCGGGGCGGAAGAGGAGGATGATGATCAGAATCGCGAACGCGATGGCGTCCTTGTACGTCGACCACTGGCTGCCGTTCACGAAGGTTTCAACCGTGCCAAGGATGAGGCCGCCGAGGGCGGCGCCGGGGATGTTGCCGATGCCACCAAGGACGGCGGCGACGAACGCCTTCAGGCCGGGCATGACGCCCATGAGGGGATCGATCGACGGGTAGTTCATCGCGTAGAGGATGCCGCCGGCGCCGGCGAGGGCGGAGCCGAGGCCGAAGGTGAACGAGATGACGACATCGTTGTTCACGCCCACGAGCTGGGCGGCGCGCGGATTGAGCGAGACGGCACGCATCGCGGTGCCGATCTTGGTGCGATAGACGATGAATTGCAGCGCGAGCATCAACAGCACCGCGATGACAATGACCGCGAGTTGGTTGGTGGAGAGCACCAGGCCGCCGACGTCGAAGTTGGCCGAGGGAAACACGGCCGGGAACGTGCGCGGAGCAGCGCCGAAAAAGACCTGGCCGCTGTATTCAAGCAGCAGGGACACGCCGATGGCGGTGATGAGGACGTTGAGCGTGGCCGCGCCGCGCAGTCGCCGGTAAGCCAGCCGCTCGATCAGCATGCCGAGCAGGGCGCAGCCGATCATGGCGGTGAGCAGAACAATCATCCCGCCCCAGAGCGTGCCCTCGGGCACGAGCCGGCCCGCGTAGTAGCCGATGAACGCGCCCACCATGAACACGTCGGAGTGCGCGAAATTGATGAACCGCAGCACTCCGTAAACCATCGTGTAACCCAGCGCGATCAGCGCATAAATCGCGCCGAGCGAGAGGCCGTTGAGGAGTTGCTGGAGGAATTCGGACAAGGGAAGCGGGACCGGTTGAGAGTTGAGAGCTGAGAGTTGAGAGACCGGAGGTACGATTGTCACTCTCGGAGGGAATTTCTCAGCCCGCTCAACATTCGGGCGATTTCGTCGGCTTCGAGGTAGATGCGACGAAATGCAGGTTCGGCCACATAATCCCGACGACGGGCGACGAACAATTGGCTGACGACTTCGTAGAGGGATCCCGCGGCGTAGCCGAGAAACCGAGCGAAATCCGAGTTCGGCCGGGCCGAACCCTCGGCGATGTTCGAGGAAATAGAAGTCGCCGCGCGACGAATCTGGTTGGTCAGTCCAAAGCGCTCCTCAGGTGGGAACCCCCGTGAACATTCGTAGACGCCATCGGCGAGACAGATTGATCGTTGCCATACCTCGAGCTTCTCAAAGTTGAACATGTCTTTGGATCGAGTCTCTCAGCTCTCAACACTCAACTCGACCATTTCAGGGGGCAACGGCGGTGCTGAACCGCGGCCGACCCTCCTTCACTGTCAACATGACCGCCGCCTTCGTGCTGTTCCGTTTCTCGTCGATCGTGGTCGTGCCGGTGACGCCGGGGAAATTCTTCGTCGCAGCCATCGCGTCGCGGAGGGCGCGGCTTTCGGTGGTGCCG
>JAZKEV010000144.1:4526-9642 GCA_040386765.1 Verrucomicrobiota bacterium | reverse complement strand
AGACGAAGATCCTCGTGATCACGGCGCATCCGAGCGAGCGGTTGCCCGCGGACCTCATCGTGCTCGGCGTAAATGGCTATGTGGATAAGACGGAGCCGATCGAGTACGTGCTGAGCGCCGTGGAAACGGTGCGCAGCGGCGGCATGTTTTTCGCGAGCCGCGTCCGCGCCAAGGGTGGCACGCCGCCTGCCGGCTTCACAGGTGTGAAACCGACCCTGCAAGTGCCGCTGACCGAGCGGGAGCAGGAGATCGCCCGCATGGTTGCCGCCGGCCAGATGTCGAAGGAGATCGCCGCGAAATTGAATCTCAGTGTGCGCACGGTGGAAAAGCACCGCGCCAACATCATGGAGAAAGTGGGCGTCCGCGAAGTCGCGAGCCTAACCCGCTGGTGCATCCAAGCCGGCTTGGTGGATAACTAACCGGCCAGACCAAGGAGGGCTTCCGCCCTCTGCCGCGATCTCCTGCGATAGTCTCCGCACTTCGCCGATTAGGCGAAGCCCTTCCTGTCGCGAGGATACTCTCTTCTCCGAAAAGATTAGCGCAGATTAGCGTTCCACCTGTCTGCTTCTAGGACCGCAGGCTGCGACTGCCGACGATCGGCTGACGCCTCCTACCTCACGCTCCGGCCCAATCAAGCTCCGACAAATTCCCGGAGCTGCGCCGCGATCTGCTGATACATCGCGTCGATGGCTGCGAGGTCCGCGGGAGTGACATCGGCGCCGTCGGGCTTGGAGAGACTGTCCTCGAGCCTGGCCATGTAGGTGGAGAGCTCGGTCGCGCCCATGAGGCGGGAGTTGCTCTTCATGCTGTGCGCCAGCCGGAGACGGTTGGTGCGCTCGCCGCCACCGAGATCGCGCTGGGAAATCGGGAAATCGCGCAGGAACGTGCGGGCGAGCGTGCGGACATTGTCATCACCAAGGACCGCCGCGAGTTCGGCGAGAGCGGAATTCGGCGGCGGGCTCGGAGGCATGCGCGCACATCCGCATCGAACTCCGCACGCGGGGCAAAACAAAAAAGCGTTAAACGGAAAATCTGGCCAATCGACGCCGCTTTGCGTCTAGCGAAAGAGTGTGTGCAACGCCGCGAAACACAGGTGTTTGCCACCTGATTGCCGCTCTCGAACGAGAGGCGCGGCAATCACCGCGTGGGCTCGCCCGCACGTCGACTCCTCGCTCCGCTCAGGGTGACGTTCTCAATCGAGAACTACTCGCCGCTTCAAAGCGCGATCTCACCCCGCAGGTAAAGCACTGCGTCCCCGGCGATCCGCGTCCGCTCGCCCACCTGCTCGCACCGCAGTTCGCCGCCACGCGCGGAAACCTGCCGCGCATGCAACGCCGTGCGCCCGAGCCGCGCGGCCCAATAGGGCATCAGCACACAGTGCGCGGAACCCGTCACGGGATCCTCCACGATGCCCGCATCCGGCGCGAAGAACCGCGAAACGAAATCGCAATCCCCGCTCTCTCCCGGCGCCGTGACGATGAAGCGTCCGGGCGTGAGCCGGGCGAGTGCCGCATGGTCCGGCCGAAGCGAGCGCACGTCATGGGAATTCGGATACACACAAAGCCACGCGCGTTTGCTCAGGAGCAGCTGCTGCGGCGCCAGCCCAAGCGCCGCGGCCAGCGCCGGATTGGGCGCGACCGGAGTGCCCGGCAGCGACGGAAAATCAAGCTCGAGTTTCCCGTCCGCACGTCGCGTGACCACCAGCGGCCCCGACCGCGAATCGAACGTGATCGTGTCCCCGCCCTGACCAAGCTCATTAAAAAGGACGTGGGCACTCGCGAGCGTGGCATGCCCGCACAGATCGACCTCGACGGCCGGCGTCAGCCACCGGAGATTAAACCGCGCCTCGCTCGTGCGCACGAAGAAAGCGGTCTCGGAAAGCCCGTTCTCGAAAGCGATCTTCTGCAACACGGTATCATCCGGCCAAGCCGTGAGCGGCACAACCGCAGCCGGATTGCCGCCAAAGACGCGCGAGGTGAAGGCGTCGACCCAGTAGAGCGGAAGAGTCATGAGATTTACGATTTAGGAGTTACGAATTACGACCCACCAAACGTCGGGCCTGCACTGCTCTGAAAATCGTAACTCGTCCTTCGTAAATCGTAAATCCGCTGTTCTACCGGTATTGTTCGAGCGCTGCGCCCGTGAGCCGGCATATCTTCCACTCGTTTTTACGGACGGCCCCGATCGAGTCGTAGAACTGGATCGCGGGCTCGTTCCAGTCGAGGACGGTCCACTCCATCCGGCCGCAGCCCAGAGCATTGGCGCGCTTCGCGAGGTGGAGGAGCAGTCCTTTGCCGATCCCCTTGCCGCGCAGTTCGGGGAGAACGAAAAGATCTTCGAGATACAGGCCCGGCTTGGCGAGAAATGTGGAGTAGTTGAAAAAGTAGAGCGCGAAGCCCGCGGGCTTGCCCTCGTACGATGCGATCACGCACTCGGCCGCCGCCTTGCCATTCGCCGGAAAGAGCGTCGCGGCAAGTTTCTCCTCGGTGGCCTCGACCTCATGCGTGAGCTTCTCGTAATCGGCGAGTCCACGGATGAACGATAAAATCAGCGGCACGTCGGCGGCGGTGGCAGAACGGATGGTGAGGGACATGACGGCAGAAGCTTGGAGGCGGGCGGGCGAGATGAGGAGTGAGGGGATTAGGATACGTCGGGCGCCCGGCCTTTTTTCCGCTGTCGTCGCCACCAAGGGACGATGAAAACCAACGGCCATGCGTATAGCACAGGAAAGCAAAAGCGCAGAAAGAGCGCCACCACGATCACGAGATGTAAGAGCGACGCCGCCCCATCAAATATCTGCCATACTGTGCCGGCCTCCGTCTTCGCCTGCTTCTCGTTAGGATCTTCTTTAGCCAGGCGGTAGAGCCAGTAGCCCCAAATCGATACCCCACCGAGCCAGAGATAGATCCAGCCGAGGACTTCGAGTGGCATCGGTCTTAGCGTAGGCTGATCGCCCGCCGCGCCTGCGAGTACGCAGCGGTGAGATCGGCACGCGGGCTGTCGCGATAACGCTCCGGCAGGAACCGCCGGTCGGAGCAGGCGAGGACTGCGGCCAACTCTTGCAGCGCGAGCAGATCGGGATCCAGCGGATCGATGAAGCTATCCACCGCCTCCCGGATATCCGTGAGCTGGAGGTCGGCGTCGCGCTGGGCGAGCACGGCACGCTCCTTGGCGCGGACTAGGATGGCTTCCACATCGCTGCCGGTGAGCGGGCGCGTGCCGAGTTCCTTGCGCACGTAGTCGAGCGTCTCGGCCGAGAGCGCGATCTTCCTCACCTTGCCGATGACGGTGAAAAGCTCCACGACCTCGTCCGGCGACTGCGCCGCAAAGAGCGGCACGCACAGTCCGAAACGCCCCTGCCGCTTCAGGTCGATCGCGAGCAGGTCGGGCCGCGAAGTCATCGCGATCCAGAGCTCCCGCCCGCGCAGCGAACTGTCACCAAGATGCGCGGCAAAGGCGGCAAAGACCCGTGTCGAGACGCCGCTATCGCCATCGGAGGCGCGATTACCAAAAACCGCATCGGCCTCGTCGACGACGACGATCACCGGCCCGAGTGCGCGGATCGTGAGGAGGATGCGCGCCTGTTGCCGCTCCGTCTCGCCGACCCACTTGGAGCGAAACTCTCCCAGCTCGAGCACCGGGAGCCCGCACTCGCTGGCGAAGCAGTCGATGAGAAACGATTTGCCGACCCCCACGCGCCCCGGGACGAGCACGCCACGCTCGAGCACATCGTCCTTCTGATTGCGGATGAGCCACGCCAGCTCGCGCAGGCGGGCCTTGGCCGCCGCGTGTGTGGCGACATGGTCGAGCGAGACGCCCGGCTTCGGATCCTTGAAGCGCACCAGACCCTGGCAGTACTCCTCGATGAGCTTGCGCTTGCCATTGGAGATCCGCTCGACGGTGAGCTTCTCTCCCGCGCGCAGCGAGGTCAGGAGGAGCTGCTCGACCCGCAGGAGCGACAGGCCGGACGTGCGCCGGGCGAGGTCTTCGACGGGGAGGTTGCCCTCGGCCACGAGCTTCGCGCCGCGCGCCTGCTGATCGAGCCATCCGGAGGCGAGAAACTGGCGGCGCTCGGCGAGATCGGGCAACGGTATCCGGATATTGCCTACATGCGGATGCTGGAGCAGATCGGCGTGGAGCTCGGCCGCCGTTTCCGTAACGAGGATCACGCCGATATCGCCCAGCTGGAGATCGGTCGCCGCCGCCCACTTGAGCAGCGTGACCAGCGCCATGCGCTCATCGACGCTCGCGCTTGATTCCTCTGCCGCGGGCACGAGCTTTTCGGGAAAGCTGACGACGAGTGTGACCCCGCGGTCAGCGGGTTTCTTCTCGTCGGCCGCGGAGAGGAAGAAGCGGCGGAGCAGCGGAGCGAGTTCGTTGAAGGCTCGCGGCGGCCCCTGTTGGTGATAGTCGGTGTGCTCCACCTCGTCGTAGATCCGCAGCCACTCGAAGAAGCGCGTCTGCATCGCCGGCGAGCCAAAGGTGAGCCCCTCGCCGATATCGTAGAAGAGCAGGCTGCCGCGCTCGGGAAAAAGGCGCCGGGCGAGAAATGCATTGAGCGCCGCATACTCCGGCCGCTCCCCGAGCCGCAGCGGAAACAGATCGAAGATATTTCCGTGCAGGAGAAAGAGACTGTGCGCGCCGCCATTCCAAAGGCGGGCAAGCTCAGCGGCCCAGACGGGGAGCGGAGCGCGGGAAGAGCCGGAAGTGGAGTCGGACATCGTGGAAAAAATTCCTGCTCGGCGGAGCAGGTCAGAGGGATCGGCGGAGTGGGATGTTGGGTGGAAAAGTATCCTACTTGGTTGGCACCTGAAGCTCCGAAAGACGCCCGCCCTCGATGCGCCACTTTTTCGAGTCGGGCGTGCCGACCATGAAGGGGAGCTTGTGCAGCAGGCTCAAAAAGATGTGCGTCTCCTGCGGCAGGTTGCTGACGAGTGTTGTCATATACAGTGCGGCGACGTTGCTGCCCTTGGGCACGCCCGGTCCGTTCTTGGGGACCGTAAGGCACGATCGGAACAGCTCGTCGGCCTGCTCGATCTTGTCGCCCTCTTTGGAGACCGTGAAACGGTAATGACCGCCCGCGAGCACTGCGTTGGGATCGGTGGTGGCGGCAAGG
>JAZKEV010000144.1:0-4516 GCA_040386765.1 Verrucomicrobiota bacterium | reverse complement strand
GATCGGCGAGGGTGACGAAGTTGTAGCGCGGCGAGCAGGGGCGCTTGATATTCTTTGCCGCCAGCTCGCGGGCGTGGAATCGAGCGAGCTGGGAGGGCGTGAGCGTGGTATTGGTCGGACGCACGACCTTGGTTTCCTCGCCGTGACCGAAGCGAATATCGGCAAAGGCATCCAGCTTGCCGTCGAGCTCGCGGACGAAGCGCACGAGCATGAGCTTGCCGTCATCCTCGACGATCCAGCCGCGCAAGCCTTCCCTTTGCGCATCGTATTTTTTCGCCATGAGGAGGTCGCTGGCACGAGCGACACGGATATCCTGCTCGTAGATTGCGAGCCCGAGCTTTTCCAACGTGGCGACGTCGAACTCACGAATGGCGGCCTGCGCTGACGCAAGCGCCGCCGTGAACAGAAACAGAGCGATGAAACGCATGGGGATGGCCGCCGGGCGCTAGTGCGCGACCGGCGGTTGCGGTTGGGGTTGAAGAGGTTTTTCGGGCGAAGGAGCGGACGGCGTGGCGCCCTGCGGGAGCGTCGGCATCGGCGCAGTGAGGCTCTTGAATTCGGCGATCTCGCTCAGCCACTTGTTGGTGGAGGCGAGGTGCTCGATGCTCAGGTCGATGCGAGAGGTGAGGTTGTCGGCATTCTTCGAGGCAACGGCCTCCGCGCGGATCAGCTTCACCTGCTCGACGAGCCGCTCCTGCTCGGAGCGAAGGAGATCGTGGTTGGTCTGCGCCTGCTCGATCCGGGTGAGTCGCTGTTGGAGTGCCTGGAGGCGCTCGAGGCGCGAGGTGAGGAGGCGCTCCTTGTTGGCCAGCGTGGCGGGGGCGGGCGACAGCTGCTTGAGCGGGGCGATCTCGGCCGCGAGTGCCTGCGTCTCGGCCTCCAGCGAGGCGACGAGCGAGGGGACCTGCTCCTTCCGCTCGGTCTCGAGATAGACCGCGAGCGACTGCTCGATCGTGAGCATGCGCAGCAGGGAGAAGGTGAGCTCGGTGAGCTTTTGCCGCAGCGTGCCGGCATCGACGTTATCTGACGTATGCGGATCGGTGGTGGTGATCTCGAGGTCGCTGCAGAGGGATACGAACTGCTGGTAACGCGTGCGGCGGGCGAGCGAGAGTGCCGCAAGCATCTGCTCCTGCTGCTGCTGGAACGTGGCCAGCTCCGCTGCGGCTGCGGCATCGCGCGCGGCGTTTTCGCGGGCATCCACCGTGCGCCGGAAAAAACCGCTATCGGGCAGGTAAACAAGACCGAGCGCGTAGACGACCGCCCCCGCCAGCAGGGCCAGCGGCTCGCCGCTCGCAAAGCCAAGCCCGAGCGTGAAGACGCCCAGCCACGCATGATGGCGGCTGGCCCAGAAAGCGCGACGATAGTTCGGGGGCGATGTCATTGCCGATGGGCGATTGCCGATTTCGATTGAAATCAGCGCCGACCGCAAATCGGCAATTGGAAATCGGCCATCGCCAATCTGGAGCCGATCACTCGACGGTAAACCACTGGACCTCGACGCGACGGTTCTGCTCGGCATCGGCGCCGGGCAGCGGCTCCTCCCAGCCGCGGCCAACGGTTTCGAGCCGCGCGGCGGTCACGCTGAGTTTGCCGACGAGGACGGTGCGAATCTCGGCGGCGCGATTCTTGGAGAGCTCCATGGCCTTGAGCGCCATCTGGCGGACGAAGGTATCGCCGCCCTGCTTGCGGAAATTCTCGATCATCGCGTTGTCGACGTGCCCGCGCAGGAGAATCGTGGAGCCGGGGCTGACTTGCAGGAGGCGCTTGATGGACTCGAGCGCGGCCAGGTTGGCCTTGTGATTCATGTCGAGCTTGGCGGAGTTGGGCTCGAAGAGGAACCGGATGTCCTTCGTGAGGAGCGGATCGCCCTCGAGCGCACCACCGGCGCCGCTGCGGATCGGCGCGATGGCGATCTGCTGGCCGGTAAACGCGCCGGCGGTCTCCAGCGCCTTGAGGTGCGAAGGATCCATGTAGCGATCGGCGTCGACGGGCTGGTCGATGAGCGAGCCGTAGGCGAGGATCGCGGAAGAATAAATGCCGGAGAAGCTGCCCGCGGCATCGATCGCGCCCGAGTAGAACGCGAGATTCTCCGGCCCATTGGAGAAGTGGACCTTGGCGAGCTCCGTGCGCGCCTTCTCCCGATCCCACTTGAACGCTTTCGCAATGGTATCGAGATGCGCCGCGGAGTTTTCGCGGACGAGCTGGTTGCCCTCCAGCAGCCCGGCGACGAGGCCCGCGACCATCTTGGGCTGCGCCTGCGCGAAGCCTTTGTTCACGACGAGAATATCCGCGATGATGAGGAGATTCTTGTTCGTCGTCAGCAGCGCGGCGGCGCCATTGCTTGCGGCGACGACCTCGGTGGTTTTCGGAGCCCACGTGATGCAGCCTGCGAGGCGATTGCCGCCGGCCTTG
This sequence comes from Verrucomicrobiota bacterium, assembly GCA_040386765.1. Taxonomy (GTDB): domain Bacteria; phylum Verrucomicrobiota; class Verrucomicrobiia; order Opitutales; family Opitutaceae; genus ER46. The sequence continues at coordinate 2,104 of JAZKEV010000144.1, read as the reverse complement.
AGCTCCTTGAGGAAGAGGTCGCCCGCGGTGAAGGCATCGGGCGCGAAGAGAAGATTCACCTTGTCCGGCGCGGGCGGCGTCGAGGGCGTCGCGAGCATGTTGACGGCGAGCCCGGCCTCCTGCGTGAGGTAGCGGAGGAAGAAATCGGCCTCGGTAAACTGCGCGGTGACGAGCGTGCGGCCCTTGAGATCGTTGATGCGGCGGATCTCCTTGCGCACGACGAGACCGTCGGCGCCGCGCGAGAAACCGATCTGCACGGGTGCGGTCACCTGAAAATTGCGGCAATAAGCGGAGAGGACGTCGACGGTGGTGGCCGACGCGGCGATGCGCCCGGTATTGAGCGCCGGCCAGCTCTCTTCCTCGCTGAGCTTGATGCGGACCTTTAAGCCGTGCTTCCTCGCGAAGACCGAGTTGTCGTTGGGCTCGAGGCCGCCATTGGCGACGATCAGCCCCGAGTAGCCGGCGTACTCGCTCAACTCGAGGTCGATGATGTTGTCCTTGGCTACGTACGCGCCTGCGGGCGGGAGAATGGGGCACGCCAGGAGCGGCGCGACGAATTCAGCGGCATCGAGCTTGGCTGCCTTGGCCGTAGCAGCGGCTGTCGCGGCGGGCTTCGCGTCGCCGGCGGCCGCGACCGGACGCGCCGCGCCGGGCTTCAAGCGATCCCACCACTTGTAGGCGCCCAGACCGGCGGCCGCGAGGATGATAAAAGTGAGGACGATTTTTCCGCGAGCAGTCATGCGCGTAGGATTGGATTTTTTAGGAAATATGACGGTGCCTGGAAGGCGGGGAGCGAGGCGGGTCAACGACCCGCTTCTTCACGCGTGTGGGATGCGACGGACAGATTGTGGAGCCCGCCCCACTGCACGCGGTCGGTCAAAACTGCCAGATCACTCGGCGATTTTCTGGCGCTCGGGCGGCGTGGTCGTGGGAGCCGCGGTGTTGGCGCCGGGTTGGACCATGCCCATCTTTTTCTGGTACTCCTTGAAGAGCGTCGCGCCGCGCGCCTTGCGCATCTCCTGCTGGCGCTGGATGCCCGAGCCCATCTCCTTGGCGAGATCGAGCGTGGCCCGCATCTGGCCTTCGCCACCCGCGGCCGATTGACGGAGCTGCTGCATCGAGGTGCCCATCTCGCCGCCCATCATGCCTTGGAGCTCGGTGATGGATCCCTTCATCATGCCGGCGAGATTCTCGAGGGAGCGGCCGACCGCGACCTTGGCTTTGACGGCTTCGAATTCGCGCTGGAATTTTTGGATTTCTCGGAGGCTGTTGGCGATGATCTCGGTGTTCTGTTTATAGAGCGCCTCGAGATTCTCGAGCTGCGCCTGGTTCTCGGTGATCTCGCCTTCGAGGGCCGCAAGCTCCTCGGCGAAGTGCGCGCCGTTGGCTTCGTCGTTCGCGGCCGCTGCGCTCTGCAGGAGACCTTGGAGCTCGGCCTTCTGGCGCTCCTGGCGCTTTACCTGATCCTTGAGCAGCGCCACCTGACCGGCGAGCTGGCCGTTGGCGTAGTGGGCCTTTTCAGCCTTGGCCTTGGAGTCGCGTATGCCCCGCTCGACCACGGCTTGATTGATCGCGTCGGTTTCGGTCGCTTTTTCGGCGACGAGGCCAAGCCAGATGAAAACACGTTTGATGGCGCGGAACATAGTGGAGGGTAGGTTGAGCTAAGGGAGTCGATGCAGCAGCAATCTGCGATGTTACAGGGATGGTTTTAACACGCGGACGGCCGGGTGCAAATTACATTTGGTGCGCTCATTCCCACGCGGTGGCGGTTGCGAAGGGCGGCGTCCTCGGCATTCTTGCGCCATGATGAGCCGACGATGGTCCAGCTTGGGGTGGGCGATCCTGCTGGGAGTATTCGCCGCGGTGCAGGTGCAGACCGTGGCTGCGGAGGAAGCTGCGATGCGGGCGAGCAAGCCCGAGGTGCGGAAAGACGTGATCGCCATCCTCGAGGCGCAGTTGGCCGCCTTCCGCAAGGGCGACACCAAGCGGGCCTATGAATATGCCGCGACGGAGTTGCGCGCCCAGAAGTCGCGGGAAGTGTTCATGCAGATCGTGGAGGCGAGCTATCCCGAAATCTGGAGCAGCCAGCGCGCGCAGTTCGGCA
>JAZKEV010000143.1:4385-6424 GCA_040386765.1 Verrucomicrobiota bacterium | reverse complement strand
CGCTGGAGACCATCTTCCGCGAGAAGCTGAGGGAGCTGTTCCGGACCCCGGAGGCGGTCGCAGCCCACATGGAGACGGCAGAGCGCGGCGTCGCCGAGCGGGAGAGTCGCGTCGCGTCACACCGGCGCGAGATCTCCAAGGTGCGCGACGAGATGGCCCGGACGCACAGGCTCTACCTGGAGGGGCACGTGCCTATCGAGAGCTTCGGCTCGTACCACAAGCCGCTCGCCGACCGGCTGGTCGCGCTCCAGTCCGAGCTTCCGAGGCTGGAGGCCGAGGCGGCGCACCTGTCCGTCCGCGACGTGTCGGCCGAAGCGGTCGCGCGGGAGGTCTCCGACCTGCACTCCCGCTGGGATTCGCAGACGCTCGAAGACAAGCGAGTGGTCGTCGAGGCCATCGTGGACCAGATCATTGTCGGCACCGACGAGGTCGAGCTGCGGCTCGCGTACAAGCCTCCCTCTAAACCGGCAGCAACTTCCCAACGGAACCTAGGGGATGACACGAGGAACTGCCGATGGTAGAGTAGGGTTGGGCAGGGCGGACGCGGGAATTTTAAAGAAAGAAAGGATGAAGCATGATGAGTGAGGAGCGGAATTTCTGGACACTCTCAGGCCACGCGGCGGAGGGGCGGCGGCACCCAATCCTCCTCTATTTCCGGGATAATCCGGAATTATCCGGGATCGGCTGTGATCGGCTGGGGAAAAATATGTGCGCCTAGGGGTCTGGGGTCTGGGGGGCCGACCTACCACGCGCTGTTGAGACACTCGTGGCATTTTCAAAGCACACCCTAAACTAAGATTCCCCAACTCACTCATTAATGCCTGCACGTGCGCTTCTCCCAATCCCAAGGCGGGTTAAGCCGGCCCTACTTTAATCCAGTCCATCCTTCCGCCAGCGTCCACCGCCCACCTTGTCCCGCGATTGCGAACCAATCTCCTTCCCGCAAGTCTTTCCCAAGAATCATGTCTTTGCCGTCCGTTTTCTCTGCCGCGCGCGTCGGCCTTGCTACCGCCGTCCTGCTGGCCTCCGCTTCGCTCGCCGTCGCGCAAACTCCTGTGACCATGTCTGATAACCCTCTGCTCGCCACCAGCCCGCTGCCATTTGGCTATCCACCCTTCGACCGCATCCGCGATGAGCACTACCGGCCCGCGTTCGAACAGGGGATGGCCGAGCATCTGCGCGAGATCGACGGCATCGCCCACAACGCTTCCGCCGTCACTTTCGCGAACACCATCGTCGCCCTCGAGCGCGCCGGTCTGCTCCTCGGCCGCGTCCAGCGCACGTTCGACAACCTCGCCGCCGCCCACACCAACGATACCCTCCGCGCCATCGAGAAGGAGATGGCGCCCCGGATCGCCGCGCACACCGACGCCCTCCGGCTCAACCCCGCGCTCTTTGCCCGCATCGAGGGCCTCCACCGCACGGCCGGCAAACTCGGGCTCGACCCTGAATCGAGCTACCTGCTCGACCGGTATTACAAGGACTTCGTCCGCGCCGGCGCCCGGCTCTCGGATGCCGAGAAGGTAAAGCTCCGCACCCTCAATGCCGAGCTCGCCAGCCTGCAAACCAGCTTCGCGCAGAGCGTCCTCAAGGAGACCAACGCCGCCCGCGTCATCGTCACAGATCGCGCCCAGCTCGCCGGCCTCTCCGACAGCGAGATTGCTGCCGCTGCTGCTGCCGCCCAAGCCGCGGAGCTGCCCGACAAGTTCCTCCTCCGTCTGCTCAATACCAGCGGCCAGCCCGCGCTCGCCTTGCTCGAGGATCGCGCGCTCCGCCAGCGCCTCCATGTCGCTTCACTCACCCGCGGCAGCCGGGGTGGCGAGTTCGATACCACCGCTCTCATTTCCCGCCTCGCCCGGCTCCGCGCCGAACGCGCCGCGCTCCTCGGCTATCCCAACCACGCCGCGCTCCAGCTCGAGGAGCAGACCGCGGCCACCGTCGCCACCGTCAACACCCTCCTCGACGATCTCGCCAAGCCGGCCCTCGCCAATGCCCGCCGCGAGGCCGCCGATATCCAGAAGCTCATCGACCGCGAAAAG
>JAZKEV010000143.1:1509-4353 GCA_040386765.1 Verrucomicrobiota bacterium | reverse complement strand
CTCGTGGGATTGGGATTTCTACGCCGAGAAGGTTCGCCGCGAGCGCTACGCCTTCGACGAAGCCCAGCTCAAGCCGTACTTCGAGCTCAACCGCGTGCTGATCGACGGCGTGTTCTTCGCCGCCACCCGGCTCTACGGAATCAGCTTGGTGGAGCGTCGCGACCTTCCCGTTTACGAGCCCACGGTCCGCGTCTTCGAGGTGAAAGACTCCGATGGCAGCCCGCTCGGCCTCTTCCTCGCCGATCTCTACGCGCGCCCGTCCAAGCGTGGCGGGGCTTGGAATTCCGGCTACGTCATCCCCTCCGGCCTCCTCGGCGATCCCCCGGTCTACGCCAACCATCTCAATATCCCGCTGCCCGCCGCGGGCCAGCCGACGCTCCTCACGCCCGACGAGGTCAAAACGCTCTTCCACGAGTTTGGCCACGCGCTGCACGGTTTCTTCTCCACCGCGAAGTACCCGCGCTTCGCCGGCACGTCTGTCCCGCGCGATTTCGTCGAGTATCCTTCGCAGGTGAACGAGATGTGGATCACGTGGCCCGAGATTCTCCAGAACTACGCGCGCCACTACCAGACGGGTGAGCCGATGCCGGCCGAGCTCGTCGATAAAATGCGCGCCGCCGAAAAGTTTAACCAAGGCTTCGCCACCACGGAGTACCTCGCCGCGAGCCTCCTCGACCAAGCCTGGCACCAGTTGAAGCCGGACCAGGTTCCCGCCCCGGAGGGCGTCCTCGCCTTCGAAACCGCGGCGCTCGAGAAAGCCGGCGTGGCGTTCGCCCCCGTACCGCCGCGCTACCGGAGCCCCTACTTCTCGCACGTGTTTTCGGGCGGCTACTCGGCCGGTTATTATTCGTACATCTGGAGCGAGGTGCTCGATGCGGACAGCGTCGAGTGGTTCAAGCAGAACGGCGGCCTCACCCGCCGCAACGGCGACCACTTCCGCAAAACGATCCTCTCGCGCGGCGGCACCGCCGACGCCATGTCGCTCTTCCGGGATTTCCGCGGCGCCGCCCCCGACCTCAAACCCCTCCTGAAACGCCGCGGGCTGGACTAGGGAGCTGTTTAGGAAAGAGTGCGAAGCACAGTATTTCTGTAGCGGCGCTACGACCGCGGGTCTGAGGCCCGCCTCACCGCCAGGCCCCGATAATCGCCCCCATCATCGTAAATGCCACTGCGTGATACCCCGCATTGATGAAGAAAAGCTTCAACGACCGCCGCTCGAAAAGGTACGTCACCCCAAATGCCAGCGCCACCCAGCCAATCCCCGCCGCCGCGCCCGCGAACACGCCAAAAGACAGCGAAGCCTTCGGCCCGATGAATGCCGCGAGATTGAAAGCCATGATCACGGCCAGCACAAACGCACCGCCGAAAATCCGCCCCATGCCGCCCATCCGTTTCAGCGACTCCTCGGTAAAGCCACACTCACGCATCCAAGCGCGGCCGAAGACTCCCGGCGCATACCAGATGCCGCCAAGGAGGAAGTTGCTGAGCGCCGCGACGAGGATCGCGAGGTAGTTGAAGGTCATCGTTTCGGGCATGGTCGTGGTGGTGTGGTGGTTTCGGGTTGGAATTTGATTCGACCGCGCCACTGCTAGCCCGGCACGCGATGAGCTCAACCCGCACCGGCCCGAAGTGGGATACCAGCGGCCCGAAGCCGGATAATCCGCCCCCGAGCCCCGGCCTCGCCGAGTCTCCTTTCGCGGCCGCACCGCCGGCCTCCGCGCCACGCGCCCCCGCGATCCGCGATGGCTGGATGCGCCTCGTCGGCATCCCGTTCTTCGGCCTCGTCATCCCGCGGATGACCGGCCTCTTCGGCGACCTCGCGCCCGCCGATCCGCGCTACTGGGCCGGCACGCTTTACTTCATCGTCGTCGCCGGCCTCGTCTGGCAGGGTAACCGCTGGCTGCTCTTCAAGCAGCGCGCGCACTTCGATTGGTTCGCTCGCCCCATCCTCAAGCTCGTCCTGCTCGTCGCCGCCAATATCCTCTACACGGCTCCGCTCACCCTCGCCGTCACGTGGGCATGGCTCCGTTACCTCGGCGGTCCGGGAGCCGCGATCGATTGGCCGCAGCTCAATCTCGTCACCTCCTACGTCGTCATCGCCGTCATCTTCGTCACCCACGCCTACGAGACGGTTTTCCTCATCAAGGAACGGGAAAACGACCAGCTCCGCCTCGAACGCGTCGAGCGCGCCCGCCTCGAAGCCGAGCTCGAGACCATGAAGGCCCAGCTCGCCCCACACTTCCTCTTCAATTGCCTCAATACCCTCGCCGCCCTCATCGAGCGCGACCCGCCCAACGCCGCCGCCTTCAACCAGCATCTCGCCGATGTCTGCCGCTACCTCCTGCTCCAGAAAAACCGCGACCTCGTACCGCTCGACGACGAACTCGCCTTCTTCCATTCCTACATCGCCCTCACGCGGCTGCGCTTTCCCCGCAGCATCGTCGTGCAGCTCTCCGGCCTCGGCGACGATGCCACCCGCGCGCAGCTCCTCATCCCGCCCGCCTCGCTCCAGCTCCTCTTGGAAAATGCGATCAAGCACAACCAGTTCGACGAAGCCTCCCCGCTCCACGTCGACATCCGCCTCGAAGCGGAGGCCATCGTCGTAACCAATCCCCTCCGCCCGAAGCTCTCGCAACTCCCCTCCACCGGCGTCGGCCTCCACAACCTCCGCGAGCGCGTGCTACTCGTCACCCCCGGCCGTCTCCAAACCGGCGCGATCGACGGCCACTTCCGCGTCCAGCTCCCCGTTGTCCGCCTGTCGGGGAAAGCTCGCTAGCTCGACCGCCTCCTTCCGCTCATCACGCTCTCGATGCCTCTCCGCATCCTCATCCTCGAAGACGAAGC
>JAZKEV010000143.1:0-1499 GCA_040386765.1 Verrucomicrobiota bacterium | reverse complement strand
CTCTCGCTCGATCTCTTCCGTACGCAGCCTCCGCCGTGCCCCGTTATCTTCACCACCGCGCATGACGACTATCTCCTCGACGCCTTCGCGACCGCCGGGATCGCCTACCTCCTCAAGCCCGTCAAGCCCGCCGACCTCGCCGCCGCGCTGAAAAAGCACCGCGACCTCGCGCGCCACTACACCGCGGCTAACGTCACAGCGCTCGCCGCCCAGCTCGCGGCACCCCGTGCCACGTCCGCCGCTCCACGCCGCCGCATCCTCGCGCAAAAAGGCCTCACCTTCCAGCCCATCGCGCTCGAAGACATCGCGTACTTCTTCTCCGAGCACAAACTCACCTTCCTCGTCACTCATCGCGCCGAACGCTTCCTCGTCAACGACTCGCTCGCCACCCTCGAAGCCGAGCTCGCGCCCGCGGAATTTTTCCGCCTCGGTCGCAACTGGCTCGCGCACATCGCGTCCGTCCGCAGCTTCCAGTCGCTCGGCAAAGGCCGCCTCGCCGTCCAACTCCACCCTGCTCCCGCCGAGGAAATCCAGATCCCCCAGGAGCGTGCCCCCGCCTTCCGCGCCTGGGCCGCCGGCGCCCGCACTTGATTTCCGGTGGCCCTGCGCGTGAGCGCAGGGAACGTCGCCACTGCAACGCGCGCACGCATCCCGACCATCTTGTTACACGCATCGCGGCATCGAAGTGCTCGTATGGATCCGCCGCGAGCTCCGCTCCTATCGGTCCCGCTACGCTTTCCGTCCCGCCCTTGCCGATCTTCCTGTCCAAATTCAACCATATCCGCTTCCCCGCCCCGCTCCGTTTTCCTCGCGACAACCACCCGCCCTCGCGGCACATTTGCCGCATGCCCTCGCGCCCGCGCATCCGCCTCCTCGCCACCGGTGGCACCATCGCCGGCGCGCAGGCCGGTGGCAGCCGCGGTTATAAAGCCGCCGCCTTCTCCACCGCAGCGCTCCTCGCCGCCGTCCCGCAGCTCGCCGATCTCGCCGCGCTCGAAGTCGAGCAAGTCGCCGCCATCGGCAGTCAGGATATGGACGACGCCATCTGGCTCACGCTCGCCGCGCGCGCCCAGATCGCCCTCGACACGCCCGACATCGCCGGCGTCGTCATCACGCACGGCACCGACACGATGGAGGAGACCGCGTTCTTTCTGAACCTCGTCCTCCGTACCGAGAAGCCCGTCGTCCTCGTCGGCGCCATGCGCCCCGCCACCGCGATCAGCGCCGATGGCCCGATGAATCTCTACAACGCGATCGCCGTCGCCGCCGATCCCCAAGCCCGCGCCCGCGGTGTGCTCGTCGTCGCCAACGACGAGATCCACTTCGCCCGCGAAGTCGCCAAGACCAACACCACGCAGCTCGGCACCTTCCGCACCCCTCACCGCGGTCTCGCCGGCCTCGTCAATGCCGGCCGCCTCCATCTCTACGCCGCGCCCGTCCGCCGCCACACGCACACCAGCGACTTCGCTCCGCTCGCCGCCGCCACATCTCTCCCGCGC
>JAZKEV010000142.1:0-4167 GCA_040386765.1 Verrucomicrobiota bacterium | reverse complement strand
GTCACCCGCGGCGCCACCGACGGCAGCGTGACCTCCATCCAAGCCGAGCTCGGCCGCCCCTTGGACCTCACCGAAGTGAAGCAGGTGTTGGCAAACGAGTTCTGGACGCAGCTTCCGCAGTTTCTCGGAGGCCCCGAAACCCCCGCTCCGAAGTAGAGAAGGGTGCCTGCCCGCCCGTCCGGCAACCACGCCGCAGACGCCCATATCCCGGTTCCAGTCTTGACCGCGGATAACGCGGAGGACGCGGATAAAACCCACGCATCCCGCTCCGATATCCGCGCCATCCGCGTTATCCGCGGTCAAAACTGTTAGTATCGGTAGCCCCATCAGTTCCGTAGCACACTCCCGCTGACGGAAAACCCGCTTGCGATTCCGCACTCTTCGTATGGGTTGAGGCTCCATGTCTTCGACGCCGACCACCACGCGCAAACCGTCCTGGCTCCGGGCCAAACTGCCCGCCGGTCCTGGCTACGCCGCCACGCGTAAGCTCGTCGACGACAACAAACTTCACACCGTTTGCCAGAGCGCGCAGTGCCCCAACCTCGGCGAGTGCTGGTCTCGCGGCACGGCGACGCTGATGATCCTCGGCAACATCTGCACACGCTCGTGCAATTTCTGCGCGATCGCCACCGGCCGCCCCACGGAGCTCGACCTCGGCGAGCCGGCCCGCGTCGCCGATGCCGTTGCCAAGATGAATCTCAAGCACTGCGTCATCACGAGCGTCGCCCGCGACGAGCTCAATGACGGCGGCGCCAGCGTCTGGGCCGCCACGATCCGTGCGATCCGCTACCGCAATCCGCACACCGCGATCGAGGTCCTCACCCCCGATTTCAAGGGTATGACCGCGCAGATCGACGTCGTCCTCGACGCCAAGCCCGATATCTACAATCACAACCTCGAGACCGTCGAGCGCCTCCAGAAGCCCGTCCGTGTGCAGGCTCGCTACGAGCGCTCCCGCTCCGTCCTCCGCCACGCCAAGAGCCGCGGCTTCGTGACCAAGACCGGTATCATGCTTGGCCTCGGCGAGACGCACGAAGAGGTCGAGCAGACGCTCCGCGACATCGCCGCCGACAAGACCGACATCCTCACCATCGGCCAGTATCTCCAGCCCACGCCGCAGCACCTCCCCGTCGCCCGCTGGGCCACGCCCGAGGAGTTCCAGCACTGGAAGCAGTTTGGCCTCGGCCTCGGTATCGGTGTCGTCGAAAGCGGCGCCCTCGTCCGCTCCAGCTACCACGCCGACGAGCAGTCGCAAAAATTCACTGGCGTAGAGCATCTGAACACCGCCAACGCGCTCGCAAGCGCGTAAAGCCCGCTTACCTTTCGTTCTTCTTGTAGCGGCGGTCTATGACCGCCGAGCGGTCATAGACCGCCGCTACAGATAACAGCTTCGTTACCGGGCGGTCTCGGAATCTCCGATCGCGACGCTCGTCTCCGACCATCACCCTGCCCCAATGGCGGTCCGGCACGACCGCCGCTACCCCAAGACACGGACCGCTGCCACCCCTCGGCGCCGTTCTCCCCGCGATCCCTGCGCAACCCCCGCATCATCTCCTCCGCAAACCCCGTCCTTGCGCCCTCCCCGCCCTCCCCTAGGATCGCCCTCCATCCATGAGCGAAGCGTTTCCCAGCCCGCCGCGCCCATTCCAGAGTCCCGCACCGGCCAACGAGTCGCTCGACTCGTCGATCCTGCGTGAGCTGATGGATACAAGCGTTGACCGGATCTATTTCAAAGACCTCCAGAGCCGCTTCGTCCGCAATAACGCGACTCACGCCCGCTCGCTCGGCGCCGCCTCGCCCGAGGCGTGCATCGGCAAGACCGACTTCGACTTCTTTTCGCGCGAGCACGCCGAGCATGCTTTTCGCGACGAGCAGGAGATCATCCGCACCGGCCGGCCCATCATCTCGCAGCTCGAGCGTCTCACGATGCGTGATGGCCGCAAGGGCTGGGCCTCCTCCACCAAGATGCCCTGGCGCGATGCCACCGGCAAAATCATCGGCACCTTCGGCGTCACCCGCGATGTTACCGCCGCACAGGATGCCGAGGAAAAGCTCAAGGAGGAGCGCAACCTCCTCCGCACCATCATCGATAATCTCCCGAGCCGCCTCTACGTGAAGGACACGCAGTCGCGCTACGTCCTCAACAACAAGGCCCACATCGCCATGCTCGGCGCCGAGTCGCAGGAGCAGGCGCTCGGCCGCACCACCGTCGACTTCTTCCCCGGCGAGCGCGGCCTGCAGGCGCTCGCCGACGACCGCCTCGTCCTCGACGGCGCGTCGATGGTCAACCAAGAGAAGTCCGACTTCGGCCCCGATGGCGACGTGCTCCAGCCCTCCGAGGTGCTGCACAACAAGCCGATGGCGACGTGCACTGGTCGCTCGTCACCAAGGTGCCGCTGCACGATATCCATCGTCAGCTCGTCGGCCTCATCGGCATCAGCCACGACATCACACGGCGCAAGAAGGCCGAGCAGGAAGTCCTCCGCCGCACCGCCGAGATGGAGAGCGATCTAAAGATGGCCCGCCAGGTGCAGGAGGCGTTTCTCAATCGCGCGTACCCGATGTTCCCGCGCGGTGCGTCACAGGAGTCGACCGCGCTCCGCTTCACCCACCGTTACATCCCGACGACGACGCTCGGCGGCGACTTCTTCGATATCCTGCAGCTCTCCGATACGCGTTGCGGAGTGCTCGTCTGCGATGTGATGGGGCACGGCGTCCGTGCCGGCCTGCTCACCGCGCTGATCCGAGGCACCGTTGAGGAGATGGGCTCTCGCGCCAACGACACCGCACACGTGCTCGCCGAGCTGAATGCGAGCCTCATTCCCATCATCGAGCAAACGGGCCAGCCCGTTTTTGCCACGGTATTCTTCGGCGTGATCGACCTCGCTACACGCACCCTCGCGTATAGCAATGCCGGCCACCCGCCTCCGCTCGTCTTCCGCCGCGCTTCGGCCACGATTACGCGCCTCATTCCCGCCGACCCCGAGCCCGCCACTGGCCTCCTCGGTGGTTTTCAATACAGCTCCCAGCAATGCGCGTTCGAGCCTGGCGATCTTTTCCTCGGCTACACCGATGGCGTCCTCGAGGCAGCCGATCGCGGCGGCGGGATCTACGGCGAGGAGCGGCTGCGCTCGCTGGTCACCCGCTATGGCACCCTCTCCGGCGCCGAAGTGAGCGACAACCTGCTGCGCGAAGTCCAGGGCCATCGGGGAAACCCCGAGTTCGAAGACGATGTCTGTCTCGTCGCCATCGAAGCACGCTAGGAAGGCGTCTAAAAGCTGTCAGAGCGATCCAGCCCGAGGTATCCGTTCCACTCCTACGCCGAAACGAGCTCAGCCTGAACGAACGGGTGGCTCGGCTCGGTCTAACCAGCGTCGTTTGCCGCTCTCACGTCCGTGTTTCCACGCAATCTCTCGTCGGGCTAATTGCACGCATGACGGTGCGGTCTTGCGCTTGTTTTCGCCGCCCCTCTCACTCTGAAACCCCATGAGTAACGTCCCCACCATCCTGGTCGTCGAAGACGAGGAGGATGCCGTGATTCTGCTCGAGTCCGCTTTTCGGAAAGCGCAATTCTCGAATCCCGTGCACCGGGTTTCCCATGGCGCCCTCGCGATGGAGTATCTCTCGCACGCCGTCTCGGCCAAAAACCGTTCGGTCCCGCTCCCTGCTCTCGTCCTGCTCGATCTCAAGCTGCCGCTCGTCTCCGGCATCGAAGTGCTGAAGTGGATACGGGCGCATCCGGCGCTGCATTCGCTGGTCGTCATCATCTTTTCCTCCTCCACCGAGCCGCGCGACGTCGCCGCTGCCTACGCAGCCGGCGCCAACTCCTTCCTGGTGAAGCCGAGCAATCTCAGCACGCTCACCGAGCTCGCCAACGGCATCCGTAACTACTGGCTGAAGCTGAACGTGCCGCCCAACGAGCCGTAAGGCCGGCGGACCAGCTCTCCGTGTAGTCCGCTGCGCGCAGCGGGACGCCCTTGCAGAACCCGCGCTGGCCGATGCTCGTGCTAAAAACCCCGAAGGGTTGGACTGGCCCAAAAGAGATCGACGGCGTCGCGGTCGAAGGTACGTTCCGCGCACATCAAGTGCCGCTGACCGGATTCGTCGAGCACCCTGAGCACATCGCGATTCTCGAAGCTTGGCTCAAGAGCTATCGACCCGAAGAGC
>JAZKEV010000141.1:3800-10066 GCA_040386765.1 Verrucomicrobiota bacterium | reverse complement strand
TCCCGCCAACACGGTCAATCGCATCCTCACCCGCTGGTCGCAGGGCCGCGACACCCGCGAGGGCGACTACGATCACCTCCTGCCGAGCGCCTCCGCGCTGTATCGCTTCACGCAGAACCTTCAGGTGAAGCTCGGTTATCATCAGGCGATCAAGCGCGCTCCGCTCGACCGTCTCTCAGGCCTGATCGAGATCGACGAGGCCGCCCAGCGCATCAGCCTCCCGAATCCCAACCTGGAGCCGGAGACCTCCGACAAGTATTCCGCGATGTTCGAGTACTACTTCGAGCCCGCCGGCACGTTCAGCGTCCACCTCTTCGAGACCAATCTGAAGAACAACTCGGAGCGCACCGACTGGGGTCCGGCTTCGGAATTCGGCTATGAAAACGATCCCGTTTATGGCGGTTTCGAATTCCGCGGCTGGGACGTCATTCCCGGCACCCGCAAGGTCCGCGGCATGGAGTTCGACTACCGGCAGACGCTCTCGTTCTTCCAAAACAAATTCCTCCGCAGCATCAGCGTCTTCGCCAACTACTCCCGCTACACATCGAACCCGCGCACCAGTTCCTTCGGTGCGCCGGAAAATGCGGCCGCCGGCATCAATGCCAGCTACCGCGGGTTCTACGCGAAGTTCAAGGGCACGTGGTCGCCCGACTACTGGACCTACGCCAACACGATCTCGACCGCCACCTTCTACTTCCCCGGCGATCGTGAGATGAAGAAAGAGCGCTACATCTTCGACGTCGACTTCGGCTACAGCTTCTCGCGCTCCGGCGTGGCGTTCCTGAAGAATCTTTCGGTCTTCGTTTCGGGCCGCAATGCCTTCAATGCGCCCATCGTCTGGTACTATCCGAAATCCGATGGCCGCATCCGGCAGATGGAAAAGTTCGGCGGTCAGTGGACCGTCGGCATCACCGGGCGCTATTGAGTGGAGGACGGATCGGACCACACATTGGCGCTGTCGTTGTCACGTTTTCTGGCGCTCGCGCTCCTCGGTCTTTCGAGCGCAGGCGCCAGTGCCAAAGATTTTGCCGTCGCGACGAGGGAGGAGTTTGATGCCGCCGTGGCGACGGTGCGGCCTGGCGACTCGATCGTGTGGGCGCCGGGCACGTGGAGCGACGTGAAGCTCCGGCTGCGCACGCAGGGAGCGCCGGGCCGCCCGGTGACCCTGCGCGCCGCGGTGCCGGGCGAGACGCGCTTCGAAGCCGCCTCCGAGCTCACGATCGACGGCGAGCACCTTGTGGTGTCGGGCCTGGCGTTTCAGAAGAACGCGAACGTCACCTCCACCGTGACGCCGTACGCTGTCACCGTGGCGAGCGTCGTCACGTTCACCGCGCGGGCGAGTCATTGCCGGCTGACGGAAACGTCGATCGTCGACTCCGGCGACAGCGTAACGACCTATGTCCACCTCGCACCGGGCAACGTCTCGAATCGCGTCGATCACTGCTATTTTTCCAACCAGGGGAAGATCGGCGTGACGTTCTATGTGGAGGTCGATCCCCGGCGCCCCAACGGGCACCTCATCGAGCGAAACTATTTCGGCGACCGCAAGCAGGGCACCGGCAATCGCTGGGAAACGCTCCGCATCGGCCACTCGGAACAACAGCGCTTCGTGTCAAACACGACGGTCAGTCACAACTATTTCTACCGCTGCAACGGCGAGAACGAGTGCGTCTCCAACAAGTCCACCGGCAACCGCTATCTCTACAACACCTTCGTCGAAGTACGCGGCGAGCTCGCGCTGCGGCACGGCGACCGCACCTGGGTGGAGGGAAACTATTTCTTCGGGGGCTCCGAGCCCAAGGCCGGCGGCGTGCGAATCATTGGCTCCGATCAAGTCGTGATAAACAACTACTTCAAAGGCCTGCGCTACGCGCTCGTCGTCTACAATGGGCAGACCGGCAGCGACCCGAAGGACTACGCGCCGGTGGACAACGCACTGGTCGCGTTCAACACCCTCGATAACTGCGTCGAGAACTTCACGATCGCGACCAACGCCCGGCCCATCCCACCGAAGAATCTGCGCATCGTCGGCAATCTCGTGCGAGCGAGCAGCGGAAGTATCTTCCGTCTCGGCACTGGCGTGGAGGCGATCTACGCAAGCAATGTCATGTTCGGCGCTGAGCTGGGTTTCGCGCCACGCGCGGGCATCTCCTCCAGCCCGCCCGCCCTGCTCACCGACACGTGGGACCGCATCATGCCGGGACCTGAAGCAGGCAAAGAGCGCCTCTCGCTCCCGCGGCTTCCCGAGGCAGAGAAGGATCTCAACGGCGAAAAGCGAACCAGCTCGACGCCTGTCGGTGCGATCGCAACGCACGGGGCGAAGCCGCTCTATCCCCTTGCCAGGAAAGACGTCGGTCCAGCCTGGATGAAAATGCCCGGACGTGCGCTCGGCCAGTGACCGTCCGCTCGCCCGCACGCCGCCGCGAGCGCCATGAGCTCTCTCGCCAAGAAGCCAAGGCTGCCGGCTAGAACTTCAGGGTGCTCGTCAGGCGGAATTCGCGCGGTGCGATGCGGCGGAAGCCATACGGAATGAGACGATCGACGAGGATAAACGTGCCGTTGTACATCGGCGTGTCATAGTTGAGGACGTTTTCGACGTTCAGCTGGAAATCGAGTTGGGTGCGCTGCAGCTTGATCGAGTAGCCAAGCGAAGCGGAGACGAGATAGTACGTGCGCGCGTAGACGTAGTCGTAGGGGCGGTCGATCTGGTTGCCGATCACGCGGTGGCCGTAGAACTGGGCGCCGGAACCGAAGCGCAGGCCGCGCAGGGAGCCAGAGCGCAGCGTGTAGACGCCGGTGACGTTGTAGCGGTATTTGTAAGTGCCGTTCTGCACGCGCTCATCCTGGAAGCCGTTCACCGTATTCTGGACGCAGCGGAGGGAGGCCAGATCGCTCGCGCGCGTGGGGTTGGTCGGGTCGTTGGCCCAGCGCTCCCAGAGCGGCGTGTTCTCGGCGACGTAGGCGCGGAAGTCCTGCGCGGTATCGAACTGGCGCGTCTGCGGCAGAGCGCCGTTGAGGATGAGGCGCAGGGAATTGGCGATGTTCACCGTCAGGTTGGCTTCGTAGCCCTTGCCGGAAAAGCTGCGGGTGCTCTGGATCGCGTTGGCGGCGGTGGTGACCGTCGGCGAGGCGCTGAACGTCTCGATGTACCGCTCGGGCATGTTGTGATTGAACCAGAGGGTGTTGAGGCCGCCGACATTGATGCCGAGGGAGCTGTTGTTCTGCTCGGCCTCGTAGTAGCCGATCGAGCCGACCATCGTGAAGCCGCGGGTGTTCGCGATGCGGAAGCGGATGCCGGCCGATTTGGACTTGGAGGGCACGATGTTGGCCCCGGCAAAGGTGCCATCCATCTTCGGGCTGGCGTTGGATTGGATCGTGAAGCCCTCGGAGTAGTCGAGATATCCGCCCACGCGCGAAAACGGAAAGTAGACGAGGCCAAAGGTGCGGGTGTCGTTATACGCGACGCGCTCCTCGACGACGTAGTTGGTGAAGGCGCCCGTGTCGCGATGGCGCGTGGCGACGTCGCCGTTGCGCGAAATCAGCTCGGAGCGATCGCGGCGGAAGCCCGCGACGTAGGTGAGGCGGCCGCTGAGATAGTTGCCCGAGGCGGCGGCCTCGACGGCGTCGTTGTTGTTCGTCGTGTAGCCATCCGCCGTCGGCACCAGGCGCAGGGTGTAGAGTTGGGAGAAGTCGGGCAGCGTCGGAGACAGGTTATCCCAGTAACGATAGATGTTGATGCGACGCGAGGCGGCATCGGTGATCGGCGTCGTGAGGCGCGGATCGGCGTTGTTCAGGTCGGAGTAAACGATGCGGGAGTCGGACTCCTGATGATGGCCGAAGACGCTGACGTGCGTGGTGCCGCCGAATCCTTTAAACGGATACGCGGCCACGAGCCGGACCGTGCGGGAATCGCGGCTGGTGCCGTCGATCAGCCGGCCGAGGTAGGAGTAGCTGTAGATCTTGCCGTAGTTCGGATTGGGCCGGCCGCCGGGAAGATTTACGTTGGGATCGATGATCGCACCTGTGAAGGGGTAATTGCCGCCGTCCGCCCGGTACTTCGCCTTCTGGGCGGCGAGTTGCACGGAGAGGCCGTTGCGGAACTGGTGATCGATGCTGGTCTGGATGTCGACGGTGGTCGAGCGGACGTTAATATCCAGGGGGTTGACGTTGAAGCTCTCGTCGGGCGACGGAATCGTCGCGACACCCGCGGGATAGGAGCTGATCAGCGGGATCCCAGAGCCAGCGGTGACGGCGGAGCCACGCAGATCGACCACGCCGATGCCATCAATGTAGGTGTTGAAGCCAGTCGTGCCGCGAAGCGTGAGGCCTGCGGCGGTGGCCTGCGCGGCGGTGAGATTGCCGGTGACGGGGACATTGTTCCACGACGAGGACGAGTCGTTGTAGCTCGACATGATGAAGCCGGGCCGCTGGACGCGGGTGACGTCGGCATCCACAGTGATGCGCGTGCGCTCGAAAGGCCGGTAAGAGAGGGCCAGCGCATTGCCGCTGCTCTTTGTCGCGACGCGGTCGATGTAGCTCTGCTGGTCGAGCATGCTGGCGTTGAAGCGGGCATCGAGCTGCTTCGTCAGGGGACGGTTTAGATCGAGGGAGAAGCCCTTGGAGCCGTTTGAGTCGGTGCGGAGGCGGATGGAACCGAAAGCACGGCGCTCGGCCTGTTTGGTGATGTAGTTCACGCCGCCACCGGGGCCGCCTTCGCCGTACAGGATGGCGTTGGGGCCGCGGCCGGCCTCGACGCGTTGCACATTGTATTCCATCGGCGTCGTGGCGCTGAGGAAGTAGTTTCGCGTGCTCGGCTGCGTGGCCATGCCGCGGAGGCTCACATTGCTGCCGGAATCGTGCGACGCGAGAGCCGCGGGATTCATGCTGTTGCCATTGATGCCGTTGGTCTCGAGCGGATGGGAGCTCGTGAGCCACGCCGCGGCCTCGTCGCTATTGAAGATGCCAAGATCGTCGAGGAGATCGCGGGTGAAGACCTCCATCGTGCCCGGGGTCATGAGCAGGTTGGTGCGGAGGCGCCCGGCGTTGAGCGTGTCGGCGGCGATGTACCCTGTATCCAGATCCGTCACGACCACGAAGGGCGACATCTTGACCGCGTCGTCCTCCTTTTTCTCGGTCGTGCTCGTCGGCGCGGGCGTCGTCTTGGGCGGCTGGCTTTGCGCCTGCGCGAGCGTCGCGCAGAGAAAGATCAGGCTGGTGCGGAGCAGGAGAGCGGGAGAAGGCACGGGCATGAGGAAACTTGGATAGAGCAAGCTTCCTGCCGTCAATTGCACGGCAACACGCCTTTTGGGGCAAAATCAGTCGCGACCACCCTGATGGCCACTGATAGAATTATCGCGAAGGATCAAAAATCCCAATCTCTGCGTTTGCATCCGGCCAAAAAGGTGTTCACATGAACACTATGAACGAGCCACTCACCGATCGCCAGCAGCAGGTTCTCGACTTCATCAACGCCCACCATGGCCAGCATGGCGTGTCTCCGTCGCTCCGCGAAATCCAGGCCCACTTCGGGCTCGCGAGTCCTTTCGGCATCAAGCGCCACGTCGATGCCCTCACCGAAAAAGGCGCGCTCCGCCGCCTCGATGGCAAGGCCCGCGGTCTCCTGCCCTCCTCTCACCCTCGCGTCGGTGCCCTCGCCGAGATCCCGCTCTTCGGCACCATTCCCGCCGGCCTCCCGGTCGAGGCGCAGCAAGAAGCCGATAGTTTCATCTCGCTCGATACCGCCACGCTCGGCGTCCGGCCCAATACCAAGCTCTTCGCGCTTCGCGTCCGCGGCGACTCGATGATCGATGCCAGCATCCTCGATGGCGACACCGTCTTTCTCACGCCGCGCGAGCCGCGCGCGCAGGATATCGTCGCCGCCCTCATCGATGGCGAATCGACCTTGAAGCGTTATCTTCTCCAACGCGGCCGCCCCTTCCTGCGCGCCGAGAATCCGCGTTATCCCGACCTCATTCCCGTCCAGGAACTCATCATCCAGGGCGTTATGATCGGCCTCTTCCGCACTCAGACCAACTGATCGCTGTTCCACCAAGGTAGGGCCAAGGGCGGCCACCATCCGGCCGCCCACCCTAGTCTCGCCACTCTTCTCCTTCCCGGCCTCACCGCCGGGCCAAAGCTACTGCTTCACCTCCAACCATCCATCACCATGACCGCTCCCGTCGTCCGCTTTTCCGTCGCGCTCCGCCGCAAAGCCACCCTCCCGTCCCGCCCGTCCCCCAACCGCCGCGGCACCCTCCGCGATCTCT
>JAZKEV010000141.1:0-3790 GCA_040386765.1 Verrucomicrobiota bacterium | reverse complement strand
GTCAGCATCTTCCGCCGCGACTCCGTCCTCCGCATCTGGGAACCGCTGCGCGAAACTCCGCGCCACTCGCATCACGATACCGCGCAAGGCTGAGAGCCGCTCCACCTTGGGAAGTACCGACTGGCCCCCTCCCTCATGCTGAATGGTCTTTGCTTAGCGAAAGACCCTCGGTCGAGCGAAGCTTTCCCGGCATCGCGCTCTACCAACGCTCCACGCTTCCCACTCGCGTTGCTCCGCTGGCATCCCCCCTCGTGCCCCTTAGCGTGTTTCGTGGGTTCCACTCTCCTCCCACTCGCCGCGTCATTCGCCCGGCCTTATTTCCGTGCCTCTCGTCTGTTCCGCGGGCTCCAAGTCGATCGCCGAGCTTCGCCGCGATCTCGCCGACCGCTTTCCCACTGCGCAGCGCCACACCGGCCGCACGCTCCGCACCGGTATTCCCTCGCTCGATGAGGCCGCAGGCGGGCTTCCCATCGCTGCGGTCACCGAGATCGTCTGCGCGGCGCCGAGCTGCGGTGGGCACCTCCTGCTTGGCCAGCTCCTCGCTGTTACCCGGCTCTCGCGCCAGCGCGTCGCGCTGATCGATAGCCACGATAGCTTCGATCCCGCTTCGTACCCAACCGACGACCTCGCGCACCTCATCTGGGTCCGTTGCGGCAAAACGACCGACGCCCTCCAAGCCGCCGATCTCCTCGCCCGCGACGCCAACCTCGCCCTCGTCGTCCTCGATCTCCGCCGCGCTCCCGAAGCCGACCTTCGCCGTATTTCCGGCCCGCAGTGGTATCGCTTCCAACGCGCCGTGGAGCCCACTGACCTCGCCTTCGTCGTCGAGACTCCGCGGGCCTCCGTTCCCAGCGCGCAGCTCCGCTTCGCGCTCAGCACGCCCGCCGACTTCACCATCCTCGAGCGCGACCGCCCGGTCCTCATCACCCAACTCGCACCCAGCCTGCAGCGCCAGCGCCTCCAAACGAGCGCCGCGAGCTGACAGCGCCAAACCTGCGAGTCGCACCCATGTTCGCCGTCCTCCACATCGCCGATTTCGCGCTTCACGCCGTGCTCCGCACCGAGCCCGACACCGCAGGCCAGCCTGCTGCGCTCTTCGCCGGTACCAGCAAGAGATCGGTCGTCCTCGCCACCACACCCTCCGCTCGTGCCGCCGGCGTCGAACTGGGCATGACCGCCCCGCAAGCGGTCGCACGCTGTCCGAGTCTCGTCATTCGCGCGCCCCGCACGGACGCGGAAACGGAAGCCCGCGCCACGCTGCTCGCGCTCGCCTTCATCCTCGCCCCCTCGATCGAGGACACCGCCCCGGGCGTCTGCACCCTCGACGTCAAAGGCCGCGACCCCGCCCAGCTTCCCTCCGCGCTCCACGCCGCCGTCGCCCAACTCGCCGCCCTCGGCCTCCCCGCCACCGCCGGCCTCGCCAGCACCCCACTCCTCGCCCTCTACGCCGCGCGCGCTGCCGCGTCATCGTTTGGGTCCGTGCCCTCCTCATCCGGCACACTAGCTCCGGTCCTCTCCATCACCGACGCCCTCACTTTCCTCGCTCCACTCCCCCTCTCCGCCGCCGACCCCACTCCCAATCTCGCGTCCGTCCTCCATGCGTGGGGTCTCCTCACCCTCGGCGATCTCACTCAACTCCCCCGCGATGAAATCGTCCGTCGCTTCGGTGCCGAGGGCCTTGCCCTCTGGCAGCGCGCCACCGGCGGTAGCAATCGCCCGCTCCACCCGGTCACCCCACCGCAAACCTTCGTCGCGACGATGGAACTCGAGAACGCGGTCGAGACGCTCGAGCCGCTGCTCTTCATCCTCCGCCGCTTCCTCGACCGCCTCACGCTCGAGCTTCAGGTCAGCCAGCACGTCGCCGCCGAGCTCCATCTCACGCTCCGGCTCGAAGACGAGACCACGCACGCGCGCAGCTTCCGCCTCCCCGAGCCCACCGCCGATGCCGAGATTCTCTTCCGCACGCTGCACACGCACCTCGAGTCGCTCCAGACCGCCTCCTCCATCGTCGCCCTCGAGCTGCGCCTCACCCCCGCCCGCCCCCTCGTCCGCCAGCAAGGCCTCTTCGAAACGAGCCTGCGCGATCCACACGGCTTCGTGGAAACTCTGGCTCGCGTCAGCGCCCTGGTCGGCGCCGATCGCGTCGGCACGCCGCAACTCCACGACACCCACCGCCCCGATGCGGTAAAGCTCAACTCACCTCCCGCGCTGGTGCCGCCGCCGGCCGAGCCGTCGCTGCATCCGCCGCTCGGCGCGCCGTTGCGCCGCTTTCGCCCACCCTTGCCCGCGCGCCTCGAATTCACCGCAGACCGCCCGACCTACCTCTGGACGGAGCACATCCGCGGCGAGATCGCCACGCAAAGCACCGCCTATCCCAGCAGCGGCGATTGGTGGCAGCACGACTGCGCATGGCACCGCACCGAGTGGGATGTCGCGCTCGTTGAGGGCGGCCTTTACCGGCTCCTGCGCATCGACGAGGCGTGGTTCATTGAGGGCGAGTACGACTAACCCTCCACCTCCACCATGCCCGCGCCCGACACATTCATCTCACCCCGGCCGAGAAAAGACCGCTGGTTCTTCGCCCTGCAGCCCGACGCGGCCGCGCGCGAAGTGCTCGTATGCTGCCAGGATGAGCTCGCCACGCGCCACGGTCTTCACAGCTACCGCCTCAAGCCGCAGAATCTCCACGTGAGTCTGCACGCACTCGGCGAAGGCAGCACCTTGCCGGAATCCACGCTGGCCCTCGCGCGCGCCACCGCCGCCTCCGTCGCCGCCGCCACCGCGCCCTTCGAAATCGTTTTCGATCAAGCCGGCAGCTTTACCAAATCGGCACCAAGTCAGAGTCAGATCCAGAGTCGGAGTCAGGGGCAGACTAAAAATCCCTTCATCCTTCGCGCCGCGCCGAATGTCGCTGCGTTGCACGCCTTCCACCGCGCCCTCGGCCTCGCCCTGCGGGATAACAACGCAGGCCATCACATCCGTTCCCGATTTTCTCCGCACCTGACCCTGTTCTGGGATCTCGCGTCCATCGAAGCGCACCCCGTGCCGCCGCTCCGCTGGACCGTGGCCGAGCTGGTGTTGATCCACAGCCTCGTTGGCCAGGCCGAACACGTCGTCGTCGCTCGCTGGCCGCTCGGCGTCCCAGCCGTTCCCGAGCCGCCCAAGCCCCTGACCTGCCCCTCGCGGCCCCGCCCCAAAAGCAAAGCCGAGTCCAATTACGCCGAACTGCACGCCCGCAGCGCGTTTAGCTTCCTCCGCGGTGGCTCCATTCCCGAAGACCTCGCGCGCTGCGCCTATGAGCTCAATTTGCCTGCGATGGCGCTGCTCGACCGCGACGGCGTCTACGGCGCCCCGCGCTTCTACAGCGTCGCTCACGAAAACGCGTTCGCCGTCCGCCCTCGCGTCGGCGCCGAAATCACGATGGAGGACGGCACCGTCGTCCCCCTGCTCGCCGCCTCACGCCTCGGCTATCAAAATCTCTGCCAGCTCATCACGGAGACCAAGCTCACCGAGCGCCCCCACCACGTCATCGACCGCCTCGGGCGCGGCGGCATCGATCAACCCGACGAACACGCCCCCGATCCCCGCGCCCGCAAGCGCCCCTGTTTCGCCACGTGGTCCGAGCTCGCCCGCTACAGTGAAGGCCTCATCGCCTTCACCGGCGATGAAGAGGGCCCCGTCCGCCACGCCTGGAGCACCCAGGGCCGCGACGCCGCCGCCACCGCCCTCGCCCGCCTGACCGCCATCTTCGGCTCCGCCTCCGATCCCGCGCAGGCGCGCCTCTTCGTCG
>JAZKEV010000140.1:1419-3623 GCA_040386765.1 Verrucomicrobiota bacterium | reverse complement strand
AGATCGAGATCTGCCAGCTGCCCAACAGCCCGAGCGTGCAGGTGCAGCCCGACCTGATGCATCTCGCCTTCGAGGTGGAGGACCTGACGAAATTCACGGCCGAGTTGGAGAAGCGCGGCTTCAAGCTGAGCGATGGGCCGACGCCGACGAGCAGCGGTTCGACCATCGCGTTTATCGACGCGCCGGAGGGGTACGAGGTGGAGTTGATTCAGCGGAAGAAGTGAGGGGAGCGGCGGGGCTGCGCGGCAGAAGGATGATCGTTTCGTAGCCTGCCTTGTCGGCTAGCTCCGGGTGCGCGCCAACCATCGCCCGCATTGTGACTTGTCGCCTGCCCGAAGACTTTATAATCCTGCACCCGCGTGTTCTCGCAGATTCCTGCCAACCTACGCACGCAGCCCCCTGACACTTGAAGCCATGAAGCTATTTCGATCTGTCATCATCCTTGTTGGCATCGTCGCCTCTTTCATCGCCAACGCAGCCGAGCCCCTCCCCGCCAACGCCAAATGCGCTGCGCTGCCGCTCCTCCAAGGAACATGGGAGGGAGTCATGGTGGGCGATAAGTTGCAAAAAAAAATCACCGTCACGGTCACCGGCGATTCACTCCACTTCCACCGGGACAGGAACTTTTGGTTTGATACGACCGTGATACTGCCTGCAAGCAACGACCCAAAGCGGTTGCACGCCACCATCAAAGAGGGCCCACGCTCACAGGGCGCCAGCCTCGGCAAGGTGGTCCGGGCCGCCTTCACGATTGAGGACGAGGCATTGACCCTGGCCGCGATCGGTGACGAAGCCGAAGAGACGCCGAAGAGCTTTGAAGCCGCTCAGACTCGCTACGAACTCCGGAAGGTTCAGCCTCAAACGAAGTCTTCCCAACCCCCCAAGCCGGAACCGGATAGTTTCAAACGTGAAGAGCGACCGGAGCAGCCCGGAAAGTATACCCAGCCACCCAAACCGGAGCCGAATAATTTCAGATTTGAAGCGCGGCCGTAGCAGGCTGGGAAGTTGGAAAAGAAGCCCGCCGGGATAGGAGACGGCGGGTGATCATTGAGCTTTAACGTCGCGTTTTGAGACAGTCTTGCGGGGTGGGAGTCCTCGGCGTGTCCGGCCCTACGCTCGCCGCGTAGGGTTGCGAGAAAATGCCGCCGGGCCGCCCGTGCTTACCTCAACCTACGAGCCGCAGCGTCAGCGGATAGCGGTACAGGATGCCATCCGAAGCCTTCACCGCGCCGACGATGGCGAGGATCAGGCCCGCGAGCCAGAGCGCGAAGAGCAACACGAAGCCGACGCCGATCCAGATGAGCGGCAGGCACAGGAGCGTCCAAAGCAGAAACGAGAGGTGAAAGTTCAGCACCTCCGCGGCATGCGCGCCGGCAGTGTCGGGGTCGTGGCGCTTTACCAGCCACACGATGAACGGCAGCAAAAAGGGCGCCCCGACGAACACGGAGAGATGACACAACAGCAGCAGCGCCTTGTCACCCGTGGCGGGCGCAGCAGGCAGAGACGGCGGAGTGGAGGCGGAGTCGTAGGTCATGGTAGTGAGTACGGCGCAGAGTATATAACCGACGGGCGCGTTGGACCATTACAATTGGCCGCTGGTTTCGGATGAGCGGGTGAAGCTTGCGCGGCGACTACACGACTGCGCGGCGGGAGAGCGGAGCCCACGCAGGGGGTGCGAGTTCGCTTTACGGCGCAACTACCTGCATCGGGGAGGCGCCAAGAACGCTTTACGGTGTGAGCGTTTTTAGGCCGACGGCGCGCGCGAGGTTTTCCTGACGTTTGTCGTAGGTGACAAAGAAGCGCATCTTGAGTTCGAGCGCGCTTGCCACGTGCAAGACGTCGAGGGAGCGCGTGCCGAGCTTCGGCGACTGCGCGCGGCTCAACTCTGCGGCGCGATTCAGAGTCGCTCGCCAGAGGAGGTCGGCGGAGAGATACACGCCGTTGGCGAAGTCTTCGTCGAAGGAGGCCAGCGTATCGGCGAGGGCTTCGCTCGCAATCTCGCGGCGATGGGCCGCGAGGCAAATGCCGTTGATGACCTCGACACGCCCGTGGTGGGTCACCACCAAGGCGCCTTTGATCCTGCCGCGCCAGGCATTCATCGCAGCCGACTCCGGCTGATGAAGGTAGAGCTTCAGCAGCGCGCTCGGGTCGACGTAGGTGGCGTCAGCGGTCGCCACGGTTCTCGTCGTGCAGGGACCTGGATG
>JAZKEV010000140.1:946-1409 GCA_040386765.1 Verrucomicrobiota bacterium | reverse complement strand
GCTCATCGGTTGAGGCTGAAACTTCTTCAGGCGGGCGATGTAGTCTTTCCGCGCTGGCGCTTTTTTGGGCGGCGGCGTGTAGAGCGTGAGGAGGTATTTCGGCTCGCCGCGGTCAGAAACGATCACGGCACCCTCGGTCTCGACGAGTTTCTTTACCTTCGGAAACGAACCACGAAGTTCGCGGACGGTTGTGACGGGCTTTGGCATGTGAGTCATTATTGACTCACACTGGGGGGGGGCGTCAAGGAGGTCAGCGATGGGTTGTGCGGTGGAATACTCCGCGGCGGGCGACGTTGGCGGAGCGATTGAGAGCAAGAAGCCCGACAGGAGCACGATTTCAATTCGTGTCCTCGTGCTCGTTATCCGGTTCCGCGGAGGTAGGTTATGCCCAACTTCAGAACGTAACTTGCATTGCCGCGCGTTCAGTCGACATGTCGGTTCTTCCGCTCCCAGGCGAAGAGGT
>JAZKEV010000140.1:0-936 GCA_040386765.1 Verrucomicrobiota bacterium | reverse complement strand
TGGGCGAGGCCGGCGAGGGGGCCGAAGTGGACTCGGCCGAATTGGGCGAGGGGGGCGGGGCGCCAGTCGTCGAGGCCGTAGCGGCGGGCGAGGGTTTTTAGGATCCAGACGTCGACGGGGAATGCTTCCAGTCGGGCGGCGCCGAAGAGGAGGACGCAGTCGGCGACTTTTTCGCCGACGCCGGGGAGCGAGCAGAGCCGCTCTTTCGCGGCGGCGTAGGGGAGCGTTTCGGTTTCATCGAGCCAGCCGGGGTGCGCGGCGAGAAAGTGCGCGGTCTCGCTGATGTAGCGGGCGCGGAGGTCGGCTTGCGGGACGGCGGCGAGTTGCGGCCACGTGGGGAGCGCGTGGGGGGTGGGAAGCGAGAGCTGGGCGGCGAGCGGGGCGAGGCTGGGGTGGAGCGGGGTGCCGTGGCGCTCGGCGAGGAGGGCGACCATTTGCTTGATCTGCACGATCTGCTTCGTGGCGCTGCAGAGGAAGCCGAGGAGCGTCTCGCCGAAGGGCTGGCGGAGGAGGCGGAGGCCGGGGAAGGCAGCGATGCAGCGCGCGAGGTGGGCGTCGCTGCGCCAGGGGAGCGAGTCGGTGAGCGCGGCGAAATCGCGGTCGGCGCCGAGGTAGTGGGCGAGCGCAGGGCCGGTCGCGGCGGCGAGCGCGGAGGGCGCGCTCCACTCCACGCGGCCGGCGGGGGAGAGCCGGAGGCGGACGAGGTGGCGCGACCACTGGCCGAGCCAGGTCTCATCGGGTTGGCGGCGCCAGCGGAAGGCCTGGCCGCCGTCGAGGGTTTCGGCGAGGACTTCGGCGGAGAAGGGCGGGAGGGCGGCGACGGGTTGCCAGGGGGACCAGGGCGGGGTTTTCAACGGGGAGGTGAGTGGCGAGGCGGGCGGTTGGAAGGCGTGCGGAGCGGGAGAAGGGAGAAGGGAGAAGGGAGAAGGGAGTGGA
>JAZKEV010000139.1:0-8025 GCA_040386765.1 Verrucomicrobiota bacterium | reverse complement strand
GCCTGCCGCATGCAGGCCAGCGCCCCCGAGCTGATCGACCTCAAGGCCGAGAGCGAAGCCACCCTCAAGCTCTACGGCATCGAGAAGGACAAGCCCTCCTTCGGCCGCAACTGCCTCCTCGCCCGCCGCCTCGTCGAGCGCGGCGTCCGCTTCGTGCAGCTCTATCACACCAACTGGGATAGCCACGGCGGCCCCGGCGAGAATCTCCAGAGCGACTTCGAGAAAGTCTGCCGCGAGGTCGACCAGGGCCAGGCCGCGCTCGTGCAGGACCTCAAGGCCCGCGGCCTCCTCAAGGATACCCTCGTCGTCTGGGGCGGCGAGTTCGGCCGCACCCCCATGGGCGAGACCCGCGACACCACCGGCCGCAATCACCACATCGACGCCTTTACGATGTGGTTCGCCGGCGGCGGCACCAAAGCCGGCGTCACCATCGGCGAGACCGACGAACTCGGCTTCAACGCCGTCTCCGACAAAGCCCACGTGCACGACCTCCACGCCACCATCCTGCACCTCCTCGGCGTCGACCACACCAAGCTCACCTTCCGCTTCCAAGGCCGCGACTTCCGCCTCACCGACGTCCACGGCGAGCTCCTCAAGCCCCTGCTGGCCTAGGCAGGGCTGCTGCTGGGTTAGTAGTTCCGCCTTCAGGCGGAAGGTTTGCCCCGATTCCGCCCGAGGGCGTAGACCGGGACACCACGCCCTCCCCTCTCCACCCCTGTCATTGCGAGGAGCGCAGCGACGTGGCAATCCATCCACCTCCCGCGGAGCGCGGTGCGAACACCCCACCTTTGCGCCCTTTCTGCACCTAAATGTCGCCGAAGCCTTGGCCCATTTATTTTTTCTCCCGCACGATCCCATCCCACCCCAGAATATCCCGGATATAGAGGAGGATTCGACACCACGCCCTTACCGTTTCCCGTCCGATCAGATACAGAAACCGCTCCCTATTCACGCGCCACCCAAAACGCCCGCCCCCATTGAGCCCGGCTAAACCCCATTCTGCTTTTCGTGTAGTTCATATGTTTCGTGACTCCTCCCCTTCTTCATTTCCCCCGCCCGATCCCAGCTTACCCCAAAATATCCCGGAAATAGCCGAGCACCCAACGCCGCCGTCTGAGAGCGTAAAAAAATTCCCCGCCTCACTCATAGTACCACTTACCGTTCGAAATGAGCCTTATGCTCACGATTCCGCAGGCGCCCTTTTGTAGAAAAAAAACTGTCCGCGCTTCGCCGATTATGCGAAGCCCGCACGCCCGATTTTGCCATCGCTTCTGAAATTTAGCGCAGTTTAGCGGTTCTCCGTCTCAGCCGGAAACAGCCCCCTTTAAGCCCGGCTAAAACCCCTTCTGTTTTTTCGTGTGTTTCGTGTATTTCGTGGTTCCTCCCCTCCGTCCTTTCCCCCGCACGATCCCAGCTTACCCCAGAATACCCCGGAAATAGACGAGTACCCAACCCCGCCGTCCGCTCACCCAACGAGCCCTCCGTGACCTCCGTGTCATCTCCGTGCTCTCTGTGTCCATCGTCTCTTTTCGATCCGCCATGGGTCCCCCACTATACCCTCAGCCGTCCCTCGTGTCACCCCGTCCATTCCGCCCATACCGTCCATTCCAGAATATTTTTCTAATCCAGCCCCTTTGCCCCGCCGCAGCACCGCCCCGCCACCCGACAGCCAGCTGTGTCCGCACCCCACCCCCTCCCGCCCCATCCCACTCCTCCCGCTCACATCACTCGCCTCATCCCGCCCC
The DNA here is from genome assembly GCA_040386765.1 of Verrucomicrobiota bacterium. Lineage (GTDB taxonomy): Bacteria > Verrucomicrobiota > Verrucomicrobiia > Opitutales > Opitutaceae > ER46. The sequence continues at coordinate 6,280 of JAZKEV010000139.1, read as the reverse complement.
AATTCCCTTTTCTGTCATTGCGAGGAGCCTCGCGACGCGGCAATCCATCTAGCTCCTCCCTGCGCCTCAGCGCCTCGTCCTTCTCCCTTCTCCCTTCTCCCTTCTCCTTTCTCCCTCTCTTTCTCATGCCCCGCCTCCTCCCCACCCTCCGCCTCCTCGCGCTCGCCCTCGTCTCCGCCGCGTCGCTCCTCGCCGCCAACGCGCCGAAACCCCTCAAAGTCCTCCTCGTCACCGGCGGCTGCTGCCACGACTACGATCTTCAGACGAAGGCCTTCGCCGAAGGCGCCGCCAAGATCGCCAAGATCGAGTGGACCGTCATCAACGAAGGCGGCAAAGGCACCACCGCCGAGATCCCCCTCTACAATAATCCCGACTGGGCCAAGGGCTTCGACGCCGTCGTGCACAACGAGTGCTTCGCCAATACCGACAGCCCCGAGTACATCCGCAAAATCACCACCGCCCACAAGACCGGCAAAGTCCCCGCCGTTGTGATCCACTGCGCCATGCACAGCTACCGCGCCGCCAAGGTCGACGACTGGCGCGAGTTCCTCGGCGTCACCAGCCGCAAGCACGACCACCAGAGCAACTACGCCGTCACCGTCGTCGCCAAGGACCACCCCGCCCTCCTCGGCTTCCCCGACACCTGGACCACGCCCAAGGACGAGCTCTACATCATCGAGAAACTCTGGCCCAAGGCCAAGGCGCTCGCGACCTCCGTCAGCGAGAAAGACGGCTCGGTCAACCCCGTGATCTGGATCAACGACTACCACGGCGCCCGCGTCTTCGGCACCACCTACGGCCACAGCAACGCCACCTGGCACGACCCCGTCTTCGTGACCCTCGTCACCCGCGGCCTCCTCTGGGCCGCCGGCCGCTAAGCTAGCGGCGGTCATCCCGGCCCCGAAAGGGGGCTTCCGAAGGTAGGGCGAACCGTCCCGGTGAGCCGTCGCGCGGCACATGTGCGAACAACGTGGACGTCTCGCCCGCGCAAAGCACGAGACCTCACCACCACCTTCCCTCTACCGGCGTTTCGGCAGCGCGCGGTCAAGTATCTGCGCCGCCCACATCCGCTCCAGCTCCGTCCGTAACACCGCCCGCTGCTCCGTAGCCAAAAAGGCCCCGCTCTGCGTGACCACGGCTTCGTAGTCAGCACGCGTCAGAGGTGTCGACTTGTCCGCCACCAAACGAGAGCCGAAACGAAGCCTCACGCCGTCGCGTTGATCCGTGAGGAGCGCAAAGAGCGCCCGTGCTTGCTCCACATCCAGCGCCCACGGTGTGCGATGCAGCGCAGAGATAACGTCGCTGTAAGCCGGCGGTATCCAAGTCTGCTCAGGCAGCGCGATATCCCGCACACCTAGCTTTGCGTACAGCTCGGCTTGGAGAGTTTGCCGACGCTCCCGGAGGAGTTTTTCGATCGCTGCCTCATCGGCCCATGACAGGCCTCGGGCGTGCATCGCAACCATGATATCGCTGTAGCGCTCCCAGTCGCGGGCAAGAACAGCCACCGCCCGAACCCGCTGCTCCTCGGAAAAGCCCCGTTTCGCAAAGCTGAACGCATATGTGAATTCCAGTTCCCTACGATAGGCTTCCAGGTAAAGCCCATGCAGCTGCGGATGCTGGGCCAACAACTGCACCGCCAACGGCCGGCGAGGTGCCCGTGACCGCGCCGCCGCCACGGGCGCAGTCCCCGTTACCGGCACCTGTGGTTGTTGCGCCCCCTCCACTCGCGCCAAGTCGAGCGCGGCGCGCTGGGTCGCCAATTGTGCCAGCGCGGCCCCGAGACGTTCTCGCGCCGTCTCCAATCGCTCCCGCGCATCCGCGAGCCGTTCGCGCTCGCGCCCGCCCAGCCAGAGTAACAGCAGCGCCATCGCCAGGCAGGCGAGAAATCGGAGCTTTTGCGCCATGCTCATCGGGGAATCGGCAGCCACTTCTCTGCCACGTAACCGCTCACGCGCTCGTACTCCCGATCGAAGAGGGCGCGCGCTCGCAGCGCCTCCACCGCGCGCAAGTGCGTTCCGGACAAAATCGTCGGCGCACGCTGCACCACCCGCTCCCAATCGAGATCCACCAGGCGCAGCCTTAGCTCAGGAGCGACCTCCACCTGCGCTTCCAGCAAAAGCGTGGTCAAGCTCTGGCTTACCGCCGGCGACAGCGGTGCCCCCACGTTCATAAGATCTACCGCAAGTTTATCCACCGCGAAGTGCACGTCGCGCGTCCGCACCGCTTCCGCAAACCGGGTGCCGAACTCAGCGCCGAATTTCTGGGTCACCTCCGCCAGCACCTCCATCCCGCGGGCATTGGCCAGCAGCACGTCCTGCTCCGGGTCATCCAGCTCCGTACCTCCCTCCGGCACTCGCTCGAGCCCGGGCCCCTGCCGCATCAGTATCTCTTCCAACTCCATTTCCTGCGCCGGCGTCAATCCGCCCTGCACAAACAAACTCGCAAACGACTTCCGCACAACGGGCCTGAAATATATCCGCGCCATCTCCGGGTTCTCCGTATGAATCTGCGTCAGGGTCCCCGCTATCCGTCTAGTGTCGACCGGCACCACCTCCACCCGCGAGGACTTCGCGCTTTGCCGGGTATCCCTCACCCGCCTCGCCGCATCGCCGGCTTGCGCACGCGTTTCGTTAATACGGCGCTCGACCTCCGCAACCTCAACCTCGGTCGCATCCACCTGACGTCGCTGGTACACGAGCAAGACCACCAAGCTCGTCAGCATCGCCCCTGCGAGATAAACTACCGCTCTCGAGAGGTTGATCGTCGCCAGTCTCACGCGTGCGTCCGTTGTCTACGCCCACCTCTAAAGGTCAATCCCCTCGGCCCTCGGTCATCCACACTTTGCCCGAGCGCATCTCCTCCGAGCCCTTCACCGCTTCGACCGCAATCGACTCAGCTCCTCCTGCGCCGCTTCCTGCCGGATCATCGGCCGCACCACCGCCATCTGCCCCGGCCCCAGTATCTCCGCTATCTTCGCCTCGAGCAGCCCATAGTCCGCTTCCGTCGGCGTCACGTAGACGCCATTGATTCTTCGCGTCCCGGACAAACTCTGAGGACCGGTAAGAGTATCTTGCAGCGCTGTTATCTGCGCCGCGGTCAGCGGTGTCTCCGTCCGATGCAGCGCCATGATCGCCTCCGTTTGCAGCCGCGGGGGCACCTTGAAACGGTTCCAATCCGCATACTGCTCGCCCAGCACCGCCTTCATTCCTGCGACGCGCTCCGCTTCTCGTTGCGCCTCCATCGCCTTGATCGCGGGGTCGGCCCCCGATAACATGTTCGCCCGCGTCGCCGCCGCGATGTCGCTCATGCGCTCCATGTCTTTCGCGAGCACATCGATCACGCGCGCCTTCTGTTCTTCACTGAGTCCCAGCCGCTGCAACGCATACGCGTGCGTGAATTCCAGCTCCGCCCGATACGCGTCGAGATAGAGCGCGTGCACCTGCGGATGCTCCACAAATACCCGTGAGAGCCAGGGCCGCCGGCTCGCTCGCTCCGGCCGCGGCTCGGCCTTCGGCGCCGCTTTATTAGCCTTGGCCGGTGCAGATGCAGCGGTCGCGCCGCCCGTGACCCGCGCCGTCACCTCGTCCGCCCGCGCCGTCTCGCGCTGCACTTGGGCACGAGCCGACCCCAGCTCGCTGCGCAGCATTTCGATCCGCCGGCGCGCGGCCACCGCGCGATCCCGTTCCTCCAGCACAAACCACAGCAGCAGCGCCACGATCGCGGCGCAGGCCAGGTAGAAAAGTCTCATCCGCACCGGCATCATCGCTCGGGCGGGGGCAGCGCTTTCTCCGCTACGTAATGCGTCACGCGCTCATACTCGCGATCAAACAGCGCCCGCGTGCGCAGCGCCGCCACTCCCCTCATCTGTGCCGGCGTCAGCACCTCCGGCGCGCGCCGCATCACGAGATCCCAATCCAGCGTTTGCAGCCGCACTTTCCGCTCCCGCCCTGCCGCGTCGCCCGCCTCGATCAAGAGCGCCGTGACCCACTCGCTCGCCCTCGTATCCAGCGGCGCCCCGGTGAGCGCCTGCCGTACCGCCAGATCGTCGACCGCCCGATGCACATCGCGCGCCCGTATTGCCAGCTCGACCGCGTCACTGGATTGTTCGCCGAATTTCTCCCGCACCTCCGCCAGCAGCGCATAGCCTGCGACTCCCTCCATCCGTGCATCCTGCTCCGGGTCGTCATGGAAGGTGCCGATGGCCAGCACGATCTCCAGCTCCGGCCCCAGTTGCAGCAGCAGCTCCTCAAGCTCCGCGATCCGCTCCGCCGTCAGTCCCGACCGGGCATAGGCGGCCGAGAAAAACTTTCGCACCAGCGGCAGATACGCGGCCTTCGTCAGCGCCATGTTTTCCGTATAGATCGACGGCATCGCGCTTCGCTTCCGCTGCTTGGCCGCCTGCGCGATGGCCGCGTGCCTTTCCGCCAGTCGCTCCGCCACCGCGAGCCGCTGTCGCTGTGCCACCGCCGCCCGCCTCCTCTCGGCCAGGCTGTTCACAATGCTCGCTACCTCCTTCTCATCCGCCCCCGCCGCCCGCCGATAGTGTACGAGCAAAACCACCAGCGCCCCCATGAGCGCCGCCCAGGCAAACGTCGTGACTTTCGAAGCCGTGCTCATGATGCGCTCAGCGGTGCTTCGTGGTGTTGCATTCCCGCGCTCGCGTCAACGCTCCCGCCCCGCCATCCCTTCTCGCGCGCCACCATGCACGACGCCCTCCTCGCCCTCGTCGCCGCCCGCCGCGGACATTTCCAGATGGAGTCAGGCTACCACAGCGAACAGTGGTTCGAGCTCGACCGCCTCTTCCGGGACCCCGAAAAACTCCGCCCCTTCGTCGCCGCCCTCGCCCGCCGCCTCGCGCCGCATCGCCCGGAAATAATCTGCGGCCCCCAAACCGGCGGCGCCCAACTCGCCGACCTCCTCGCCGCCGAACTGAAGATCCCCGCTGTCCACTCCGAACGCTTCGAGCCGCCCAACCCCACCGGCCTCTTCCCCGTCAAGTACAACGTCCCCGCCGCCCAGCGCGCTCTCGTCCGCGGCAAACGCCTCGCCCTCGTCGACGACGCCATCAGCGCCGGCTCTGCCATACGGGCAACGCACGCCGACCTGCTCGACTGCGGCGCCCACCCCATCGCCCTCGGCGCCCTCTTCGTCTTCGGCGACAAAGCCGCCGCCTACGCCCACGAGCACCATCTCTCGCTCGAATGCCTCGCGCCGATGGCTTTCAACATCTGGCCACCCGACGCCTGTCCGCTTTGCTCCGGCAATATTCCAGTCGCGCGCGTATCCGACGCAGTATAAATGTGAGCCGGTGCGCCTTCACAATTTCAGCCACATCTCCTAAAACATGAAACGATTGGCCGCTTTGATTCTCGGACTCCTGTCGAGTCATGCCAAAGCCGATTCGCCGAAGCTCGGCTCTGACACCGATATCGTACGTCAGATGCTCTTCGCTTCGCAATCGCTCAAGGAGTTGGCTGCGCATGTCCAACCCGACGCGAAGGGAGGGGCGTTTCAGGCTCTGCTGAACGCTTCCAAGCTCGCAGGCGAAGGCCGAAAGACCGAGGCAATAGCGCAGCTCCGTAGTATTTTGGAAGTGCCCCCACAAGACACGCGACTCGTGCTTTGGGTGTGGTCCGCGCTCCGGGAACTTGGCGAGAAGCCGGATGCGAAACATGCCTTCGAGGTATTGGGAGTCGTGATCGAGGTGCCGTCCGGCGGCGCCTACGATACGCTCGCCGCTTATGTCGACGGCACCGCCCGCTACCTGAATTTCTCCGGCAGAGCCATTTTATGGGATGCGGAGGACTCCACCATCAAAGCCTTGTGCCAGGCGTTCGTGGATTCGACCATCCCCGCGAGCACGCAAGCCACGCCTCGGGTGAGCCTCGCGCTGCCACGTCAGACGATTCAAATAACATTGCTCACGCGATCGGGCATTTTTGTCATTAGCAATCCGCCCGAACCGGTCATGCAGGCAGGCGTGACGTTGATGATGGAATTGATGAAAAGAACGAAAGAGGGAAAGGGTTAAATCATGCGCCAGCACCACCCCCCCCTCTCCGTATATATCGCCATAACGAATGCTTGCGCATTTCACCCCCAAAGTTGGACCTCCCATGAAAACCCTCGCCGCCTTTAACAAACCCATCGAAGCCCACCTCCTCATCGCCCGCCTCGAAGGCAACGGCATCCCCGCCTTCGCCCGCGATGAGCACATGGTCACGCTCGACTGGCTCGCCTCCAACGCCATCGGCGGCGTGAAAGTCGACGTCGCCGACGA
>JAZKEV010000138.1:0-4400 GCA_040386765.1 Verrucomicrobiota bacterium | reverse complement strand
CGAGCGCCTCGAATTGAGTAAGTGGATACGCCCACAGCGGCAGCCCCACGCCGAGGCCGACGGTGCCGCCGCGATTTCCGCCCGTGCTCCAGAGCAGCGCGGCGAGCACCAGCCAGGTCGCAACCAGCGCGAGATGGATCCCTTTTCGCTCCCGCCACGCTGCGACGAAACTCTTCGCCGCGAAGGTCCGGTCGTAGAGCGCCACGAGGAGCGGCGCGGTGGCCATGACTTCCTTCGTGCCCATGCCGAGCGCGCACGCGCCGACGCTCAACGCCCACCAGCGGCGCGGCTGGCGCCCGGCCGCTTGTTCGTCAAGTCCGCGCACGAAGGCATACAGCGTGAGCAGGTAGAAAAATCCCATCAGCGACTCCGCGCGCTGCACCGTATAGGTGACCGCCTGCGTGTGGAGCGGATGCAGCGCCCACAGCGCCGCGATGGCAAAGGCGAGGCGGCCCGGCGTCGTGGCGTCTGATCCTCCCGCCGTCGCCTCAGCCATCACCGCCGCCGTCGTCGTTGCCGTCGTGTGTTCGCGTCGCGCGAGGGTTCGCCGGACGATCCCGAAGAGCAGGAGCGAAGCGCCGGCGTGAATCAGAATATTGGATACGTGATAGCTCCACACGTCGGTGCCGCTGAGCGCGTAGTTGAGCGCGAGCGAGAGGTTGAGCACAGGACGGCCGGCGACCGTGACGCCGCCCTCGATCTGCGGCAGGAGCACGGCGCTCAGCGGCCACAGCTTCCGGATCGTGGGGTTTTCCGGGATCGCGAGCGTATCGTCGTACACGAAGGGTGCCCGCAGGGTGTTGGCGTAGGCGCCGAGCACCGCGGCCACCAGCACGCCTGCGACCAGCCAGCCCGCGCGGCGCAGGGCAGGGGAGGGGTTCGCGGTGGGGGCGGGCATGGCGTGGCACCGTTCTGCCGCGCAAGCCCTTCGGCGCAAGCGTCCTTGCCGTCAACCGACCCCATGCCGTTGCCGCGTAGTAGAGCGGTAGTCAGGGTGCCGCTTCCACCAATCCCCCCTCAGCGCGGACTGAAGCACCGCGCTACGGCCTCATTCTTCCTCACCGTCCCGTTTCGCAAATTCCCAGCAACATCCACGTTACGATCTCGTGTCTCCACATTTCCACGACACCCCGCGCGCGCCCTTTTTAGAGCATAAATTGCTCTCCTTTCGGGTCCTTGTCCGACGTTTTTCGAGACGTTTCTCCGTCCTTTTTTCGCCGCATTTTCTTTTCCCTTCTCACCCCTCTCCAAACCCGCTTCCCAAGCCCGTTTTAGGACATTTTCCTAGGTAAAAAGAGGCTCACCCTCCGCTCCTCAATATCCGCCCCTCGGCGTCCCTTTTCACCCCGCCGCGCAAGCCAAAAACGCGCAAAAAATTAACGCATTCCTAACCACAAACGCATTGACGAAGAAATCGTCTAATACCATCCCTAGTGGTCTCGACGCAGAGAAACCACATCCTGTTGTGGTCAATAACGCGTCAGTAACTGGAAATAACTTTGGTTCGCCTAGGGCTTCTTTGCCCTAAAAACACACCCTTTCGTCTCGCCACCCTTTTCATTTTCGTCCGCCGCCCTCGTCCGTCCCATGCAAAAAACCTTCCAGGTAGGAGCCAAAACCTTCGTCCTCGATCAAGCCAAAGCCGAGGCCGCGTTTGCTGCCAAGAAAGTTATCAACGGTCGGGCGACCATGACCTTCAATCTCCTCCCGCTGAAGTACCAGTGGTCCTACGACCTTTATCGCACGATGAAGGCCAACCACTGGGAGCCCGAGGATATCCCCATGGGCAAGGATATCGAGCAGTGGCGCGATGAGAAGGTCGTCTCCGACGCCGAGCGCTGGATCATCCGCATGGGCATCGGCTACTTCTCGGCTGCCGAGGGCATCGTCGGTGACAATATCCAGCACGTCGTCCGCGAACTCGTGACCGCGCCCGAGTTGAAGCTCGTCCTCGGCCGCCATGCGCACGAGGAGAACATCCACGCCGACTCGCTGCTGTATATGATCTCCTCGCTGCAGATCAATCCCCACGAGTGCGAGGCGATGTTCGAGGATGTCCCCACGATCGTCCGCAAGAACGAGTTCGTCACCCGCGTCTCCAAGCAGCTCCGCCGCGACCTCGATCTCACCAAGCCCGAGAACAAGCAGCTCCTCGCCAAGAACATCTTCGTCTTCGGCCAGTGCATGGAGGGCACCCAGTTCTACGGCCTCTTCGGCATGATCCTCTCGCTGTACCGGCAGAACAAGTTCCCCGGCATCGGCCAGATGTTCCGCTACACCCTGCGCGACGAGTCCAACCACATCGAGGTCTTCCGGAACCTCTTCATGGACCTCATCGAGGAGAACCGCGAGATCTGGACCAACGAGTTCAAGGAAGAGCTCCGCAGCCTCATGCGCGAAGCCGTCACGCTCGAGAAGGAGTTCATCCGCGACTGCCTCCCCGTGAATTCCGTCGGCCTCAGCGCCGAGGATTTCACCCAGTATATCGACTACATCGCGGACCGCCGCCTCGAGGGCTGCGGGCTCAATCCCCTCACGCCCGGCGTCAAGAACCCGCTGCCCTGGCTCGCCGAGATGATGGACATCAAGAAGGAGCAAAACTTCTTCGAGGGCCGCGTCACCGAGTACCAGAAGGCCTCCTCGCTCAACGTCGCTCACGACGACGATCTCTGATCTTTCCCGGGAGGCCTCGGTAAACCCTGCCTCGCCTCCCGTTTCGTCACCCTCCGCAAGCTCACAGTCTTTCCCGCGCCTCACCCCACGCGCCTCACTTTTCCAGCCGTTGCGCCGCATCTGCGGACGCAACGGCGTCTTTGTTTTCCCGATTTTTCAGTTCTCACCACTCCGTCGATCCTCACCGGTCCTCGTCTCCTCCGTTTCCAGCGCCACCCGCCTCGTTCTCTCGCCTCTTCGCTTCATTCCTGACCACTCGCTGCCATGAGCCAACCCACCCTCGCTCACGATCTCGCCCTCAAACGCACTGTCCACGCTCCCATCGAACAGAAGCCCCACTACGCGTGGCGCGATGTGCTTGCGGCCGAGGCCATTGAGGTTCCCCACACCGTCCTCCTCTGCCCCCATGGCGAAGAGCGCTTCGTGCTCTCCGAGGTCGCCGACACCCTCGGCAAGGCCCTCACCAACGTCCACCTCGCCAAGGGCGAGAAGGATATCTTCAACGACGCCAACCGCGCCTGGGTCGTCAAGATCTGCCGCGAGGTCGCCGGTAATCTCGTCGAGCTCTCCCGCAAGCAGACCCCTGTCCGCCTCTCTCTCGACGCCCTCTACGAACTCCTTGAGAAGACCCTCGTCGACAACAACGCCTACTTCGTCGCCAAGAGCCTCCTCCTCAACCGCGCGCGCAAGATCTCCGTCGATCGCGACGCCGCCGCCACCTCCACCCTCCGCGTCATCCGCCGTAATAACCAGGTCGTCCCCTGGTCCGCGCACAAGGTCGAGATCGCCGTCCGCAAGACCTTCCTCTCCCTCCAGCGCGATTCCGCCCCCGCCGTCGCGATCACCCAGGCCGTCGCCACCCGCATCCACTCCTCGAAGCAGTCCTTCGTCCACATCGAGGAGATTCAGGACATGGTGCAGGAAGAGATCATGAAGGCCGGCCACTTCAAAGTCGCCGAGGCCTACATCCTCTTCCGCGCCCAGCGCGCCGTCGCCCGCGATGCCGGCCTCGAAGTCGCCAGCGGCGATGTCGCCGCCGTCGCCACCTTCGCCGACACCCACGGTCAGATGACCAACATCGTCGTGAAAAAAGCCGATGGCTCCAACATCTTCTGGGATGGCGCCGACCTCCGCAAACGCATCGAGTTCGCCCGCATCAACCTCGACCTCTGCCTCTCCAACGACGAGATCGAGCACGAGCTCCGCCGCTCCGTCTACGACCAGATCTCGCAGAAGGACCTCGATGCCACCATCATCCTTAACTCCAAGACCCTGATCGAGCGCGATGCCGACTTCGCCAAGTTCGCCGGCCGCATCCAGCTCACCTACATCTACGAAGAAGTCCTCGGCTGGGATATCATGCTCGATGGCATCGGCGCCCTCAAGGCCGCCCACCAGCGCGCCTTCAAGAAGTACCTCGAGCACGGCGTCGCCATCAAGCGCCTCAACCCCCGCCTCCTCGAGTACGACCTCACCAAGCTCGCCGCCGGCTTCGACCCCTCGTCCGACCTCGAGTTCGACTTCCTCGGCATCCAGACGATGTATGACCGCTACCTCATCATCGACAAGACCCGGAAGCCCTCCCGCCGCATCGAGACCCCCCAGTTCTTCTGGATGCGCGTCTCCATGGGCCTGATGCTCGATGAGAAGGGCGACCGCGAGTCCCGCGTCGCCGGCCTCTACGAACTCTACAAGAGCCGCCGCTTCTGCAGCAGCACGCCGACCCT
>JAZKEV010000137.1:1001-8469 GCA_040386765.1 Verrucomicrobiota bacterium | reverse complement strand
CGCCTCGGCCAGGGGATCCTCGAGATAGTGCTCCACCGCCCGCCGGAGCGGACGCGCACCGTATTTCTCGTCGTAGCCTTTTTCGATGAGCAGATCCTTCGCTTCCTGCGAGAACTCGAGCGTGATTTTCCGATCGGTCAGGCGCTTCGCGAAGTTCGCGGTCTCGAGCTCGACGATCTTCACCAAGTCCGCCTTGTCGAGCGGCCGGAAGAAGATGATGTCGGAGATGCGATTCAGGAACTCGGGCTTGAAGACGCGCTTGGCCTCTTCGAGCACCTTCTCGCGCATCTTCTCCGAGTCGTTGAAGTTCGAACCCGCCGCGGCGAAGCCCATCGAGGTCTGGCGCTGCAGGAGCTGCGCACCGACATTCGAGGTCATGATGATGATCGTATTGCGGAAATCGATCACGCGACCCAGCGAGTCCGTCAGGCGGCCATCCTCCAGGATCTGGAGGAGCAGCTGCACGACGTCGGGATGCGCCTTCTCGATTTCGTCGAAGAGCACCACGGCGTACGGCTTGCGCCGGACGGCCTCGGTGAGCTGGCCGCCCTCCTCGTAGCCGACGTAGCCCGGAGGCGAGCCGACGAGGCGGGAGACGGCGAACTTCTCCATGTACTCCGACATGTCGATCTGGATGAGCGCGTCCTGATTGCCGAACATCTGCGCGGCCAGCTGCTTCGCGAGCATCGTCTTGCCGACGCCCGTGGGGCCGACAAACATGAAGGAGCCGATCGGGCGGCGCGGATCCTTGAGGTCGGCGCGCGAGCGGCGCAGGGCGCGCGCGACGGCGTTGGCCGCGGGATCCTGGCCGATGACGGCCTTCTGCAGCTCGTTCTCGAGGGAGAGCAGCTTCTCGCTTTCCTTCTTCTCCATGCGGGAGAGCGGAATGCCGGTCCAGTCGGCGACGACCTGCATCATGAGGTCCTCGTCGATGGCGACGCGCTTCTCATCGCGCTGCTTCTTCCACGCCTCGGTGATCTGTTCCTGCTTCGCGCGGAGCTGCTTTTCCTGGTCGCGGAACTTGGCCGCTTCCTCGAAGTGCTGCTCGCTGATCGCCTTTTCCTTCTGCGCGCAGACGGACTCGATCTCCTTCGTGAGGGCCTCGATGTCGGGCGGGCGGCTGAGCGCACCGATGCGGGCGCGCGAACCGGCCTCGTCCATCACATCGATGGCCTTGTCGGGCAGGAAACGTCCGGTGATATAGCGGTCGGAGAGCTTCGCGGCCGCCTCGATGGACTTGTCGCTGAAGGTCGCCTTGTGGTGATCCTCGTACTTGCTGCGGATGCCCTTCAGGATGAGGATCGTGTCGTCGACCGACGGAGCCTCGACCTTCACGGATTGGAAGCGGCGATCGAGCGCGGAGTCCTTCTCGATGTACTTGCGGTACTCGTTGAGGGTCGTCGCACCGACGCACTGGAGCTCACCGCGCGAGAGCGCGGGCTTGAAGATATTCGACGCATCCATCGCGCCCTCGGCCGCGCCGGCGCCCACGATTGTGTGCAGCTCGTCGATGAAGAGGATGATGTTCTTGGCGCGCTTGATCTCGTCCATCACGGCCTTGATACGCTCTTCGAACTGGCCGCGGTACTTGGTACCGGCAACCATGAGGGCGAGATCGAGGGTGATGACCTTCTTTTCGAGGAGGATCTCCGGGACATTGCCCGAGGCGATTTCCTGCGCGAGGCCTTCGACGATGGCGGTCTTGCCCACGCCGGCTTCGCCGATGAGGACAGGATTGTTCTTCGTACGGCGGCAGAGGATCTGGATCACACGGCGGATTTCGTTCTTCCGGCCGATGACGGGATCCATCTCACCCTTGCGGGCGAGCTCGGTGAGATCGCGGCCAAACGCCTTGAGGGCGGGCGTCTTCACTTCCTTCTTATCCTCGGGCTGGGCACCACCGCGCGGATTGCCGCCGGCCGCGGCTTCCTCGCCGCCTTCGCCCCCGCCTTGCGAGCCGGAGAATTGCGGGTCGAGCTCGCGGAGGATCTCGTTGCGCGTGCGCTCGATGTCGATGTCGAGCGACTTCAGCACGCGGGCCGCGACGCCCTCGCCCTCACGCAGCAGGCCGAGCAGGATGTGCTCGGTGCCGACATAGGAGTGATTGAGCGTGCGCGCTTCCTTGCCCGCGAGGGCGAGGACCTTCTTCACGCGCGGAGTGTAGGGGATGCTGTTCTGCGCTTTGGTCTCCTGACCGGTGCCGACCTGCTTTTCGACCGCCGCGCGGACCGTCTCGAGATCGAGACCCATCTTTTGGAGCACGCTCACCGCTACACCCTGCCCCAACTTGATCAGCCCAAGCAGGATGTGCTCGGTGCCAACGTAGTTGTGGTGGAAGCGATCGGCCTCCTTGCGAGCCAACGCGAGCACTTGCTGCGCGCGCGGCGTGAAGTTGTTCATCGGTTCTTGGGATTCAGGCATTTTAGTAAAGGATTAGCTGGTCAGTTCTTCCCGAGGTTATTGAAATTAAAATCCGGTCGCGTGAAATTGGCAAATTCCGTCCGGAGCCGGGCGGCTCGCAGGAGGTCGCGCTGGCTGGGCTCGAACTCGCCCTTCTGCGCATGCTGGAGATGCCCCGGCTGCGCCTCGATGAAGAGCTTGTCGATCACGCAGCGATTCGCATCCGGGAAGGTGCCGAGGTCCACGCCGAGCCGGATGAGCGAGAGCAGATTCATCGCCTCGCTCGAGGTGAGGAGATGGCTGTTCTGGAGGATGCCGTAGGCGCGGCCGATCTTGTCGAGGAGCTTGCTGGCATCGGCCTCGAGGAGCTTCGCGCGGGCGTTGAGCTCGTGCTCAACGATCGACTGCAGCACGGAGCTGAGCCGCTTGATGATCTCCTCCTCGGATTCGCCGAGCGTGGTCTGATTGGAAATCTGGAAGATCGAGCCGCTCGCATCGGAGCCTTCGCCGAAGAGACCGCGCACCACCATGCCGAGCTGGTTCACGGCGCGCACGACCTTCTCCATCTGATTGGAGATCACGAGCGCGGGCAGATGCATCATGGCCGAGGCGCGCATGCCGGTGCCGAGATTGGTCGGGCACGCGGTGAGATAGCCGAGCGTCGGCGAGAAGGCGAAGTCGAGATGCTCCTCCAGCGCGGAGTCCAGATCGTCGATCGCATTCCACGCTTTCTTCAGGTTGAAGCCGGCGCGAAGCACTTGGATGCGCAGGTGATCCTCTTCGTTCATCATCACCGAGAAGGTCTGATCCTTGTTGATGATCACGCCCGCGCCGCCCTTGGCGCCGCTGAGTTCGCGGCTGATGAGGTGGCGCTCCACGAGGATCTGGCGCTCGAGGTCGCCGAGATCGCCGATCGCGACATTCAGCGAGCGCTTCATCTGCGGCGTGGCCGCCACGGCCGCGCGGCATTTCTCGAAAATCTCCTCGCGCTGGGCCGGCTTGGCCCAACCGGGAAAGGAATGGCCGTTCAGATTACGCGCAAGCCGCACCCGAGTCATCAGCACGATCGCCGTCTTGTTGCTCGCAGTATCCGTGAGCTCGGAAGGCGTATCGATGAGCGATGAGATCGTCATGGCCTTAGCGCGCGACGTGCTGATTGAACGCTTGTTTGACTTGGTTGATTTCATCGCGGGTGCGGGCGGCATCTTCGTAACGCTCGGACTTGATCGCCTCAGTGAGGTCGACCTCGAGCTTGGTTAGCCGGTCATAAAGGGATTTTCTTTCGAGCGCCCGCGTCGGCACTTTGCCGGCGTGCGCGGTGCCATTGTGCATGTTTTCGAGCATCGGCTCGATGATGCCGCGGAAGGTCTCGTAGCATACCGGGCAGCCGAAGCGGCCGTGCTTCTTGAAGTCGTTCTGGGTGAAGCCGCATTTCTCGCAGCGCACTCCGGCGGCGACTGCGGGCTCGGGATTCAAGGACGCTTTCAGCAACAGATCCGCGAGCGAGAAACCGCTCGGGTCCGTCACGCCCTTGGCCTGCGCGCAGCTTTCACACAGATCCACCTTGTGAACTTTGTTGTTCACAATCTGCGTCAGATGGACTGTCGCGGGCTTCGAGCAAAGATCACATTTGAGCGGGTTTGCCATGTAGGGTCGTAAAGGAATCTGCACGGAACATGCCACAGTGGCTCACGCTGGCAAGTGCAGGCGTGCATCACGGGCAACTGAGACGAATAGACACAGCAAACCGAGCCAAGGATGCAATCGTGTCACTCAGGAAAAACTTAAGCTCAAGGTAGGACCCTAACCCATGGACCCTGCGTAGGACTCGGCCCTACCCCGAACCGAGTCGCACCCGAGAGCACTGACGCTCTCTACCACGAAAGGGGCGGTTAAAAACCGTCCCGCCCTAATCTTTACTCCCTCCGCTCAAATCCGCGTGCCTTCAACCAGCACGCGCTTCTTGAACGCCTCCAGCACCCGCTTCGTGATCGGGCCCGGCTTGCCGTCGCCGATCTCGCGGCCGTCGAGCTTGATGGTCGGGATGACCTCGGCGCCCGAACCGGTGAGGAAACACTCGTCCGCACACCAGACGTCGTAACGCGTCATATTCGACTCGCGGACCGGGATATTGAGCTCCTTCGCGATATCGATCACGGTCGAGCGCGTCACACCCTTCAGGGCACCCTGCGAAGCCGAGGGGGTGATGATCTCGCCCTTGTGGACGATGAACACATTGTCCGCGGTGCATTCCGCGACGTACCCCTGATCGTTCAGCATGATCGCCTCGAGGGCGCCGAACTGCTTCGCCTCGATCTTGCCCAGGATGTTGTTAAGATAGTTGAGCGACTTGATCGTCGGCGGAAGGGCGGCGGCGTTGATCCGGCGGGTCGGCACGGTGACGATCGCCAGGCCATTGTCATAATACTCCTTCGGATAGAGCGAAATCTTGCTCGCGATGATGAACATCGAGGGCTTCGGGCACAACCAGGGGGCCAGCCCGAGATCGCCCACGCCGCGGGTCACCACGAGGCGGATGTAGGCATCCGTGAGGCCGTTTTGCCGGCAGGTCTCGCAGGTGGCCTCACTCATCTCCGCGCGGGAGAGCGGCAGCTGCAACATGATGGCCTTGGCGGAGTACTCGAGCCGCTCCAGATGCTCGTCGAGCCGGAAGACGTTGCCGCCATAGAGGCGAATACCCTCGAAGACGCCATCGCCATAGAGCAGGCCGTGATCGAACACGGAGACCTTCGCGTCGTTGCTATCGACGAATTTGCCATCGAGGTAGATCTTCATCGATGTCCAGCGTAGGTCGGGCTTAAAAGTTTTGTCCAGTCCGCGCGGGGATAAAACGCCACACCACCCCACTTTGGCCGCCGGTGCAGCAATTCCCCCCATCACACAATGGGAATTTCTGCTTGTGCTCTCGTTTTTTCGCCGAAACTGTCGCCACGTTTTTAGCGTCCTCCGGTTCCAGCCAGCCCCCTTTAATCATGCTTACTCCATCCCGTCGCTCCCTTTCCAGCGGAGCGTTCGCCCGTGCCGGTCGTGTTTCTTCCGGCTTTACCCTCATCGAACTGCTGACGGTCATCGCGATCATCGGCATTCTCGCGGCTATCGTCATCCCGACGGTAGGTACCGTACGTGAGAAGGCCGAGCGCGCGGTGGATTCCAACAAGCTGCGCGAGGTCCTCAAGGCCGCCCAGATCTACGCGGGCGAAAGCAACGACCAACTGCCCAATCCGCAGACCATACTGACCACTCAGTTGACTACTCCGCAGCCCGCGTGGCGCTGGCCGGGAATCTTGGCCAAGAACAAAATCCTCGAGGATCCCACCTTCTGGTTCTGCAAGAACGATCCCGCCTACAACTCCGCCCTGCCGGTCCAGTTTATCATTAATCCGAGCGCCGCCCGCAATACGCTGCATAATAGCTTCACCAATGCCCGCTCCCCTTCGTGGGAATTCGTCGGTGGAGTCAAGATGAGTGACGCCGCGACGACTCCCGTCGTCTACACGCGTGGCCTGCAGCCCAGCGGCCTCTGGAGTGCGACCAGCGGCGTCTACAAGGATCAGGGCGGCTTCATCGCCTTCCTCGGTGGCAACATTTCCTTCTATCCCAACACCCAGAATCAAGGCACCACCGTGTTGAGCCCCTTCATCTCCAATAATACCGCCGGTACCAGCACCACCCGCCCGGTGAATCTCCTTCAAGCCATCCCCTTCAATGCGATCCAGGCGGCCAATAGCGCGCGCGCCTATGGCATCCCCCCCACCGCCGGTGCAGGCGGCATGGTCGGCACGGCCGCTGGCGCCCTCGCCCAACGCGGACCCTAATCCCCTCGCATAACGCATCTTCTATCTCCGAGCCCGGTCGTAAAAGCGACCGGGCTTTTCTTTTTCCCGCTTCCACCGCCCGAAGTCGCGGTCCATCGTCCGCCAACCCAATGATGCCGCCCGCTGCTGCGCCCGCGACCAGCCCGACCAGTTCCCAGCCGACCTATGTAGTGGGTCACAAAAATCCCGACGCCGATGCGATCTGCTCCGCGATCGCCTATGCCGCGTACAAGGAGGCGCGGGGCGAGCGCGGCTACATCGCTGCCCGCTGCGGTAATTCCAATGCCCGCATCGACACCATCCTCACCCGCTTCAAGCAGCCGCTCCCCCAATACCTGAGCGACGTGTCGCCTCGCGTGCACGATCTCATGACGCCCGCCGTCATCTCCGTGCCCGAGAGCGCCACCTGCGCCGAAGCCATCGAGCTCATCGACCGGCATCACATCCGAGTCCTTCCGGTCACCAATACCCGCCGCAAGCCCGTGGGCTCGGTCACCATGTCGCAGCTCGGCGGGGTGTTCATCCCGCGCGTCAGCGAGCCCCGGCTCATGCGGCAGGTCCACACCTCGCTCGCCAACATCGCCCGCGCCCTCAAGGGCCGCGCCATCCATCTCGTCGACGAGAAGAAGGTCGAGGACCTCTTCGTCCGCCTCGGCACGATGGACATCAAGTCCTTTTGGAGCATCTCCGAGCGCGAGAAGATTCCCGCCAGCCAGTCGATCATCATCGTCGGCGACCGTCGCGACGTGCAGCGCCGCTCCATCGAGCTCGGCATCCGCGCGCTCGTCATCACCAGCAATCTCGAAATCGACGAGGAGACCGTGGCGCTCGCGCAGAACCGCGGCGTCAGCGTCATCATGAGCCCGTACGACTCCGCCACCACCGCGTGGCTCGTCCGCACGGCCTCCAGCATCGAGCGCGTGGTCGATCGCCAGTTCGTCACCGTCGACCCCGATGAACGCATCGCCGACGTGCGCAAAAAATTCTCCCTCACCAACCACGCCGTCTTCGTGACGAGCGATGAAGGTGCGCTCACCGGCATCCTCACCAAGAGCGATATCTTCAAGCCCGTGCAGACCCGCCTTGTGCTTGTCGATCACAACGAGCTCACGCAGGCCGTCCCCGGCGCCGACGAAGTCACGATCTCCGAGATCATCGATCACCACCGCCTCGGCTCGCTGCACACCGCGCAGCCCATCCTCTTTATCAACGAGCCCGTGGGCTCCACCTGC
>JAZKEV010000137.1:0-991 GCA_040386765.1 Verrucomicrobiota bacterium | reverse complement strand
GCCGATATGTTCCGCCGCGAAGGCCTGCTCCCCACGCCCGCCATCGCCGGCATCATGATGTCCGGCCTCATCTCCGACACGCTCCACCTCAATGGCCCCACGGCCACGAGCAAGGATGCGATCATCCTCGCGTGGCTCTCCGAGATCGCCGGCGTGAACTCGAAGCAGCTCGCCGACGAAATCTTCAATTCCGGCTCCGTCATCCTCGCCAATCCGCCGGAGAAAGTCGTCCGCTCCGATTTCAAAATCTACGAGGAGGAGGGCATCCGCTACGCCGTGTCGCAGGTCGAGGAGCTCGGCTTCGGCAATTTCTGGCAGCACGCCAAGCCGATCGCCGCCGCCGTGCAGGGCCTGCGCGAAGAGGAGAAGCTCGTCTTCGCCGCGCTCCTCATCACCGACATCAACACGCAGAATTCCCTTCTGCTCGTGAAGGGCGACGAAGCGATCATCGACAAGATCAACTATCCGCACGTCGAGCAGGACGAGATCTTCGACATGCCCGGCGTCGTCAGCCGCAAGAAGCAGCTCATCCCCTACCTCACCTCGCTGCTCAAGCAGCTCGCGTCGGAGGGCGGCCTCCCCACCGGCCGGACCTCCGCACCCTTCCGCAAAAAGCGGTAAGGTTCGTCGTTGGTTTTACCGCCGCGGCCGCGTCACACCCATCCGATCTCCCTCGGATCGACTGTAGCCCGCCTCGGAAGAGGCGGGACCTCAGGAGGCACATCAGCGACGTAGGCCGCCTGCTCGCAGGCGCTTCGTCCGATAACTCACCACTCCCGTCGGCGATTCTTTCCGCAAGGCTGTTTCCCAACCTGCGGCGCCCCTCTCCACCTGTGTCATTCTGAGCTCAGCGAAGAATTCACGCGTGCGCAGAGATGGCTGTGTGCGAGCAGCGCTCTGCAGATATCAGATGATTGCCACGTCGCTTTCGCTCCTCGCAATGAGAGGAAACCAACCCGAAAGGATGTGCGGATTTTCCCACGTTTACCTA
>JAZKEV010000136.1:0-3727 GCA_040386765.1 Verrucomicrobiota bacterium | reverse complement strand
TCGCCGGTCAGGGTGTCGTCGCGGAAACGCTCAACTTCTCGCAGCTCCCCGGCTATCGCACCGGCGGCACGCTCCATATCATCGTCAATAACCAGATCGGTTTCACGACCGTGCCCTCCGAGGCGCGCTCGACCCGCTACTGCACCGACGTCGCCAAGATGATCGAGGCCCCGATCTTCCACGTAAACGGCGACGATCCCGAAGCCGTGTGCATGGTCGCGCAGCTCTCCCTCGCCTTCCGCGAGAAGTTCGCGCGCGACGTGGTCATCGACATGTATTGCTACCGCAAGCATGGCCACAACGAGACCGACGAGCCCGCCTTTACCCAGCCGCTCCTCTACAAGAAGATCGCCACGCACCCGATGGTGTCCGCCGTCCTCAGCCAGCGCTTGACCACGGAAGGCACGATCACCGCCGCGGAGTCCGACGCGATCAAGGCCGAGTATACCGCCGCCCTTGAAAAGAGCCTCGAGAAGGCCAAGGCCTCCGAGACCGCCAAGACCGCCAAGCGCGCCGCCGCCGCCGAGCAGCGGAAGTTCGATGGCTCCACCGCGGTGTTTCAGCCGGATTTCCATTTCAAGCCGGTCAATACCAAGGTCGACGCCGACCTCATCAGCCAGGTTGTCCACGGCCTCACCACGCTGCCCGCCGACTTCAAGCCCAACCCGAAGATCAAGCGCTTCATGGATGCGCGCGCGCAGGCCCACAAGGAAGGCACCGCCATCGACTGGGGTTTCGCCGAGGCCCTCGCCTTTGGCACTCTGCTCGTGGAGGGCACCCCCATCCGCCTCAGCGGCCAGGATTGCGAGCGCGGCACCTTCAGCCATCGCCACGCGGTGCTGCACGATGCCGAGACCGACGTCATGTACGCCTCGCTGAAGAACCTCACCGAGAAGCAGGCGCAGTTCTGCGTCTACAACTCGCTCCTCTCTGAGGCCGCCGTGCTCGGCTTCGACTACGGCTACTCGCTCGACTACCCCAGCATGCTCTGCATCTGGGAGGCGCAGTTCGGCGACTTCGCCAACGGCGCGCAGGTCGTCATCGACCAGTTCATCGCCAGCGGTGAGTCGAAGTGGCAGCGCAACAGCGGCATCGTCCTCCTGCTCCCGCACGGTTACGAAGGCCAGGGCCCCGAGCACTCCTCGGCCCGTCTCGAGCGCTTCCTCCAGCTCTGCGCCGAGGATAATATCCAGGTCGCCAATATCACGACACCCGCGAACTTCTTCCACGCGCTCCGCCGCCAGATGAAGCGCGACTTCAAGAAGCCGCTCATCGTGATGTCGCCCAAGTCACTCCTCCGCCATCCCGCCGCGGTCTCCCGCCTCGAGGAGTTCACCGGCGGTGCGTTCCAGGAAATCATCGACGACGCCGAGACGAAGAAGGCCACGCGCGTCATCCTCTGCTCCGGCAAGGTTTACTATGACCTCGTCGACTACCGCGCGAAGCAGAAGCTCACCGATGTCGCCATCGTGCGCGTCGAGCAGCTCTACCCGCTGCACCGCGAGCGCCTCACCGCCCTCGCGAAGAAGTACGCCGGCGCCAAGCTCGTCTGGGCTCAGGAAGAATCCGCCAACAACGGTGGCTGGACGTATATCGCTCCGCAGCTCGAAGAGCTTTTCGGCCAGAAGCCGGCCTACGCCGGTCGCGATGCCTCCGCCTCGCCCGCCGTCGGTTCCCTCGCCTTGCACAAACTCGAACTGGCCGCCTTCCTCAAACAAGCCTTCACGATCTGATCACCATAGTAGCGGGTAGTGAGTAGCGAGTAGCGAGCATCACGCTACAAAGCTGCTTTCTACTCGCTACCCACTACTCGCTACTCGCTACTTTCCACCCATGCCTCTCCTCGAAGTCAAAGTCCCGCCGATGGGCGAATCGATCGCCTCCGGCATCCTCGCCAAGTGGCACGTCGCCGACGGCGATGTCGTCAAAAAAGACCAGCCCCTGTTCGAGCTCGAGACCGACAAGATCACGAGCGAAGGCACCGCTGAATCCGCCGGCAAGATCTCGCTCAAAGCCGCCGCCGGCGATGAGGTGAAGATCGGCCAGGTCGTCGCCACGATCGACTCCGCCGCCACGGCTGGCGCCGCGCCCGCTCCGGCCGCTGCGGCTCCCGCGGCCGCCGCCAAGAGCGCCGAGCAGTCGCCCGCCGTCCGCCGCGTCGCCGCCGAGACCGGCATCGACCCCGCGAGCGTCGCTGGCTCCGGCAAGGGTGGCCGCGTGACCAAGGGCGACGTGCTCGCCGCTGCCGAGGCCAAGCCCGCCGCTGCTGCGTCAGCCCCCGTCGCCGCGGCTGCTCCTGCCGCTGCACCGGCACCCGCCGCTCCGAAGGCCGCCGCCCCCGCGCCTGCTCCGGTTGCCCCCGGCACCCGCCAGACGCGCAAGAAGATGACCCCGCTCCGCGCCAAGATCGCGCAGCGCCTTGTCTCCGCGCAGCACGAGGCCGCGATGCTCACGACCTTCAATGAGGTCGATATGTCCGCCGTCATGGCCCTCCGCGGCAAGTACCAGGATGACTTCGTGAAGAAGAACGGTCTGAAGCTCGGCTTCATGTCCTTCTTCGCCAAGGCCGTCGTGCATGCCCTGCGCGACGTCCCCGCCGTCAATGCCCAGCTCGACGGCGACAGCATCGTCCAGAATCATTACTACGATATCGGCATGGCCGTCTCCACCGAGAAGGGCCTCATGGTTCCCGTCGTGCGCAACTGCGACACGCTCGGCATGGCCGAGATCGAGAAGGCGATCGGCGATGTCGCCAAGCGCGCGCGCGATGGCAAGATCACCCTCGCCGACCTCGAGGGCGGCGTCTTCACGATCACCAATGGCGGCATCTTCGGCTCGATGCTCTCGACCCCGATCATCAACCCGCCGCAGAGCGCCATCCTCGGCCTCCACGCCATCAATGAGCGTCCGATCGCGTTGAACGGCCAGGTCGTCATCCGCCCGATGATGTACCTCGCCCTCAGCTACGATCACCGCCTCATCGACGGCAAGGAAGCGGTCACCTTCCTGGTCAAGGTGAAGCAGGCCATCGAAGACCCCAGCCGTCTTCTGCTCGCGATCTGACTTCGCAGTAGCGAGTAGTGGGTAGCGAGTAGCGAGCATCTGTTTTTCTCACGCTTGTTCGCTGACCTCCTACTCGCTACCCGCTACTCACTACTTCATCATGGACTCCTTCGACCTCATCGTCATCGGCGCCGGCCCCGGCGGTTATGTGTGCGCGTTTCGCGCCGCGCAACTCGGCCTCAAGGTCGCGCTCGTCGAGAAACGCGCCACTCTCGGTGGCACCTGCCTCAATGTGGGCTGCATCCCGTCGAAGGCGCTGCTCCACTCCAGCGAGCACCTCGTCTGGGCGAAGCAGCACGCGCAAGAGCACGGCATCAAGCTCGGCTCCGTCGAGCTCGACCTCCCTGCGTTTCTGAAGCGGAAGGATGAAGTCGTCGCCAAAAACGTCGGCGGCCTCTCCCAGCTCGCCAAGGCCCGCAAGGTCACCGTCGTTACCGGCGCGGCCAGCTTTGTCTCCGCCAACACGATTTCCGTGGGCGACAAGCAGCTCACCGCGAAAAACATCGTGATCGCCACCGGCTCCGCGCCGATCGAGCTCCCGATGATGAAGTTCGACGGCAAGACCGTCGTCTCCAGCGATCACGCCATCGCGTTTGAGTCCGTGCCGAAAAATCTCGTGGTCGTCGGCGGCGGCGTCATCGGCCTCGAACTCGGCTCCGTCTGG
>JAZKEV010000135.1:5288-9423 GCA_040386765.1 Verrucomicrobiota bacterium | reverse complement strand
TCGACAGCGCGATCATCAACTACATGAAGCGCGCCTACAATCTCCTCATCGGTGAGCGCACCGCGGAAGAGATCAAGATGCGCCTCGGCTCCGCGTATCCGCTCGACGAGGAGCTGACGATGGAGGTGAAGGGTCGCGACTCCGTGGCCGGTCTCCCCAAGACCATCCATGTGACTTCGCAGGAGATCCGCGAGGCCCTCGCCGATACCATCGCCGCCATCGTCGATGCCGTCCGTGTGACGCTCGAGCGCTGCCCGCCCGAGCTCTCCGCCGATCTCGTCGACCGCGGCTTCGTGATGGCTGGCGGCGGCGCGCTCATTCGCAACATCGACAAGCTCCTCAGCGAGAAGACGGGCCTGCCCGTTACCGTGAGCGACGACCCCCTCTCCGCCGTGGCCAACGGGACGGGTGCGGTGCTCAACGACCTCTCGTGGTTGATGCAGAATGTGTAGGCGGTCTACGACCGCGGGAGAAGGGAGAAAGGAGTAGGGAGAAAGAAATTCTCAGCTGTTTCCGCGTCCTTCTCCGTTCTCCTTCCTCCCTTCTCCAACGCTCTTCCCGCTTCCGCAAATGAGCGCAAATTAGCGTTCCCACGTTCTACGTTCCCATTGTGTCGGCCGCACGTTTTTCCGTGTCTTCCACGTATTCCGTGGGCAAACAGGCACACGCACCGTGTCTTCCAAACGCTTCGATCAAGCCCGCCCTTTTCTCACGCTCGGGGTTGTCGTCCTCGCGTGGATCCTGCTGCCCACGGCGTTCAAGTCCTTTTCGCGGGCGAGCTTCTTCGAGCTGACGGCGCCCGTCACGCTCGCCTCCTCGCGCATCCGCGATCTGCAGGATTACTGGTCGCTCCGGGTGCACTCGAACGACGACCTCATCGCCGCCGGCCGCGACCTCGCGCGCCTCAACTCCTCCTACGAGCTTTCGGTCCAGCAGAACTCCGAGCTCCTCGCCGAGATCTCGCGGCTCGAGAGCCTGCTGCGGTTGCCGTCTTTCACGGATTACCGCTATGAGCACGCGCGGGTGGCGCGGCGGGATTTCTCCGGCTGGTGGCAGCGGATCGTCATTCGGAAAGGCCGCAATTTCGGCATCCCCGTCGGCGCGCCCGTCGTATTCACCGGCGGCGTCGTGGGCAAGGTTACCGAAGTGCACGCCACGACCTCCGTGGTTGAGCTGATCACCAGCCCGAACGTCCGGCTCGCCGGCGTCGTCGAGGGCGACTCGCGTCCGGTGTCGTTTCAGGGCGGCGTCAATCCCACCTTCGCGCCGCCCACGGGCGTCGTGGAATTCGTCCCGCTCGATATCGATGCCACGCCGCACGCACCCAAGCGTCTCGTCACCTCCGGCTACGGCGGCATTTTCCCGCCGGGGCTCACGCTCGGCACCATTTTCCGCGCCGAGATGGGCTCCGATGGCCTCTTCAAATCCGGCGAAGTGAAGCTCGATGCGCGGCTCGGCTCGCTCACCGAGGTCACGGTGCTCGTGCCCATCGGCGGCTCGTAAGGCTCCCTCGCCGTGCGCCGTTTTCTCACCCTCACGCTCACGCAGGTCCTCCTCTGGGGAATCTTCGCCGAGGCCAATCACGCGCTCGCCGGCTTCCGGGTTTATCTCTTTGTCGGCGCGCTCTACGTGGTCTTCGCGGCGCTGACCCAGCCGCCGCGCTCCGGGATTTTCGTCTCCTGTGTCGGGGGGCTCATCTGCGACGCCAATTCTCCCGTAAATTTCGGGCTGCACCTCTTGCTGTTTGCGCTCGCCCATACCATCCTCCACCGCGTGCGCGACCGCATCGCGACCGATGACAACATCTCGCTGATCGTCGTCGCGCTCCTCACCAATCTCGCGCTCTTCCTCGTGTTTTCCTTCACTCAGATTCATGCTTCGCCTGCACCCGCGGCCGTCTGGCCCCGGCTCATCGTCGACCTCGTCTGCTCGCAAGTGGCGCTCGCGCTCGTCACGCCGTGGTTCTTCGCCTTGCAGGGCCGCGCGCTCGCGCTCTCCGATAGCGTGGCCGCGCGCTTCACCGACCGCCAGCCGTCGCTGCGTTCGTAACCCCCGTCCCCGCCGCAGACCATGGCGACCAGCGATACCAATCTCGCCGACCGTTCCGGCAATCTCGTCGAGTCGTTCAAAAGCTACGACCCGCGCATCATCCTTTTTTACGGCATCATCGGGCTGCTCCTGCTCATCCTTGCAGGCGGGCTCGCCTACCAGCAGCTGGTGAAGGTCGACGAATATGCCGACCGCGAGCGCCAGCAAAACCAGCGGCGCGTGCTCTTCCCCGGTCCGCGCGGCAATATCTTCGACCGCAACGGCAAGCTCCTCGTCGGCAACGCCCATCGCTTCTCCGTCCTCCTCCACCTCGACGAACTCCGCTCGGAGCTCCGTCGCGAGGAAACCCGCATCTACAAAAACTTCGTCGCCGCGGGAGGAAAAAAGGAGGTACCCTCCTCCACCCAGCTGGGGCAGATCGCCCGGGTGTCGCTGGTACAGCGTTACCTCGATCAGGTGAACTCCATCCTCGGCCGCGACGAGAAGGTGAACGTCAAGGAGCTCCGCCGCCACTTTCAAAATCACCTTCTGCTCCCCTATACGCTCCTCGATAAACTGGAGCCCACCGAATACGCCCGGCTCATCGAAGGTCTCCCCGTCAATTCCCCGCTCGAGGTTTTCGCCACGCACGTCCGCACCTATCCCTATGGCTCCGCCGCCGCGCACACGCTCGGCTTCGTACGCCCCGACAACGATGTCTCTGCGGAGGATTTCGAGGGCGAAGATCTCACCACGTTCAAGGCCGATGGCACCATCGGCAAAGCCGGTCTCGAGTACCAGTTCAACGAGCATCTCCAAGGCAAGGCCGGTGGCCGCATCTATCGGGTCGATCCGCTCGGCTACAAAACCAGCAAGCCGCTCGAGGAGCGAAAGCCGACGCAGGGCAAGCATCTCACCACCTCCATCGATATCGACCTGCAGAAGATCGCAGAGGAAACCATCGGCGACCGGCAGGGCGCCGCCATCGCGCTCGACGTCAACACGGGCGAGGTGCTCGTGATGGCCAGCAAGCCGGACTACGATCTCAACCAATTCTCCCCTCGCGCCACCACGGCAGTCGTCGAGCAGATGAACGAGCAGGGCGCCTGGACAAACATAGCGCTCAACGGCTCCTGGCCACCCGGTTCCACCTTCAAGATCCTTACGAGCATCGCGGGTTTCCACCGCGGCATCCTCACTGCCGATCAGCCGATCGAGAACTGCAATCACTACCTGCGAGTCGGCAATGCCCTGAAGCCTTGCTACAATGGCAAGGAGGCGCACGGCGACGTTCTGCTTCCCGAGGCCATCGCCAGCAGTTGCGATATCTATTACTATCGCCTCGGTCTCATGCTCACTCCCGACGTTCTCGCCGCCGAGGCGCGCCGGATGCACTTCGGCGTGCGTACCGGCATCGAGCTGCCCAACGAAACGGGTCTCATCAACGTGCCTGACACCGCGTGGATGCGCCGGGTGCACAACTCGCCTTGGTATGATGGCGAGACCACCAATGTCGCGATCGGCCAGGGCGCGCTCCAGGTTTCGCCGCTCCAGATGGCCTGCTTCGCCGCGTCTGTCGCCCGCAACGAAATCTTCACCAAGCCGACGCTGTTACACGACCCCAATCGCCCGCCTCAGCGCAACGGTGCCATCGGCCTCACCACCGAGCAACGCGCCGCTCTCCTCGAGGGCATGATCGGCTGCACCACGCACGGGACCGGTAAGACACTCACTCAGGTTGCCGCCTATCGCATCCCCTACGCCATCGCCGCGAAGACCGGTACCGCGCAAGTGACCGGCCGCAAGAACGTCGCCTGGTTTATCTGCTTCGCTCCGGCCGAGAAACCCGAGATCGCCATTGCCGTCGCCATCATGGGAGAAAACGCCGGCGAAGAGTACGGCGGCGGCCGCGAGGCGGCGCCCGTCGCGGGCTACATCATGAAGAGCTACTTCGATAAGAAGTATGGCCCGCAGCCCATCCCTCCGCGGCCCGCCTCGCTCAAGACCGAGTAGCCCGCTCCCGCCTCCGCGCGTCGCGCCACGCCCGCCGCGCGCGGCGGAAAACTTTCTCCGGCTCGCTCCACGTCGCGCGCGCCCCGAAGCGCAG
>JAZKEV010000135.1:0-5278 GCA_040386765.1 Verrucomicrobiota bacterium | reverse complement strand
CAAGTCAACCCGCACCTGCTGCAGCTCGGTCTCGGCGGCGTCGCCGTCGACCGCCGCTGAGCGGAATGGCGAAAGTTTCCCCAGCCACTGGCCGGCTTCGCGACGCACCGGGTCGTCGTGTTCCTGTCCGCGTCGCCGCGTGGCCCGCCGCCACCAGCCGCGGCCGAAATCGCGCCAGCCCCGCCAGGCGCCGAGCGCGGCCACGATGATCGCCGCTATCGTCGTCACCCGCCGCATATCCCAGGGCGAGGTCGCCCACTGCTTGATGTCGCCCACCACCTCCGTCAGCCACTCGCGCAGCTGCTTGCCGGTGTTCTGCGTCGCGGTCTTCATCGCCTTGAGCGTCTCCATCTGCGATTGCTGGTCGAAGCTCACGATGCGCCGGTACCAGAATACCCGCAGGCTGTCGAAGCGCGCCCGCCAGCTCCGGTCCAGCCGCGCCGCCATTGCCGTCTCGCTCTGCGCTGCGGTGCTCTGTTCCACGTCTCCCGCCGCGAGCGGATCGGTCCGCAGCCACGCACCGGTCTGCTCGTCGAAAATTTCCGCCCACGCGTGCGCGTCGGCATTCCGGATCGTGAAGTTGTTCGAGTAGCCGTTCCACGTGCCGCCGCGGAAGCCCGTCACCACGCGGGCCGGATATCCTGCTGCCCTCGCCAGCACGACAAACGAGCCGGCGAAGAGCTCGCAGTGACCCGGCTCGCGCGAGGTCAGCCACTTCACGAGCGGGTCGCCCTCGCCCTTCGGCACATTGGGCGAGAGAGAGTAGCTGTGCTGTTTCCGCAGCCACTCGCCGGTCAGCCGTGCAAACTCCGGCGCTGATACCGCCGCGTCGCCAATGATCTCCGTCGTCACGCGCTTCAATCGGATCTGCTCTGCGCCGCTCATCCGCAACATCGCCTGGAGGCTCGTCTTGCCCTGCGCCTCATCCGGCTCGCGTTCGCTCCAACGTTTCGCAAACACCGGATCGGGAAGCGATGCCGACATTTCGAAGCCGTCCACCTGATATGCGGTCATCGAGGCCGGCTCCTCGCGCAGCATCACCACCGCCAGCCGTGGGGCGTGGAGAAAATTCTGCGTCTCGCGAAACTGCATCCGCCCAAACTGCCCCAGCAGCGGCATGTAGCGGCTCACGCCTGACTCCAGGAAAAAGGTCCATCTCGGCAACGGCCCCCGCCGTGGCTTCGCGCGGCCCACGAGCGACACCGAGCTGCGCTCGCGTTCGAACTCCTGCGCGCGAAAGCCCTGCGAGAGCTTGAAGACGCCGGCCTCGTAGGAGTCCAGCGTCAACATCCGCCAGTACGGCGCCGCGGGCACGGCCGACTGATCCGACACATCCACGCTCATCGCCACACTCGTATCCTGCTGGATCTCCGTCACGTCACCGAAGCTGATCGAGTCGGAAAAGCCCGACTTCGACTTCTTCGCGATGAAGCGGTCGAGAAACATGCTGTTCTCCAGCTGGAAACGCGGGATCGCCAGGAAGAGCAACGCCGACACCGCGACCACGCCCGCGAACAGCACCGCACCCAGGCCGATCACGCGCCAGTCTGCCACCTCACACAGCCGGCGGAGCATTCGCCGCGCATCCGCGTGAGCCACCCACGCGGGCATGAGCTCTTTCGGGGCGGGGGGCTTGCCGCCACTGGCTGGGGCTTTCTCTCCACTGTCTGTGAGTGTGATCGTAAGCAGGAGCCCGAGCGCGCAAGCGGTGTAGATCAAGAGATGCACCGCAAACGTCAGCGACACCGACAACACACCGGCCACGATCACGAGGAAGAGTCCCAGCACCACCACCTGCAAGTCGTCACGCCGCTGCCGGTATGAGATATTCCGATACAGCAGCAGCAGCACATCCAGCCGCACCATCGCGGGCAGCAGCTCGCCGCTGAACCAAAGGTCGCCGACGAAAAAAGCCACGATCGCGGGGAACGCCAGGACGTGCACGAAGCGCGGCACCCGCGCCGGCAGCGCCGGCTGCACCATGGTCGCGATGGTCACCACCGCCGCGAGCGTCATGAGCGTCCACGCCTCCACATCCATGTAGAACACGGTCCCCATACCGAGCAGCGAAAGCCCGCCGCCCAGCAGCCACTTCAAATGCAGCAGCTCATCGCGGGTGAGTTGTGGGCGTTTGATCAGTGCCGCACTCATTGGGGAAATCCCAAATCGCAGACGCCAGGCGCCAAAGAAACCCCAATTCTCAATAGCCGTTTTTCCATGGGGATTTCTTTGGCGTTTGGACCTTTGGAGTTTGAGATTTTCATTCTCATGCGGAGGCCGCTTTCTGTCCGTCGACAAAGGCCGCCACGCCCCGCACCCCGTCGGGTGCGAGGGTCATTACGTTCCGCTTCGCCACCATGGCCCGCTCCGTCCCGAGCACCGCCGCCTCTTCGCTCGGCTGCACCACCGCGAGCTTGTCGAGAAACAGCTCGAGGTCGTGCACCCGCCGCACCGCCATCGGAGGCTCGGCATTGACCGCCACGCTCAGCAGCCGTCCGGCACGAAACAGATCCTCCGCGAGCGTCGCCACAAATCCCACCAGCACCTCGAACTGCTCCTCCCTCTGCCACACGCCCGCATCCGTACGCAGCCACAGCGAGTAGCCCTCCGCGCTCTCCGCCGCAAATTGCCGCACGAGCAGCGTCCCCGTCCGCGCGCTCGCTTTCCAATGGATCAGGCGATGCGAGTCGCCCGGCGTGTACCGCCGCACCGCCAGCAGGTCGCCGCCCGAGCCGGCGCGCGCCACGCGCTCGCCGCCGGTTGCCCGCCGTGTCGTCGCCACCGCGTGCCGGCGATACTCCAGCGGCGCAGGCCACACCACCGCCTCCATCACCACTTCCGTGCCAATATCCTTCCGCAGAAATCCGAAGGGAAACAGCGAGCCGACGCTCGCCAGCTCCACCCGCAGCCGGCCGCGCCGCTCCGGCTTGAGCAGCCATTCCACGCGGCTGTCGTCGTGCGGATCGAGGCGCCCGGGCAGCGTCATGCGCCCGCGTTTCACGTCGGCATCGGCCCGTGCAAGCGCTGCGCGCACTTCCTTGCCGCTCGCATTCAGGGTCGCCTCCGCGCGCTGCTTCGAGGGGTCCGCCACCGGCCGCGCCAGGAATTCGAACCACAGCCCGTAGGTGGGCAGGAAGCGTTTCCCGTTGCGCAGCTCCAGCACCACCACCGTATCGTGACCCGCACGCAAGGGCGGCGCCAACTGCAGCCGCCACTTCACACCCCGCAGATTGAGCCACGAGAGCACGCCGCTCAGGATCAAGCAGGCCAGCAGCAGCGAGAGCGCGATGAAGAGGATGTTGCTCGATGAGTTGTAAGCGGCCGTGCCGATCCCAAACGACAGCGCGATCAGCGCCACGCCCGGAATCGTCGGAAGGATGCGGTGTCCACGTTGTGGATACACCATCGACCACAGCAGCCCGTTCCAGGTGAAACGCGCCCGTCGCCGCTTCCCGCCCGGCCCCGACCACTCGCCCTCGAGGTGCGAAGTCATGGAGTTTTTCCGCTCCAGCCCGCCTATTTCGGCGCGGGAACGGACGCCACGATCCGCTTAAGCGCCGCCGTGACCGCCCGCCGCTCTTCCAGCGCATCGCTCGTCTGCCGCGCCAGCGCCAACCGGTGCGCAAACACCGGGGCCACCAGCTCCATCACATCCTCCGGCAGCACGAAGTCGCGCCCGTGCACGAGTGCCCGCGCCTGCGAGGCCGTGCGCAACGCGAGGCCGCCGCGCACGCTCACGCCCGCGCGGTATTCGGCCTCGGTCCGCGTCGCGCCTACGATCTTGAGGATGTACTCGAGCACCGAGTCCTCCACGAAGACCTGCTGCGCCAGCGCTTGCAGCCCGATCACATCGGTCCGGGTCACAACGGGGTTCAGCGCGATCGCATCGTAGCCGCCGCGTTGGTGGCGCAGGATTTCCATCTCGTCGTTGGCCTCCGGGTAGCCCATCCGCAGCCGCATCAGGAAGCGATCCATCTGGCTCTCCGGCAGCGGAAACGTGCCCTCGTAATCCACCGGGTTCTGCGTAGCAAAAACCATGAAAGGCGAGCCCACCGCGTGCCCCTCGCCATCGACCGTCACGCGTGCGCGGTCCATTACCTCCAGCAGCGCCGACTGCGTCTTGGGCGTCGCCCGGTTGATCTCGTCGGCGAGCACCACATTGGCGAAGACCGGGCCTTTCTTGAAGACAAACTCCTTAACCGTCTCGTCGTAGATCGCCACTCCAGTCACATCGCTCGGCAGCAGGTCGCTGGTGAACTGGATGCGCGAGAAGACGCAGTCCAGCGACCGCGCCAGCGAGTAGGCGAGCGTCGTCTTGCCCACGCCGGGCAGATCCTCGATCAGCAGGTGGCCGCCGGCCACGAGGCATACGAGGACTTGGTCGATCACCTCGTCCTTGCCCTTGATCGTCAGCCGCATGTTGGCCCGTACTCGGTCGAGCGCCTGCCGGGCACCCGTCATTTGCTGCGTCTGGACGAATTCGCTCATACTCATTGCACACTAATCGCCGCATTTCCCGGCGCAAACGCGTTCTTCCACGCCGCAGCAATTGTAGCGACCCGTTTACGCCGCGTTTGGATCGAAGTTAGCCCGCGGCGTGAGCGGCGGGATTTCAGGAGCCCCACTCGCCACCTGGGCCGCAGACTCACGGGCCACTCACGGTCATTCACTTGGCGTTTGCCCGCCCGCGCCGGATCGTTAACCGCTTCAGGCGCACGCACGCTTCTCGCGTCCGTCCGCACCGCCTCCAGTCTGCCCTTCCGTTTTCCTGTCCTCTCGCCGCCCGTATGCACGGTTTCGAACACGCCCTTCTCCTCATCCTGTTGATGACCGCCCTCAGCGTCGTCGGCCGCCGGCTGCCCGTGCCGCTGCCCATCGTCTATGTGGCGGGCGGAGTGGTGGCCGCGCTCATCCCCGGCTTCCCGCGCATCGATCTCGATCCCGGTTTCTTCTTTCTCTGCTTCGTGCCGCCGCTGCTCTTCGCCGACGGCTGGCTCATGCCGCTGCGCGATTTCAAGGCCGCCTGGCGCCCCATCGTCACGCTCGCCACCGGCCTCGTCGTCATCACCACCGTGGCCGTCGGCATCATCGCGTGGTCGCTCGTCCCCGGCCTGCCGCTCGCCATGGCCTTCGCGCTCGGCGCCGTCGTCTCGCCCACCGATGCGGTCGCGATCTCCGCCATCACCCACCGGCTCAAAATCCCCGCGCGCCTCAACACCGTCATCAACGGCGAGAGCCTGATGAACGACGCCACGGGCCTCGTCGCCTTCAAGTTCGC
>JAZKEV010000134.1:4021-5115 GCA_040386765.1 Verrucomicrobiota bacterium | reverse complement strand
CCTGGAGCATGAACTTCGCGCGGAAGGAGCCTTCGACCCGCGCCGTAAAATCGCCGAAGGACGTGCGCGGCGTGCGATACTCGGCGCCAAAGTCGATGCCCTCAAGATCGCGGCCCGCGAGGTTGATGAACTCCTCGTTGATATCGACGACGGGACCGACGACGCCGCGGCGGCGGGCGAAGTTGTTCGCGTTGTTATTAAAGGTATTGTAGAGTGCGCGGTCGGCGGCGGTGACGGGAGCGCGCTTGATGAGCGGGTTGCCCTTGTAGTTCGCGGTGCCGGAGCCGAGGTCGACCTGCGCGATCGGCACGCCCGCTGCGAGCTGGCGGCGGGTTTCGTCGTCGAGCATCTCCTCATCCTTGATGAGCTGGTCGTCGCCGCCAGCGGACGTGATCAGGTTGTTCTGGTTGGCCTTCCAGAAATCGACGGTGAAGGAGAGGCCCTTGACGAAAGGCACATCGAGCACGAAGCCGCCGGTGTAGTTGATCGACTCTTCGGGGAGGAGGTCGGCGGTGCCAGCGCGGAAGACGGTGCGGCCGGTGGAGCCATCGGTGAAGATATTCGTCACCTCGAAGCGATACGGATCGGAGATGCCGGTGGCGAAGACCTGCCGGCGCGCGGGATTGGTCTGAAGGATATTGGGCGCCTTGAACGATTCGTTGTACGACGCGCGCAGCTTGAGCCAGCGCACCGGGATGTAGCCGAGGCTGGCCTTGGGTTTCGTCGCATTGCCGAAGCCCGGGAAACGCTCGAGGCGAGCGGCGAGCGACAGCTCGAGCAGGCGGGCGAACGGCACATCGTTGCGCGGCGTGATGAAGGGCAGCAGCACCTCGGCGAAGGTGGAGTAGACCTTGCGGCTGAGGTCTGCGTTTTCGTTGGGGCTGGCGAGAATGTAGTCGTTATCGCCAGGACGGATGTAGGGATTGGTGTCGCTGGCGGGCGCGGGGCCAGCGTAGGGCGGCATGCGGAACTTGTAGGTCTCGTAGCGCATCTCGACGCCGACGGCAGCGGAGATGTCGTTGCCGAACATCTCCCAGATCCGGCCGTTGATCTTGTAGTCGAAGGCGATGGTCTTGCGCCGGTCGTCGCCGTCG
>JAZKEV010000134.1:0-4011 GCA_040386765.1 Verrucomicrobiota bacterium | reverse complement strand
CTTGTAGTCGGCGATGCCGAGGCCGGTCCACGCGCGCCGCTCGTACTCGCCGGTCATCGGGTCCATCACGGCGGCGGTGTTCAAGTACGGCTGGTCGATGACGATGAGGTTGGTCGCGGGATTTACGCGGAAGGTGTAGCCGAAGGGATTGTAGGCCGTCGCGGGGTTGGAGCTTTGCAGGGCCTCGGCGAGCTTCGATTCGCGGATGCTGCGGTTTTCGGTATCCTTGGTGTGCGCGGCGCCGTAGAGGAGGGCCGACTCCCACTCCCAGTTCTCGCCGAGCTTGCCGCGGAGGCCGGCGGTGGCGCGGAAGGACTGCGAGTGCACGAAGATATTGCGGTTCTTGTGATCGAGCGGTCGGACGGCGGTGATGACAATCGGTGATGGCGCGCCGAGGAAGCGCGCGCTGCCATCGGGATTAGCCGCGCCGGTGGGATGATAGAACCGCGAGCCGAAGGGGTTGAAGGGATTGTCCACACCCATCGAAAGATTGCGCGTATCGGCGGCATCGATCTGCACGCCGACACGACCCAAGACGTTCCGGGATTGATACAGGTACAGGTCGGAGAAGAATGTCAGCCGGCTGTTAAACCGGTGGTCGAAGCTGGCGCCGAGCTGGAGGCGGTCGGTCTTGGGCAGAATGTAGGCGTTTTCGTTAACGTTTTGATAGTAGCCGCTCAGGTGGCTATCGATGGCGGCCGTGGGCACGGTGGCCGAGGGATGGAAGCCCACGCTGCCATCGGCGAGGGGCACGAGATAGAAAACGCCGGCGGTGCTCATCGCGGCCGTCGAGGTCTGCGCGGTGGTGGAGGTGCTGGTGCTGATGCCGCGATTGCCATCGGGGCGGGCGCCATTGATGGAGCCATCGGGCAGGGCGACGCCGCGCGTGTAGAAGCCGAAGCGGGAGATGTTGCTGGAGTTGTTGAAATCGTTGTCGCGCGTAAGGGCCGTGGCGCCGGGCAGCGTGAAGGGCTGGCCGTTCCACGGCGCGGGGAGCGTGCGCGTGCGCCGCAGGTCGGAGTCGGCGGCGTACCAGCGGTCGGAAGCCATGAGCGCATCGCGCTGGAGTAAATCGAAGCCGAGCGAGATGCGGCTCTTGCCGCCATTGAGCTTGTTATTGCCCCACCGGAACGTGTAGCGCATCTCGCCGCCGCCGCCATCGTCGGTAAAAGAGCCGCGGATGGTGGCGCTTGCGCCATCGAAGCGCGGCTCGACGATGTAGTTCACCACGCCGGCGGCGGCCTCGGAGCCGTAGATGGCCGACGCACCGTCGCGCAGAATCTCGATGCGCGAGGAGAGACCGGAGGGGACCGTGTTGACGTTAACGGAAAGGGCAGGCGTGCCGAACTCGCTCTGCGAGACGGGATGCGGCGGCATGCGGCGGCCGTTGACGAGCACAAGCGTGCTGCCGGAGCCAAGGCCGCGAAGATCGATGGAGGTATTGTCGCCGCGCGCGCTCTGGCCGGCGGACTCCTGCTCGGTGAGGAGGGGCGGATTGGCGATCGTGATCGTGTCGAAGAGATCGGCGGGCGTGGTGACGCCGCGGAGATCCATATCCTCCTGATCGATGATGGTGACGGGCAGCGCGGTCTCGATATCGGCGCGGCGGATATTGGAGCCGGTGACGGTAAAGGCCTCCATCTGAACGGTCTTGGGCGCCGCCGGGGCCGCAGGAGGCGGCGTGGCCTGCGCGCGAAGCGCTGGCGTGAGCGGCGCCAGAAGAAACCCGGCAACGACAATAGAACACCGGCGGAGTGGACGCGCCGAGCGGGAGATAGTCATGATAAACGCAGCTGAAGGTTGGACACGGGCGCCAGCCGTCCGGCGCGCAGAGGGGGCTAAGCAGGTTTGATACCTGCGGAGGGGTATGACCGTACATGCTAACCGAAACGGCGACGGATGTCCATGCCGTCGCGACGAGTAGCGGCATCTCCGAGACGGGGAGAGGTGATTGGCAGCGGCGGCCCGTCCCGATTAGTCAGGCTAGAGTTCCAGCGTGTCGCCGGCGCTCATGACTCGGACGGTGTGACCGGACTTGGCGGCGGCGGCGGCAAATTTCTGGGCGTCCTGCGCGATCTCGGACCAGGTGTCGTAGTGCATGGGCACGGCGAGCTTTGGCTTCAGGAAATCGAGCGCAGTGAGGGCATCCTCCGGGCCCATCGTGACGTTGTCGCCTATGGGGAGCAGAGCGGCGTCGAGGCCAACTTTGCCGATGAGCTGCATGTCGAGAAAGAGCGCAGTGTCGCCGGCGTGGTAGAGGTTTTTGCCGTCGGCCTGGATGAGGATGCCGCAGGCGGAGCCGAGGTAGATCGGGTTCAGCCCGGCTTTCACGCTCGAGGTGTGGTGCGCGAGGGTGAGCTTCACGCGGCCGAAGGGGAAATTGAAACCTCCGCCGGGATTCATGCCGTGGGTCTTCGCGCCTTGGGCGGCGAAGTACTCGGCGATCTCATAATTGCCGATGATCGGTGCGTTGCAGCGCTTGGCAATATCGAGGGCATCGCAGGAGTGATCCTCGTGGCCATGCGAGAGGAGCACATAGTCACAGTGGAGGTCGGCGGGTTTGACACGCGCGGCGGGATTGTCGGAGAGCCACGGGTCGATCAACAAGCGGGCCTTGGCGGTCTCGACCAGGAAGCACGAGTGGCTGAGGTAGGTGAGCTTCATGGGGGAAATCCCAAACGCCAAACGAGCAAACGCCAAAGAAATCTCAACGACCAATGTCGGCGGCAAGAGTGGCGCGCGGGGCGAAACGAGGCGATCCGCGCGCTTCTCGGATCTATTTTAAAGCGAGGGCGACCACCCTTTCTGCCATTCTGAGCGGAGCGAAGAATGGCAAAGCTCTTCGCAGAACCGCCTCAGGCGGCTACCGGGCTGGAGATCTTTTCGAGGCGGGCGAGGATGTCGGGCGTGAGATCGGGGAGGAGATCAAGGGCGCCGAGGTTTTCCTTGAGCTGCTCGACGCGGGAGGCGCCGAGGATGACGCTGCTTACGTTTGGATTTTTCAGGCACCAGGCAACGCCAAGGCGCGGGAGCGTGGTGCCGAGCTCCTTGGCGACGGCAGCGAGCGCGGAGATGGCGGCGAGTTTCTTGTCGGCGCCGGGTTGCGCGAGGAGGCGGTCGCGGAGCCACGCGAGATCGGGCGTGCTGAGGCGCGAATCGGCGGGGAGGCCGCTATTATACTTCCCGGTGAGGAGACCCGAGGCGAGAGGCGACCAGATGGTGAGGCCGAGGCCGGCCGGCGAGCGATAGAGTGGGGCATACTCCTTTTCCACGCGCGAGCGGTGAAAGAGGTTGTACTGCGGCTGCTCGACGATGGGGGCGTGAAAGTTCCGCTCCGCGCACAGGCGCTGCGCTTCCTTGATCGCCTCGGCGGGCCATTCACTGGTGCCCCAGTAGAGGACTTTGCCCTGTGTCACGAGGTCGTGCATCGCGCGGACGGTCTCAGCGATGGGCACATTGGGATCGGCGCGGTGACAGTAGAAAAGATCGAGGTAGTCGACCTGAAGTCGGGTGAGCGCGGCGTGGCAGGCTTCGGTGATGTGCTTGCGGCTAAGGCCACGCTGGTTGGGCCTGTTGTTCTTGCCATACAGGCCAAAGAATACTTTGCTGGATACGCAGTATGTAGTGCGATCCCAATTCATCCTGCTCAGTACACGGCCCATCATTTCTTCAGACCTGCCACCTTCGTATGCTTCGGCATTATCGAAGAAGTTGATACCGTTATCGTAAGCAAGGGCCATGAGCCTGGCAGACGCACTGTCATCCACCTGCTTTGAAAAAGTGACCCATGAACCGTAGGAGAGCACACTTAGCTGCAATCCTGTTTTACCCATTCTTCTGTATTCCATACCCCCAGCCCCTAAAGGGGGGCTAACCCTAAATCCCTAGAGGGACTTAAATTTGTGAACAATGCCAAACCCGGTCAAAACTTCTCAACTATTGCAGGTTACAACAACGTGCAGAAGCCCATTTAGGGGTTTGGGGTTAAATTATATAAACTACGAGGCCGTC
>JAZKEV010000133.1:0-4452 GCA_040386765.1 Verrucomicrobiota bacterium | reverse complement strand
CGCGCATCTGCTCGCCGTCCTTGAACTCGGGCTTGTGGCTCTTGAAGAGCTGCACCTGGCCGGTCGCAAGGATCTGCTGGTAGGCCTTGTTCACGAGCGAACGCATGTCGGCTTTGTGATCCTCGTTCGGGCCGAAGACGTTGAAATATTTCACGCCCACGATCTGGGACAGGATGCCGGTGCGCTGGGCGTGCACGTCGAAGAGGTGCTTCGAGTAACCGTACATGTTCAGCGGCCGCAGCCGGGCGAGATTGTCGCTGCGGTCGTCCATCCCCTGCGCGCCGTCGCCGTAGGTCGCGGCCGAGGAGGCGTAGATGAAGCGCGAATCGCGCGCGAGAGCCCACGTGGCGAGCTCGCGGGTGTAGGCGTAATTGTTGTCGGCGAGGTAGCTCGCGTTCTTCTCCGTGGTGGCCGAGCAGGCGCCGAGATGGAAGACGGCGGAGAAACGGCCGAAGGCATCGGCGCTCGCGTTGACTCCGCTCCGAAATGTCCCGGCCTCGATGTAGTCGGTGAACTTCAGCGGCACGAGGTTCTTCCACTTCTCGTCGGAGCCGAGGATATCGGTGATGACGATGTCGCTGTGACCGCGCTGATTCAGCGCCCACACAAGCGCGCTGCCGATGAAGCCAGCGCCACCGGTGACAAGGATGCGGCCGTCGAGGAAACTCATAGCGAGGGATAATCGCGGAACCGTGGAGGGGGCGGAAGCATGAAATGGGGCATGACGCGGGGCGGTCTTAGGGTCTCTTTTCAAAATAGAGCGACATTCCACCTCTGTCATTCTGAGCGCAGCGAAGAATCCATGCGTACGAAGGCGGCAGGGTGTCCGTTCCCGTGGATTCTTCGTTGCGCTCAGAATGACAGACCATTTTGAAAACACACTCCAAGCCGCCTCGGATTGGAAAAGCGTCGAAACGGAAAAGACGAAGGCGGAGAAGCCGAGCACAGTGGCCGAGCTTGCGGCCAAGGCGGCGACGACCATTTCGAGCCGAAACGCGCTCAACTTCGCCGGAAGGTGTAGAAAAATGAGGGTAGAAAATGAGACCCGCCACCGAGGGTCGTTTGGTTGGCGTTATTGCAGTTGCTTATGCGGATTTCGGCAGCCGCTCCGTGCCGCAGAAAAATCGGTTGTCCATGTGAACCGTATTAAAACGTAGCACGAAATATTATGCTACTGATGATAGGGGGAGGGCCCCATGTCACACCCGGAATATAACCTTGTCCATCTGTGCAATTCTACAGGCTTTAAATAAAGGGAAATATACCTGAGTGTAGTATGGGAACCCTATAGCTATAGGGATAATAAAATTGTATTCTCAAAGATGACATCCCTGCCATTTCGGCATGGAAATCAAAATCAGAAAAGTTATACCAATGAAATCCCTACGTTCAGTCCTCACCGTGCTCGCAGTCTGCTGCGGGCTCCAAAGCGCTAATGCCCAGTTCCTCGCCTCCATGGTCCAAACCGAGGGCGGAAATCACAGTAATGTCACATGCTACGTCAACGTTTCGACGACGCAGTATGTCAGCACCTCCAGCACCCCGGTATCGTCGAACCCGACCCTCCCCGGCACGATCAACGCGGGGCTCAATGCCGAATGGACCGTTTCCAACAGCATCGCCGGGTCCAGCACGCAGTGGACTTGGGGCTCAAACTTCACTGCCTGCGCCCATTTGGCCGACATCAAAGGCAAGAACCACAACGGCGGGAGCGTGCCGCTCTCCTTTTACTCGGCTGTTGCCGTCACGGTGACGGGAAACATACGGGTCAGCACGTCAGGCACCGCCATCGGGGGGTGGGAAATTTACAAGAATGCCTCCTTGTATGCCAGCGGCTCCGGCTTTATATCGAATTACTCGGTCAGCGTCTCAAACGGGGACACGGTGCATATCAAGGTCAACCCTGCCACCGACAACACCACCGGCCCCGCCCTGGCGGTCTGGAACTACTAACCACCAAAGCCACGAAACACGAATAAGTCAGGGTCCGGCCTGCTTTGCGCTTGGGTGCTTCCTCAAGGCAGCAGGGCCGTTTAATTTAAGAAACGACAGCAGAGCGGAGCGCGGGCGTCCGCGTCAAAATAGGCCGTTGCGCCTTAGGGTTTGTTTTCAACATAGAGCGCAGCGAAGAATCCATGCGTACGAAGGCGGCAGGGTGTCCGTTCCTGTGGATTCTTCGCTGCGCTCAGAATGACAAACCATTTTGAAAACACACTCCAAGCCGCCTTGGATTGGAAAAGCGTCGAAACGGAAAAGACGAAGGGGGCGAGCCGAACCTCGCGAGCCGAGCTTGTGACCGGGCGGCAAGGAGCGTTTCGACGTTGCCCCGAAGACTACTCGCCGTAGACGTAAGGCACATGGAGCCGATGCCGGTGATCAAAGTGAATCTTAACTACGTCACAGGGGCGCTGGCGGCGTTGTTCACCCTGTATGTCACGAGGCGCATTTACCGGAGCTTGGTAACGAAGGGCGAGTCCCGGATGTTGACTCCGGTCGGCTGGCTGCTGGCGGGCGTGCTGACTGCGCTTTGCGCGTTTGTCAGCGACTCCGCGACGGTGATATTCGCCTATATGGGCGTCTATTGGCTGACTAACGGCGAAGAAGGAAAGTCGAAGCCGTGAGGTGATTTCGGACGCAGCCGTAGCGTGGTGCTGGGCCCGCGCTTCGGAACACTCAGGGTGCTCGTACCCGAGCGCGGGCTGAAAGCTCCGCGCTACGTAGGCGGGCTACGGCTGCGAGTTCACTCTCCGCGTTTCTCAGCTATCCTGCGACAGCTCTTTCGAGCGGGCGGTGGCGGCGAGGACGGTCTCTTTGATGATGCCGCGGAAATCGCGGGCCTTCATCTTTTGCAGGCCGGCGTAGGTGGTGCCGTTGGGGGAGGTCACCTGATCGCGCAGCGTTTCCGGATCGATCTTCTTGTGGGCGAGCAGGCGGGCGGCGCCGAGGAGGGTCTCGACGGAAAGTTTCTCGGAGACCTCTTTGCTGAGGCC
This sequence comes from Verrucomicrobiota bacterium, assembly GCA_040386765.1. GTDB lineage: Bacteria > Verrucomicrobiota > Verrucomicrobiia > Opitutales > Opitutaceae > ER46. The sequence continues at coordinate 1,462 of JAZKEV010000133.1, read as the reverse complement.
GGCGGCAATACCGGCGTCGCGCAACGCGGCGGCGAATTCGAAGACATAGGCCGGCCCGCTGCCGCTTACGCCGGTGACGGCATCGAGGTCGGTCTCGGGGACTTCCACAGTCTCGCCCAGCGACTGCAGCAGGGCCTCGACGGCGGTGCGATCGGCGGCGGTCAAGGGCTGTTGCGCGCACCAGCAGGTGACGCCCGCGCCGATCTGGCCGGGGGTGTTGGGCATCGTGCGGACGATGTTGCGCGCGTGCGGAAACGCGCGGGCGAGGCTCGTGATTTTCTTCCCGGCGAGAATCGAGACGATGAGCTTGCCGCGCGTGAGCTCCGCGAGGCGCGGATCGGCGGAGGCGAGATGCTGGGGCTTGAAGGCCACGACGAGCGTGCCGGCTTCGCCGAGCAGCTCATCGAGCGAGCGGCTGACGCCGATGCCGGTGCGGGCCTGGAGTTTTGCCGCCGTGTCGTCGTCACCGCCGAGGCAGATGAGGTTTGCCGGGGTGGCGGTTTTCTTGGCGAGCAGGCCATCGACCATGGCGCCGGCCATATTACCCGATCCGAGGAAGGCGATTTGACGCATAGAGTAGGGGTAGTAGCGAGTAGTGAGTAGCGAGTAGCGAGCATTTGCGACACGAGATCATGCTCTGGGCGTGGACGGACGGGTGTGCGGATGGCGAGGGGAATGGATTGCAACGTCGCTGCGCTCCTCGCAATGACAGGAGGGGGAACAGGGGGAGGATATGACGGGAATGCCGGGTGATCGAACCCTTGGATTGCGAACGGCCGGGCGGGCCGCCCGGCCCTACCTTCCGCCTTCGGCGAGATTCATGGTGGCGGTGCGTTGGGGTATGTCGGAGGCGGGCGGCTTTGAGCGACGTTCTCGCGGGAGGGTTTCGCCCCTTCAGGGCTCACTTTTTTTTGGGGAGGTACCCAGGGCGTTGCCCTGGGCTATCGAATTTTGCCCCGTTAGGGCATCGAGCCAGCACGCCGTTGGGGCAACAAGCCGACATCGCGGTGAGGCACGAGCCGGCATGCTGTTGGGGCGGCAAGCCGGCAATCTGGTTGGGGGATTGCCGCGGCCGGGCACTGGACCGTGGCCATACACGAAATTTTTTCGGAATGGACGGTATGGACGGAATGGACGGGGTGACGGGCGGCGGGAGAGGCGTTAGGATGAGGGGTTTTTAAACCCGGTCATTTTTAAGAAAGGAAACTCCCTTATGTTTACAGGACGAAAGGTGCGGACGGATGCGAAGCTGGAGCAGTTGACGGCGGAGCAGAAGAAGCGGCTGCTCGGGTGGCTCGAGGAGGAGAACAGGACTTATGTGGAGGTGGCGGGGCTGGTGCAGAGCGAGTTTGGCGTGAAGGTGGGGAAGAGCGCGGTCGGGTGCTTCTGGCAGCGGCATGTGCTGATGCGGCAGCTGTGGGAGTACGTCGAGTCGGCGGGGGATATCCTGGAGATGCCGGAG
>JAZKEV010000132.1:0-7023 GCA_040386765.1 Verrucomicrobiota bacterium | reverse complement strand
CGAATTTCTGACGCTGCTCGGCGCTTCGAGCTGTGGAAAGACCACGCTGCTGAGGCTGATCGCGGGCTTCGAGCAGCCCGATGCAGGGACGGTTTGGCTGGCGGGCGAGGAGGTCACGCGCGTGCCCTCGTACCGGCGAAACGTGAATCAGGTTTTCCAGAGCTACGCGCTGTTTCCGCACCTGAACGTGCGCGACAATATCGCGTTTGGGCTGAGGATGCAGCGGCTCGCGCGTGCCGAGATCGAGACGCGGGTGGCGGAGGCGGTCGCGCTCGTCTCGCTGCAAGGCTGCGAGGACCGCAAGCCGCACCAGCTCTCCGGCGGCCAGCGCCAGCGCGTGGGCCTGGCGCGCGCGCTGGCGCCGCGGCCGGCGGTGCTGCTGCTCGACGAACCGCTCTCGGCGCTCGACGCGCGATTGCGGCAGGGGATGCAACTCGAGCTGAAGCGGCTGCAGCGCCGGCTGGGCACGACCTTTGTGATGGTCACGCACGATCAGGAGGAGGCGCTGACGATGAGCGACCGGATCGCGCTGATAAACCGGGGCAAGATCGAGCAACTCGGCGACGCGCACGAAATCTACCGGCGTCCGGCCTCGGCCTTTGCCGCCGAGTTTGTCGGCCAGGCCAATCTGCTGGACGCGGAACGGGTGGGTGAGGAGGGCGAGCAAACGAAGCTGCGCGTCGCGGGCGGACTCGAGCTGCGTGTGCGCGAGAACGGATGGCCGGCTGGGGCGACCCGAGCGCGGGTGCTGGTGCGGCCGGAGAAAGTACACGTAAGCAAGGCGCGGCTAGCGGAGCCGAATGCCTTCGAAGCGCGCGTGGAGGAAGTGGTCTTCATGGGTGCCATGGAACGCCTCCTTCTCGTGACGCCCGCGGGCACGCGACTGACGGCGATCGCGGCCGACGCGAACGCGCTGCGCGAGACGATCCGCGTCGGCGACACGGTGTGGGCGGCGGTGCATCCGGAGGATGTGGTGGTGCTGGCGGGTTGACGGGCTGGCGATAGAGCGGAGCGCGTCCGCTCGGTCGTTGGTAGTTCCGCCTTTAGCCGGAATCCGAAAAACCTTCCGCCTGAAGGCGGAACTATCTACGCCGTCAGGGTGGGACGGGGCGTTTTTTACACCGTTGCACGGTACTGCTCGTTCTCATTTCAGCTTTCCCAAGCCTGAGGTTGCTTCGCGGAAGCGTGGGCTCCACGGTGGCGGCGTGATCGCGTCCATCGCGTTTCGAAATTTCAAAGCCCTGCGTAATACGCGCGTCTCGCTCGCGCCGTTCAACCTCATCATCGGGCCGAATGGCAGCGGGAAGAGCAGCTTGATCGAGGGGATATTGCGGCTGCGCACACTCTCGCGGCTGCCGCTGAGCGATGGCGCGATGACGCAGCGCGCGGGCGGGCCGCACATTGAGTTTCACTTCACTCCGCCGAACGACGGCGTGAAAGCAACCATGGGGTGTGTCTCCGAAACCGTCTGCGATATGTTGCAGGTCGCTCCGGATAATGCAGCCGGGTGGGAAGCGCTGCGCGACGAGCTGGGGACGATCCGCGACTACGCCCTCGATCACGAGGCAATGGCGGAGCCCTCGCAGCGGAAAACGGGCGCCGAGCTGAATTCGACCGGTGCCAATCTCGCGGCGGTGCTGGCGGAGATGCGCGCCACGGCGCCGGATGCCTTCTCCGGGATGACGGAGGAGTTGCTGCGAATCATGCCGGAGTTTCGCTCGCTGGAGCTGGTCGAGCACGCGGATGGACTCGTGGAGTTTGGCCTGCGATTGGCGGAGGATGGCGTCGTGGCTGCGTGGGAGTTGTCGCAGGGAATGCGTTATATGGTGGCGGTGCTGGCGCTCGCTTTCGATCCCACGCCGCCGCGCGTGCTGTGCATCGAGGAAGTGGATCGTGGCATCCATCCGCGGACGCTGCGGGAGATCCGCGATGCGCTTTACCGGCTGACATACCCGAAGGAGTTCGGCTCGGATCGGCGCCCGGTGCAGATCGTGACGACGTCGCACTCGCCGTACTTCATCGACCTGTTTCGCGATCATCCGGAGGAGATCATCGTCTCGCACAAACACGGGCGCGCCGCGGAGCTCACCCGGCTGGCCGACCGGCCGGATCTACCGGAGTTGATGAAAGAAGGGTCGCTCGGCGACATGTGGTTCAGCGGAATTTTAGGCGGGGTGCCGGAAGAGCGGGAGCCAGGGGAGCTCGGCGCACTCGAGAAATGAAGGTGGCTCTGTTGAGCGAATCGCCGGCAGACGAGGCGGCGTTGCGGGTGCTGGTGTCCGCGGTCTTGAGGGAGACACCGAGATTCATCGCGCCGGGATTTCGCGCGCGGGGCTGGCCCAATGTCGCGCAACTCGTGCCGCCCGTCATCCGGCATCTGCATTTCAACACCGATACGGATGCGCTCGTGGTCGTCGTGGATTCGGATGATTCGGTGGTGCACACGGCCGATCATGATGCGCCGGGGTATTTTCATCCGCATTGCCGGATGTGCCAGCTGCGGGCGGTCTACCGGCAGACGACCAAGAAGCTACCGAAGGCGCATGGTCGCGAGCGGGTGCTGCGCGTCATCGGCGTGGCGGTGCCGGCGGTGGAGGCGTGGTATCTTTGTGGACGCGATGCCTCGGTATCCGAAGCGTCGTGGATCGTGGGCCAGGAGACCGGGCGGCTGCCTTATTCGCGGGCGGAATTGAAGCAGCGGGTCTACGGCACGGGTCGGCCGAGCCTGCCGCACGAGACGGTCTGCGCGGTGCGGGAAGCGGAGAGGCAGCGGCGCGATACCCGTCGGCTGGAGCATGATTTCCCGGGATTTGCGGCACTGGCCAACGACCTGCGCAGCGTGCAGACAGAGCTGGCGGCCAGAAGATAGTTGACATATCAACGATTGATAGGGCATCAAAGCGGCCGTGAAAACGGACGTCGGTAATGACTTGGTGTCGGCGATCATGGCCACGGCGGATACTTTTCTCCGCGAGAGCCAGCGGCTCTTTCGGCCGCACGGTCTGAGCGGGGCGCAGTATAATCTGCTCAATGTCGTGGCGGAATTTGAGGAGGGCTTGAGTCAGCGCGAACTCAGCGACCGCCTCGTGGTGGACCGGTCCAATGTCACCGGCCTGATCGACCGGATGGAGAAGGCGGGGTGGGTGAAGCGAACGAATCACCCCACTGATCGACGCGCGTATCGCGTGGTCCCGACGGCCGCCGGCCGTAAGCTCTGGGAAGAAGTGACGCCGCGTTACCTGGAGGTGGTCGCGCAGGTTACCGACGGGCTGACGGAGCGGCGGATGAAGGAGTGCTGCGATACCCTGAAGGCGCTCGAAACGGCGGCGACCACCTGGACTTTGCCCAAAGCCTGATCCGTCATGAAAACCTTTGAAGAACGGCTAGAGACCGAGAGTGCCGGCTGGGTGAGCGAGGGCCTGATCCTGGAGCGGCAGCGCGAGGCGTTGCTGGCGCGGCATCCGGTGACCACGAGTGCGGCGAATCGCTTCCTGGCGATCCTCGGCGGAATCGGTGGCGCGCTCTTCCTCGTGGGCGTGAGCCTCGTGATCAAGAGCAACTGGGAGCGCATTCACGATTGGGTAAAAATTGGCGGACTGCTCACGCTGCTCGTCGGCAGCTATGCGGCGGGCTGGCGCTGGAAGATGCAGCCGGGGCATTTCCCGCGGTTGGGCGATACGTGCCTGATGGTGGGCGCTGTGTGCTTCCTGCTCGGTATCGCGCTCGTGAGCCAGATCTTCCACATCGACAGCCGGCCGGCCAATGGCGTGCTGCTGTGGTGGGTGGGAATCGCAGCCGTGCCGTGGCTCACGAAGGCGCGCGGCGCGCAGTTCGTCAGCACCATGGCGGGGCTGATCTGGCTGACGATGGAGCTCAACTCGCAGGACTCGTGGCTCCGTCTCACGACGGGGCTGCGTTGGTACAACGAAGCCTACCCGATGGCGGCGGCGGCATTCTGGGTGGGCGTGATCCTGCTTGGGCTCGGACTCGGATTGCGTGGTGCGCGGGGCAGCGTCTTTGCCGGACTGCACGAAGACCTCGGGCTGCTTTACGCGAGCGGTGGACTTTATGCGCTCGGGTTTACGTGGTCGGTGCACAGCTCCTCGTGGGATGCGGTGCATGCCGCGCGCCTCGCCCCGGTGCTGGTTTTGCTCGGGCTGGCGGTAGCGGCCGGCATCTGGGCGTGGACGCGGCGGGAGGAAACGAAGGCTTTTGCGGGTTATCTCGCGGTGGGCGCGGTGCCGGCGCTGGCACATCTGCTTGGCCTCGATCTTGGCGACGGCGGCTGGTTGTGGGGCGGCGTCTCATGCCTCGCGCTTTTCTGGCTGAATCTTGGAATGATCCGCATCGGCCTCGCGACGGGCCGCGAGGACTGGATCAACCTCGGGATGGCCGGCATCGCGCTCAATGTGGTCACGCGGTATTTTCTTCTCTTCGGCACGCTGTTGGAAGGCGGCGTGTTTTTCATCGTGTCAGGCCTGCTGGTGCTCGGCCTCGGCTTCTATCTAGAGCGGAAGCGCCGCTCGCTCGTGGGTGCGATGCGCAAGGAGGCAACGTCATGAAAACGGCTAAATGGTTCTGGGCTCTCGTCGCGGCGCAGGCGCTTTTTCTCGGCGCGTGGGCCGGCTATCACGAGTGGATCCGGCAGCACGCGTCGACGATCCTGCTGAAAACGGTGCCGGTTGACCCGCAGGATTTGCTGCGCGGCGACTACATGATTCTGGGTTACGAGATCGGGCGTCCGCCGGCGTCTGTCACCGCAAAGGAGGGTTTCGATGACGTGTGGGTATTGCTCGAAAAGCGCGAGGGCTATCACGCGATTGTCGAAGCCAGTGCCACGCGGCTCACGCCGAAGGCCGGGCAGGTGCTGGTGCGCGGCACGCTCGGGCCGGAATGGCGGCGCGGCGCAGGCGGGCAACGCATCTCCTACGGGATCGAGCGCTACTTCGTGCCCGAGGGCAAAGGCACGCCGCGCTTTACCCGAATGGAGGTAGAGGCCTCCGTGAGCCCCGAGCATCGTCTTTATATCCGGCGGCTGCTGCTCGACGGCAAATCCTACCCCTGATGGCGAACTCCGCGCAGGCGGAGCGTTAGCAACCACTCTTACTTCAACCCATGAACACGCGGGAAGAAATCGGCCAGCTCTGGCAGCGGATCGGCGCGCTCGAATACGACCTCGGGCAGCTGAAGCAGCGCGTCGCGACCCTCGAGGTGGAAGAGATCACACGAGAGGAGAAGGAAGCAAACGCGCGGCGCGCGGCGCATCTGGCTGAGCTGCCGCCGATGCTGGCACCGCGTGAACCGGAGCCGATGGCGAGGCCGGAACCGGTGCCGCCGCAACCCATCACGCCGGAGCCGGTGAGGGCCGAGATGCCCGCAATGCCTGCGGCGGTTCCGTCAGCCGTCCAACCTGCGCCCGCGGTGGAATCTCCAGTGGAGCAGCCGAGTTGGAGGCGCGCCACGGATGCCTCGGATCTAAAAGTGCCGGAGTCTCCGCAGGTGAATCCGCTGCGGGAATGGCTGGAGCCCTTGCAACTCTGGCCGCCGAGCGGCGAGGCCAATGCGGAGGTGCGGTTGGCGGCGTGGTGGACGACGCGGATCGGCGCGCTGCTGGCGGTGATCGGCGTGGTGTTTCTCGGCATCTATGTTTCGCGTAATGCGCCGCCGTGGGTGCGGCTCGTGGAGGTCTGCGCGGCGACGGCGGGCGTGCTGGCGCTGGGGCGGTGGCTGGAGCGAAAGTTGCCGAAATTCGGCGCGGTGATCTCCGGGGCGGGACTGGCGCTGACCTATTTCTGCGCGTTTGGCGCGTATGCGGTGGGGCCGATGAAAGTGATTTCGAGTCCGATCACTGCGATGGTGTGCGAACTGGTCGTCGTCGGCGGCATCCTCGTCACGGCGGTGCGGCGGAAATCGGAGGTCATCGCCACGATGGCGGTGGGGCTTGGGCATGTGACGGCTTTTCTTGCCCTGCGCGGAGCGGCGGCGGGCTTTGGACCCTGGGCCGTGCTTTTGCTCGGAGTGGCGGCGGTGGCGTTGCGCTTCATGAAGGCGTGGGAAATGCCTTCGGCGCTGGCGATGCCGCTGGCATGGCTGTGCCTGCTGCCGTCGCGGGCCTCAGTGCCGCACTTGCACTTTTGGGCTCCGCTCCCTGAGGGGCGGCCGGGCTTTTCGCTGGCGGCGACATGGCTTTGGCCGGCGCTCTACTTCGCGCTGTATATGGTGCGCGACTGGGGCATGGCGTGGCGTGGCCAGGCGCTCTCACGGCTCGACCGCGTGATCCAGGTGATGAACTCCACGCTCGCCGTGGCGGTCGGGCTTTACCTCACGGCGGTGTATGTTTTTGCGAGCCACGATATCGGCTCGCGGTGGGAACAGTTTTACTTTGGCAGCGGCGCGTTGCTGCTGCTCGCCGCGGTGGCGTGGTGGCGGACCGAGGGGGGCAGGGCGCTGGCGCCGATATTTGTCTGCAAAGGCGCGGGGTTGGTGGCGGTGGGCGTGATCGCCGCCTTCGACGGACATGCGCGGAGCCTCGTGCTGTTGAGCCAGGCCTTCGTGATGTTGGTTTCGGCGCGGCAATCGGGCATGAAGTCGCTGCGGATCGCCACGATGCTGATGGGCGGAGTCGCGCTGGCCTTCTTCTTGAAAGAAGCGCAGCCGGCGCGGGCGGAACTCTGGACGGGCACCACGCTGGCGGAGGTGGCTTTCCTGGCGGGTGCGGTGGCATTTGTCGGCGCCGTGCGCCGCTGGCTGGAGATCGAGCGCTTCGCCGAGATGGCCGGTGCGGCGGTGATCGGGGCCATTGCGGTGCGGACCGGCGCGGTGTGGGCGACGCATGGCTGGACACCCGCAGTGAACGTGGCGCTGGCGGCGGTGCTCTTTGCGGGCGCGGCGAGCGTGCGGGCGTGGCAAACCGGCACGGTGGTCGCGACGATGCTCGTGATCGCGGCGCACGGGCACCTCTGGATTTATAACCTGGAGATGTATCCCAAGGCGCAGCTCTGGCAGAACGAACTCGTCCTGCTA
>JAZKEV010000131.1:0-6641 GCA_040386765.1 Verrucomicrobiota bacterium | reverse complement strand
GCCGGCGGCTCGGGCTCGGCGGCGGCTGGCGGGGGCGGTTGTGGACCCTCGCTATCGCGGGCGCGCCGCTGCCGCTCCTGTTTCACACCCCTTTCGTCGAACGGGTCGGGGCACCGCTGCTCCGCGCACTCGGCACTCTCCTGCCATGAACACACACCTCGAACTCGCCCTGAAATTCGCGGCGCTCACCCACTTTGGCCTCGTGGCTGCGGGTGCGCTGATGCCGGTGGCCACCGGCCTGTGGTCGGACTGCGCGAAGCTCACGCCTTTCGCGCGGACGTTGTTCCGCGTCTACTACGCCTTCATCGGGCTGAGCCTGGTATCGTTTGGCCTCGGCTCGTGGTTCTTCGCGGCCGAGCTGGCGAGCGGTGCGCCGCTGGCGCGCGCGGCCTGCGCCTTTCTCGCGGCCTTCTGGACGCTGCGCTGGATTGCGGCGCTGCTCCTCGACGTGACGCCCTATCTCGCGAACAGCTGGTGGCGGCTCGGCTACCACGCGACCAACGTCGTCTTCTGCATCCTGCCGTTTCTCTACGGCTGGGCGGCGTTTGCCGTGAGGTGATCCATGACTGCCGCCCGACGTTTCGCACTGCACGTGCTCGTTCCTCCTGCAGGCGGCAGCGTGTTCATCGTGGTCGCGCTGGTAATCTTGCAAGACCTGTCGTTTTCTCCCGACCGCTTTTTCCTCGGGGTGATCGGGATGCTGCCCTTTGCTTACGCCTTTGCGACGATTCCCAGCCTTTTCTATGCGGTCATCATGTACGTCGCGGCGCGCAGTGGTATTGTGGCAGGGAGTAGGTGGGCCATTCTGTTGTCCGCGGGTGTGGGAGCCTTTGTGAGCTTTTCCCCTTTTGTAATCTACGGCCTGGATCGCGCTGAACGATTCTTCGTGCTTCTTTTTACTGCCGGTGGATTTGTGGTGGGCTTGGTACTTGAGGGCGCCATCAGTCTCTTTGCGCGCAGGGGCGCACGCGACCAACAACCCGCGATTTGAGCTAAAAGTTTACCTACGCAAGGTGGGATGTGCTCGCAGCGGCTGACGGGCACTGTTGACTGTATAGCGCGCTTACGTGCCCGATTTCAGCTCCTTGATGAACACTTCCGCTTCGCGGATGGAGGTTTCCATTTCGGCGATGAGGCGGGAGATGTCGGCCTCGAGCGTGCGGTGGGTGCTGCCGAGCGAGGAGACGGCGGCGGCGTTGAGGTTGTGCTTCAAGTAGAGCACCTGGTCGCGGAAGGTCGCGAGCACCGGGTCCATGCGATCGGCCGCGCGCTTCATGAGCGTAACGAGCGAGTCGTAGCGACGGCGCGTGGTATCGAGCTGGCGCTCGCTATCGCGGCGGAGCTGGCCGTTGGAGTACTGGGCGAGCTCCTGCTTCCACTCGCGGAAGAGCGCCTCGGCGACGTCCTCGACCGAGGCGATGCGGGTGCGGACCTCCTTGGCCTGCTCCTCGCTGCGTTTGAACTGGGAGTTCAGCTCGTCGTATTTGCGCTGGAGCGTGCCGCCGTCGGTCTTGGTGACGGCGAGGAAGCGCTGGAGCGCGTCGGCAAACTCCTCCTTGGCCTCCTGCTGGGATTTGCGCGTGTCTTCGACGCGATCGGCGAGGATCTCGCGTTTCGCGATGCCGAACTTCTCCATCGCATTGTAGTACGTGGAGGAGCAGCCGGCGAAGACGCTGGCGAGCGAGAGAATGGCAAGGCCACAGAAGGCACGCTTCATAGCTCTCCGTTGACCGCAAAAATCCCCGCTAGTTGCGCCCGGAGGCCGAGGCGTGGAAACGCCACGGGGACTTCCACTACGGTGGAGGCGCGGTGCCCTCACCGCGTGGGATAAGTCAGCCTACGGCTTGAGGCCGTCCAGCAACCGGGGCTGCCCGGCGCTCGTCACGTGACTCTCCAATATGGCGACCGTTTCCGGCGTCGGGTCAAGGGCGATGACTTTCTTCGCGAGCTCCTTTGCCTGGGCGAGTTGCCCGGCGCCGGCGAGGACTTCGACGTCCTTGGCGGTGCCGGTGATGGCGTATTGCCGATGCCGCAGGCGGACCTCCTCGGCATTGGGCATGCGACCGGCAAAGGCGGGCGGAGTGCTGCGCAGGCCGAAATTAGAAATCATCTCGTCGTAGGACTTCACCTCGTACGCGTCGCGGTAGCGTTTGGCCTGGCTGAGCTGCTCGTAGACGCGGAAACTGAGGTTGCGCCGGCGCTCGTCGCCAGCGGGGAATTCATCGAAGAGCGCCAGGTTGCGGGCGGGCTGCTGGAGCGCGATGTTGATGCCGGCGACTTCTCCGGCGGCCTCGCGATCGGTGGCGCTGGCACGCATCCGCTGCTCCAGCTTGTCGCGCATATCGCGCATCCACGTGGCGGCGGGAGGGAAATTTTGGGCGATCTTGCCGAGGTCCGTGAGCACGCTGCTGGCGCGCACGCCGCTCATGCTGCCGATCTGGATCATGCCGATTTCGTAGCACCATTTCAGTTCGGCAAAGGCATCCGCCCAGTTCCCGGCGGCGAGGAGATCCCGGCCGCGTTTGTGGCGGGCCTGCACGAGATCGCGCGTGATCGGCGCATCGCTGGCGGCTGCGGCCGTCGTGACGGTGCGGCTCGGTGCGCCTTGCGAAGTCGTGTTGATCGCCGCCAGCAGCTTCGCGTTGTCGGCCTCGGCGGCGTGCGCCCGCTCGCGGGCGGCGGCGAGGGCGCCTTTGAGGGTGGAGACCTCGGCCTCGAGAGCCGCGTGCGGTTGCCGCAGGGCGGCAAGCTCGCGCGCGTGCGCCTCTGCTTTGTTGTGCTGGTTGAGGGCGATGCCGAGGCTGGCGACGGCGGTGGCGGCGCAGGCGGTGGCGACGAAATTGGCAGGGTTCATAAAGCTGAGGAGGGTTACGCCGAGGCCCGCGGAGGCTACGGCAGCGCTGGTGATGCTGGTGGCGAGGCCCGCCGGGGCGGCGGTGCTGGCATGGGCGGCGAGGCCGGTGGCGAGCGCGGCCGAGGTGGAGGTGACGCCGCGGCGGCTGAGGGCGGCGTGAAGCTTGTCGAGCGCGCGCTCGCTGGCCTTCTGCACGGCATTTTCCGACATGCCGAGCTGCCCGGCGATGGCGGCGAAGGGCTGGCGCTCGAAAAAGCGCAGGAGCAGCGCCTGGCGGTCGCGGTCGTCGAGGTCGTGCATCGCCTCGTCGAGCACGGAGCGCACGCGCGTCCAATCGGGCGTGGTGGCGGTGGAGTTCAGATTTTCGGTCATCGCGTGTGCCTCCTGTTCGCGGAGCTGGCGGCGCTGCTCCCGGCGGATCCGGCTGACGGCGGTGAAGCGGGTGTTGCTATAAAGCCAGCCAAGCAGAGTGGGATGGCGGTGCAGCGCGCCGGCCTTGCGGGCGAGCGAGACGAAGACCTCCTGCGTCACGTCCTTGGCGGCGTGGACGTCGCCCCTAAGCTGCCGCAGGGCGGCGCCATAAACCAGATCGATGTGCCGCTGCACCAGGGAGGTGAAGGCGGCTTCGCTGCGCTGTTCCGCGAAACGCCGCAGTAGATCGGAATCGGTCATGATCGCCTCCTAACCGCCACCGTGGCGGAAAACCGCCAACAAAGTTCAGGATTTTACGCGCCGGCTCAAGCCTCGTGTCGGAGCCAGAGGTCGGAATGGAGCAGGCCCCATTCGGAGGTCGTGCGGCCCGCGAGCGTGAAACCGTGAGCCTGCAGAAAGCCATCGGGGGCCGTCACGCGGCGCGCGCGGATGCGCGTGAGGCGCCGGAAAAACGCATACATCAGCGCATGCACCGCGAGGGCCCGCAGCCGGGCGGAACCGCGCTCCGGCACCGCGAAATCCGAGACGAGCCAGCGCGCCTGGGGCCGGGCCGCGCGCGCGAGCGATGTGACGACGGCGTTAAGCTCGGCCGGAGGAAAACAATCGAGAAAGAAGGGCGTGACCACCGCGTCGAAGCTCGCCTTCGGCGGACTCCAGGCGGGCAACGCAGCGTGGACAAACGTGACTTGCTCCGAGCCTATGCCCGCACGCCGTGCGCCCCGCTCCGCATGGTCGAGCATGCGGGCGCTGGCATCGATTGCCGTGACGCGCGCGCGCGGGAAGCGCTGCGCGCAGCGGCGCAGGAAGTGGCCGTGGCCGACGCCGGCGATGAGGATATCACGACAGCCGGCGAGCTCCTCGAGCCAGGCGATGCGGCAGCGTTGCAGCTTCGGGCCGGCGAGCACCGTCTCGAGCCAGGTGTAATGCGGGGCGAGGACATCGAAGCTCATGCGAGTCCCGTTTCCTGCCACCAGAAGCCGGCGCCGATCGCACCGGCGGTGTAGGCGACGACATCGCGCCAGTCGCCGGTGGCGTGGGCGAGAACGTGCGGCGCGAGGGCCTCGGCGGTGAACGCCCAGACGGCGAGGTGGAGTGCGATCTCGCGCCAGCGCGGCGGCTGGTCGTGGTCCCGCAGGCCGAGCTGGCGCTGGACCCAGAGCGCGAGGGGGAGGGCGGCGGGAATCAGCAGCAGGTCATTGAACTGGCCGGTGAGAAAATCCCCGCCGACGTGCTGGCGCAGCCAGCAGCGATTGAGCGCATAGAGCCCGCACGCCATCAGGCAGAGTGGATCGCGCAGATAGCTAAACCGTTTCACAGCAAGGCCGCGAAAAAACAGCCAAACCCAAAGGCGAGCAACAGACGGACGACGAACGGCGGGAGAGCGGAGAGGAGCGAGAACATCGGCGTGATTGTAGCCTGAAAATGGAGATCGGCGCAACCCGGCACTGTGAGTTAGTCACGGCGCTTCGGGCTGGGATTAAGCGGGGTTTTGCAGGAAAAGCTCTTCCTCCCGTCTGCGCACGCGTGGCTCCAGAGCGACCTTTAGTGGAGTTTATTTCGATGGGAATTATTGCCGGATTAGTTGCCGGAGTTTCAGCTGTGAAAACGGAGTTTTTTTCCCTGCTAAATGAAAGGCGTCCGAACTTCAGGCATGGCAGGCGGGACGCCCGCCGCCACTGGTTATAGCGGCGAACGAGACGTTCGGTGTGGGCATGGGCAGCTGGCGTAAAATGGTTGCGGGAACCGGGCTTGCGGGTGGCTGAGGATTTGGCTTCTTCAACTCCGCATGACTCCGCTACGCGCTTATTATATATGGGCGTTTTTCGTGCGCGCGTTTCGTTACGGCGTCGCGGGGGCGATCGGGGCGGGCTGGTTTGGCGCGGTGGCAAGCGGAGCAAATGCGGCGGAGAAAAAAGCGGAGCCGCCTTCGGCTGTCGCGTCGGCCACGCCGTTGCCGGCGGTGGTGGCCCTGGCGGCGCGCGAGAAGATTCCGCTCGAGGGGATCGATGCTGTGCCGGCGGAGCGCACCACGGCGCGGGTGGGCGATTCGATTGTAAGTCTCGTTACGATGGTGGAGGGCAACAAAATCTCCCGACAGTGGGTGCTGCAGGTGACCGCCGTGGAAATGACGGCGGAGGAGCAGGCGATGAAACCGCCCGGTGTGGAGACGATGTATGCGTCGACGGGAGCGGTGTCGCGGTTTGAGAGCACGCGGCAGGCGCTGGCGCTGCGGTTGATCGGGCCTTTCGCGAGCGATGCGAAGCCGGGGGCGAAGGCGCCGCCGGACAATCGGGCGCGCACGTTGATCAAGGCGGATTTCCTCGCGCTGGGAATGGATCGCATGGCGGCGGCGCTGATGAAGCTGGGTTCTGCCAATTTGAACTACGGAATGTCCAACAATCCTTTCCCCCCTGCACGCGTGGCCGAGGATAAGCCCGTGGCGGAGGCGCTTGGCCTGTCGGCCGCCGACGAGCAGGCGTTTGCGGGATTTATGCCGGCGATGATGAGCTTTTTCGATGTGGTGCAGAAGACCCCGGGCTTGCGCGAGATCCTGTTCGAAATGGTCAACAAGGTTTCCCTGGGATGGACGGTGATTTCCAGCGGGGGGAACCTCGACCCGAGCTTCAATGCCGACGCCGAGGACGTCAAAGTGGAGGATATTCGCCCTTGGAGCCTCCCGGTCGCGGATGGCTACCGGTTGCCGGTGAAAGTTTCGCTCAATCGCAAACCGGCGCTGACATGTACGTTTATCGTGACGACGCCCAAGCCTCCCTTGCTGGCGTGTGCGGGAGTTCTCGAGCTGGTGGTGGAGCAGGCGGAGAAGAAGCAACGGCAGCTCTTCATCCGCGTGCTGGCGGCGCGGAATGGGGGCGAGGCGGTGGCCTCGGCGGCGAAGTAGGGCGGACATCGCAGCGGCGGTAAATTGCCCGCGGTACACGTGAGTTTCGCTCGCGGGCGTAATGGTGGCGGGGCGAACATCGGACTCATGCCACACGTTCCTGGGCTGCGGAGTGTTTACGCGAAAGTGGGTCGACTGGTGTATTTCGGGCGGATGCTCGACAAGATACGACTGCATGCGGCGGGGCAGCTGCCCGCGGAGTATGTGAACAATCTCGGCGATGGGCACCTGCTCACGCTGGACGGCCGCTGTTGCCGCTTCCTCGGGGTGCCGTATGCCGAACTGCGCGAGCGTGTGCTCGCGGGCGACACCGATGAGGAGGCTCTCGCCTGGGCGCACGCACGGGGTACGCCGCGCTCCGACGAGGATTGCCACATGTGGAATCGGTTCCTGCTCAAGCTTGGGTGGCGCGACGAGCGCTCGGTCGTGCTGCCGCAGCGCATCCGCGATGCGGGT
>JAZKEV010000130.1:0-4343 GCA_040386765.1 Verrucomicrobiota bacterium | reverse complement strand
CACCAGCCGCAGTTCCTCGCGGAGTTCCTGCTGGATAATGTCGATCCGACCGACCCCGAAGCAGCCTTCGCCAGCGACCTCGAGTTCCGCTCCGTCGCCGATCAGGCCCTCGCGCAAGTCCTCGCGCACCTCCAGCGCCCCAATCTCATGATCGCCGGCAACCGCGACGCCGAGAAGGCCCTCGCCACCGCCCGCTCCCTGCGCGACGCGCAGCAGAAGCTCGCCGCCGCGCCGACGCCTGCGCCCGTGACCACCGCCGTTCCCAGCCCTCAAGCCTAAAACACTCTCAGCCTCCCAGCCCACCATGTCCTTCCGCAAAGTCCTCTTCTGGACCCATCTCGTCGCCGGCCTCATCTCCGGCATTTCGATTGGCATCATGTGCTTCACCGGCACGGTGCTGGCGTTTGAGAAGGAGTTGATCGCCTGGTCCGAGCGCGACGCCCGCCAGGTCGCGGTTCCCGCGGGCAATGCGCCGAAACTCACCCTGGAGCAGATGCAGGCCAAGCTCCGCGAAGCGCAACCCGAACTGCGCCCGAGCGGCATCGTGCTGCAGAACGACCCGAGCGCCGCGGTCGCTTTCTCCTCCGGTCGCAGCGGTGGCGTCTATATCAATCCCTATACCGGTGAGGTCCGCCAGCCGAAGTCGAAGGCGATGGGCGAGTTCATGCACACCATGACGGACCTCCACCGCGTCCTCGGCTTCCACGGCGAGAATAGCCGTCCGGTCGGCAAGATGATCAACGGCGTCTGCAACCTCGCCTTCTTCGTCCTCGCCATCACCGGCCTCTATCTCTGGATGCCGCGCAACTGGTCGTGGCGCGCTGTTCGTCCCGTCATCTGGTTTCGCCAGAATTTATCGAGCAAGGCGCGCGATTTTAACTGGCACAACGCCATCGGTTTCTGGTCCGCGCCGATCCTCATCGTCCTTACGCTTACGGCGGTTCCGATTTCCTTCCGCTGGGGTGGCACGCTGATCTACACGCTTACCGGCACCGAGGCTCCGGCCGCGGGTGCCGCGGGTCCGGCGGCCTTCGGTCCGCCAGTCGAGGTGCCCACGCCCGCTCCCGGCTCCAAGCCTCTCAGCCAGGATGTCCTCTTTGCCGCGGCGCAGAAGGCCGTTCCAAATTGGGAGACGATCACGCTGCGCACGGGCAGCCCCACGGGCCGCGGCGGCCCCGGCGGTCCCCGTGGCGGAGCGGCCGCGACCGTCGCGCCGGGTGGTGAGGCTCGCCCGGCTCCGACTCCAGAGTCGACCAAGGGTCCCTCCGCTACCTCTCCCGAAGGTTCCAGTCGCAAAGGTCGTGGCGGCGAAGGCCGCGCGCCCGGCGGCCCCGGTGGCGAAACGCGCAGTGGAGATCGTGGCGGCGCTGGTGTTGCAGGAGGCGGTGCGAGTGCCACTCCGCAGGCCGTGAGCTTCACCATCCGCGAATCCAATTCGTGGCCCCGCACGGCTTCGACCACGCTTTCGCTCGATCCCTTCACCGGTGCCACCCTCCGCCGTACCGGCTACGCCGATATGAATGCCGCGCAGCAGGTCCGCTCCTGGACGCGTTTCCTCCACACCGGCGAGGCCCTCGGCGATGGCGGCCAGTTCTTCGCCGGCCTCGCGTGCCTCGGCGGCGTATTTCTCGTCTACACGGGCTTCGCCCTCTCCTGGCGCCGATTCTTCGGCAAAAAGCCGGCTGCGCCCGCCACCGTTCGCTCCGTCGAGCCCGAAGCCTCCGCCGTCCGCTAAGCGGCAACGGCTCTTCCTTTTTCGTTAAGTTCTGAACCTCCGGCGCTGCCAAGCTCCGGACCCAGCTGTATCATGACCACAACTACGCGTTACTGCCTTCGCTCCGTCGCCTGCCTTGGCTCCTTGCTCCTGGCTGGCGGTGCCTTCCCTGCCTTTGCCGCGAGTGTTGGCCAAGTCGTCACGCTCGATGAATTCAAGGTCACCGATCAGCGCGACGCGTACAAAGGCAACACCGCCATCACGGGCACGAAGACCGATGTGCCGTTGATCGACGTCCCCGCTCCGATTCAGGTCATCACCAAGGACCTCATCGACGATTTCGCCGCGCTCGATATCACCGATCTCTATCCGCTCATGGGCAGCGTCACCGAATTCTCTTACGGTGGCGTGAGTGCCCGCGGCTTTCGGCAGGAGCAGACGCGCTACAATGGCATTGCTGGCAGCCCCTACAGCGACTTCGGCATTCTCACGCTCAACAATGTCGAGCAGGTCGAAGTCCTCAAAGGCCCCGTCGGCCTCCTCTACGGCGACAACGAGCCGGGCGGCCTCATCAACATCGTCACCGCCAAGCCCAAGTCCAAGTTCGGCGGCTCCGTCACCGCCCGCGCGGGCAGCTATCGTCTCCGTGGTGGTGAGCTCGCCGTCACCGGCCCGATCGATGCCAGGAAGCGTTTCCTGTATCTCTTCAACGCCACCTACAATGAGCGCGACAGCTTCCGGAATAACTACCGCCAGGAGGCGCTGAACCTCACCGGCTCGTTCACGTGGGTGATCAGCGAGAGCACGCGCCTCAATGTCGAGGTGGAGGATGTCACCAATCGCCAGCCCGGCGCGCGAATCCGTGGCGTGCCCTTCCTCGCGTTCTCGGCCCCCGGCGTACTCGCGCCCACCGGCTCGCCCGGCGGCAGCTTCGTGGCGCCGATCAGCCACTCGCCCACCGAGGCCACCGATTTTCAAAATCTCTACACCACGGTCTACAGCTCGCGCCTCGACCATGCGTTCTCGGCCAACCTGCGCCTGAATGCCTTCGTCCGCTGGTATCAGAGCGAGGCCCATCAGTCGTACCACGAGGGCAATCTCATGGTGGGTCCGGCCTTCCGCCTCCAGCAGCGCGAGTTCCGCCACCAGCTGCGCGTCAACGACGAGCTTGCCTGGGCCGTCAATCTCATCGGCGACTACGAGGTGCTCCGCTCCAAGCACAAGCTGCTTGGCGGCGTTGAGTACTCCGCCGTCAACCGCGTCTTCACCTCCGTTGCCATCGCGCAAGCCCAGGTGCCCACGATCGACGTTCTCAACCCCGTCTACGGGTTGAGCAGTCGCGATCGTTACCCGGTTTCCCTCGCTGGCGTCGTGCCCAACGACACGGACAAGGTCCGCACCGGCTATTACCTGCAGGATCAGATTTCGCTCGGCGAAAAATGGCGCGTGACGCTCGGCGGCCGCTACGAGGACTTCGATGATACCCGCACGCGCCCCACCTCCGATACGTTCTCGGACGGCGTCTTCACCTATCGCGGCGCGCTCGGTTACAAGGTTCTCCCCAACCTCCTCGCGTACTACAGCTACGCGATGGCGCTCAAGCCCCAGACCCTCGGCAGCGAAGACCAGAACGGCCCCTTTCCGCCACAGGAAAGCGACTCGCACGAGCTCGGCATCAAATACGATCTCTTCAACAACCGCCTCAATCTGACGGCCAGCGTCTACGACATCACCAAGACCAACATCCTCGAAAAAGACCTTACCCCCGGCGTCCCCAACAATTGGGTCGTCCCGATCGGCGAAGTGTCGAGCAAGGGCTTCGAATTCGATGCCAGCGGCCAGCTCACCTCCGTCTGGAGCCTCTCCGCCAACTACGCGTACAACGACGCCAAGATCAGCAAGAGCGTCGTGGCCGCCACTCCCGTCGGTTCCCGTTTTCCCAATGCCCCGCGCCACAAGGCCGGCCTCTGGACGCGCTACAATTTCCCCAAGTACGGTCTCGGTATCGCGGGTGGCACCACCTACGTCGGCGAGCGGCCCAATTTCACCGCCGCCCAGGATTTCCCCGGGCCAGCCTACACGATCTACAACGCCGCCCTCTACTATCGCTGGCAGCGCATGCAGTTCAGCGTGAAGTGCGACAACCTCACCGATAAAATCTACTCGCGCAGCGTACTCGGCGGCGAGGGACACTTCCCCGGCACTCCGCGCAACTACACCTTTACCGCCAGCTACAAATTCTGATCTCCCGTTGTCTCGCTTCGCCGATCAGGCGAAGCCTGCAATTGTTCGTCTCGCTCGTCAGCGCGAAAAGATTAGCGCAGATGAGCGTTCCCTCCCTTCCGCCCGCCCTCGTCCCATGACCACCAAAACGCTCTTCCGCTGGCATCTCTGGCTCGGTGTCGCCACGGGCGTTTTCATGGCCATCATCGGCGGCAGCGGCGCCGTCGCGGTTTTCATCGAGGAGATCGACTGGCTCGTCACCCCGGCGCTCCGCGCATCCGTCCGCCCCGATCAGCCACGCGCGAATGCCGATACTCTCGTGGCGTCCGTTCGCTCCGCCTATCCCAACGATCGTCTTGCCGGTCTCAATCTCTCCGAGCGGCCGTCCTTCGCGCACGTAGATCGG
>JAZKEV010000129.1:8675-9282 GCA_040386765.1 Verrucomicrobiota bacterium | reverse complement strand
CCGCAGCGGAATGAACGAGCGGGCGACCTCGCGGCGGAAGATCTTGAGCGAGCAGCCGGAATCGGTGACGCCATCACGGAGCGCGACGCTGCGAACGGCATTGGCGGTGCGCGACATGGCGCGGCGCAGGGCGGAGTCTTTGCGCTCGGCGCGCGCGCCGGCGATCATGTCGGCGCTGTCGCGCAGCGACCAGAGGCGGGCGAGCTCGGCGGGCGGATTCTGGCCGTCGCCATCCAGCATCGCGAACCACGTGCCGCGCGCTTCGTGGAAGCCGTGATAGAGCGCGGCGGCTTGCCCGCGGTTGTGCGGGAAGTGGATGGCGCGGACGGCGGGCCAGGCGCGCGCGGCGGCGTCGATCTCGGTGGCGGTGGCGTCGCTGCTGCCGTCGTTGATCGCGAGCACCTCCACCCGGAGTCCGAGCGCGGTGAGGGTCTCGCGCAGCTCGCCGAGGACGCTGCCGACGTTGGCGGCTTCGTTGAAAAAAGGAATGACGACGGAGAGCTCGGGCGCGGCACTCGCGGGGGGCGTCAGGGAATCTTCACTACGATCCATGTGGGTGTCACAGAAACGCGGGGGATGGTGGTGCGCGAGCGTGAAGAGGGGCGGG
>JAZKEV010000129.1:0-8665 GCA_040386765.1 Verrucomicrobiota bacterium | reverse complement strand
AACTGCGAAGATCGAAGCATACGGCATATAGTTCGAGCGCGGGGCGTGTGGCTTGATTGTAGGAGCGGCTTTACGCCGCGACCGGAAGAAGGACGCGGCTCCGACCGTGAGTGGGGGGATTTAGGGAGTCTGGCCTCTCGTCGGCCTCGCTGGCGGGTGCTCATCCGAATTACGATAAAGCGCCAGCGAGCAGGCGGCCTACCTGGCTGGCGGGGCCGCAGCGTCGTTCCGGTCGCGGCGTGAAGCCGCTCCTACAACAAGACGATGTGACCCAAATGCGACGATGTGAGCGGGAGCGGTATTTGATGGAGGTGCGGTGTTCTCACCCCGCGGGGGATGGGTGTGCGGATGCGATAGCCCGCGCGGTGGGAGGCACCGCGCCTCCATCGGAAGCACCCCTTCGGCTCGGGAACAACGCGACCTTGCCACCTGTGCGGTGGGGCTTCACGTCTGTTTCTCTTCCCTTCATGATTTCACCCGACGCTACCTCGCGCGCGACTGATACTCCGACTCCGCGCGGGCTGGCGGCGTGGCCGCGGGTGGCGATTGCGGTGGTGGCGCTGGTGACGGCGCTGGCGGGCTTTGGGTGGACGTTGAGCGGCTATTTTTTGGGCGACGATTTTGGGTATGTGGGTCGCTTCCACGATTTTCCGGTGCTGCAGTGGCCGCGGCTTTTTGTGGAGAGCTGGGCGGGCGATATGTGGAAATTCCAGCTGCGCGAGCTGCGGCCGATGACGGCACTGAGCTTCATCGTCGACGCGCACCTGTGGGGCGGAAATGCGACGGGCTACCGCATCACCAATCTCCTGCTGCACAGTTTCTGCGCGGCGATGGTCGGCTGGCTGGCGTGGCGCGCGACGAGCCGGAATGCGGTGTGCGGCGCGGTGGCGGCGATCCTCTTCGCGTTGCATCCGGTGCATGCGGAGCCTGTGCAGTGGATCACGGGCCGCGTGGATGTGCTCGCGACGACGTTTTATCTCGCTGGCTTCAGCGCGTTTCTCGCCTTTCGCGATACGGGACGCTGGCGCTGGTGCGCGGTGTTTGCGGGCTGCTATTTTGGCGCGGCGTTTGCGAAGGAGTTTGGGTTGACGCTGCCGCTGATGTGCATCGCGGCGGACGTGCTGTGGCTGACGAACCGCGAACGCTGCCGCGCTTGGCAGACGTGGGCGCCGTATGCGGCGGCGGTGACCTTTGTGGTGGGGTATTATTTTTGCCGGAGCACGGCCTTTGGTCCCGGCGGCGCGGGCGCGGCGCTGCCGGACTTTGCGAGCCTCGAGTTTCAGGAAAAGCTGGCGCAGCGGCAGCTCACGTATTTCGGGCATCTCTTTCCGCCGCTGGAGCGGTGGTGGTTTGAGAATGCGCCGGCGTTCAAGCCGGGTGCGTTGCGGACTTTTTGCTTTGTGATCGCGGGTGCGTTCACCGGGATGGCGCTGTGGCGCTGGGTGGCGCGCTGGCGACCGGTCGAGGAGCGACGCGCGGGACTCTTCTTCGGGCTCGGCTGGTATCTCGTGGCGACGCTGCCGCTGATCGTTACGTACATCTCGCCGCGGCATCTGTATCTCGCCTCGGCGGGCGTGTGCGTGGCGGTGGCGATGCTGCTCTATACGTTGGTGCGGGCGCGGGTGGCGCTCGTCGTGGTGGCTTTGGCGGTGGGGGCGTTTTTTGTTTCGAAACTGAAGATCACGATGCGGCCGTGGCACGAGGCGTCGGTGCTCTCGGGCGAGATCACGGAGGAAATCCGCCGGCTCACGCCGCAGCTGACGCCGGGCGGCGCGCTACTGGTCGACGTCCCGGAGATCCGCAACGGCGCGTATGTGTGGACGTGGGCGATTCCCTTTGTATTGAGGCCGCCCTTCATCGACGAGCGCTGGGACGACCGGCTCGTGGTGCTCGAAAGTCGCGGGCAGTACGTCGACTGGGAGCGGTGGCACGAGCAGCCGGCGGTGAAGGAACTCCCCGGGGTGACGAAGCCGAGCTGGATCGTGCAGGCGCGCGAGGAAATCCCGTTGCGCCATGTGCCGGTGCCGATGGCGCGACTGCGCGCAGCGGCGGAGAAATTCGCGGCGTCGCCGATCAAGGAGGACCCACATGGGCCTTGGCGGCGGATGGTGGATGAGTTGACGGCGCCGGGGCCGTGAAGGGTGGAGTGTATGGTGCGAGTGTGGCCGGGCGGGGCTTAATCTGAAGGGTGGGCACAGATGGCACTGATGGGCATAGATCGGAGAACTGGAGCGCCCGGCGAGCTGGCGGACTTGGCCTGCTGACGGGACTCCTGAGGTCCCGCCCCTCACGGGGCGGGCTACTTCGATCCGGCAGAGCGCGGAGCCGACGCTGCGCTACTCTATTTTGAGCCCGCGGGTTTCCAGCGTGGTGCCGAGTTCGCGCTCGTAGTTGGCGCGGGCGCGGCGTTCGTCGGCGATGGCGCGGGCGTAGCTGCTCTGGACTTGGGCGAGTTGCTCCTGCGCGGTCAGGACGTCGAGGGTGCGGCCGGTGCCGGCATCGAGTTTCTTCTGCTCGGAAGAGAGGGATTGCTCGGCGAGGTTCATCGCGTTGCGGGTGACCTGCACGCGCATGCGGGTGGTCTCGATCTGGCCGGCGGCGGCGGAGATATCGACGGCGATATCCTGCTCGAGGCGGATGAGGTCGGCCTCGGATTGCTTCACGCCAAGCCGGGCGGCGCGGGCGCGGCCACGGCCCTCGGCAAACGTGAGCGGGATGGAGACGGCGACGGCGGCCGAATAGGCGCGCGCATCGCGGTCGCGGACCTGGGCGCGCGCGGTGCTGAAATCCGGGTCGTCGCCCACGTAGCCGTAGCTGCCGATGAAATCGACGCGCGGCAGGAGCTGGTTCTGTGCAAACGCACTGGAGGCCTTGCGGCGCGTGATGCCGAGGCGCGCGGCTTGGAAATCCGGGCGCAGCTCGTAGGCGCGTTTCAGCTCGTTGGCGGGATCGATCGTGACCGGCGGGGCGGGCGTGAGCGGCTCGAGCTCGAGCGTGGATCCGCTGACGAGGAAATTGGTCTCGCCAATGAGCTGGCGGAGCTGGTTCTCGAAATCGGCGACATTGCGCTGCGCGAAGAGGACATTCTCCTCGCGGCTGGCGAGGCGGGCGCGGGCGAGAATGACGTCGGCATCGGAGATCGCGCCGGCGAGATTGCGCCGCTCGTATTGGTTGACGAGCTGGCCCGTGAGATCGCGGGAGAGCTGGGCGATGCGGATATTTTCGCGCGCCTGCAGGACATTGGTATAAACGAGGACGACGTTCGTCACCGTATTGATGACGTTCTGGCGGTGCTGCCAGTCGGCGATGCCGCGGTCGGCCTTGGCGATGCGGAGGCCGGCGAGATTGGCGCCGAAGCCGAAGCCGCGCAGCAGCGGCTGCGTGATGGAGATGCCGCCGAACGTGCTGTAGACGCCGGAGAGCGGGTTAAAGGTATTGCGCTGGATATCGGCTCTGCCGTTGAGGCTGTATGTGAGGCCCCATGGGGTGAGTCCGCCGAAGGAGATGGAATAGTCGTCCTGTTTCACGACGGTGCCGATCACGCCGGGGGCTTCGGACTCCGAGTGCGTGCGGCGAAAGCCGAAGGCGGGATCGAAGCTGCCGTACTCCGCGAGGACATTGGCGCGCGCGATGTCGGGCGTGAAGGCGCTGACCTTGAGCGCCTGATTCTTCTGCAACGCGAGGCGGACGGCGTCGTCGACGGTCAGCGTCGCGGCGCGGGCGGCGGTGGACGTGGCGATGAGCGCGGCTGCGGTGGCGAGCAGGGCGGCGATGCGACGCACGGAACGAGGAGCGAGGGCGGAAGCGGACATGCGGGAAGTGAAGTCGGTCGGCGAGCGGCTCACTTGGGGGCGACGGTCATGCCATCCTGGAGGCGGACGATCTTGGTGCCGTAGGCGGCGTTGTCGTTGGAGTGAGTGACCTGAATGATGGTGACGCCGTCCTCCTGGTTGAGCTTGCGGAAGAGCTCCATGATCTCGCGGCCCTGATCGGAGTGGAGGTTTCCGGTGGGCTCGTCGGCGAGGATGAGGGCGGGCTTGGCGACGAGGGCGCGGGCGATACCCACGAGCTGCTGCTGGCCACCGGAGAGCTGTGCGGGATAAAGATCTTTTTTGCCGACGATGTGGAAGCGGTCGAGGGCGTCGCACACGATGCTTTGGCGATCCTTCTTCGGGGTATCGCGGTACGAGAGCGGGATCTCGAGATTTTCGTAGACGGTGAGGTCGTCGAGGAGGTGGTAGCTCTGAAAAACGAAACCGATGTGTTTCTTTTGGAGCTCGAAACGCTTCTTCTTGTCGAGCTTGTGCACGGGCTCGCCGACGAGGTGATACTCGCCCTGCCAGAGCGCATCGTGGAGGCCGAGGATGTGGAGGAGCGTCGACTTGCCGGAGCCGGAGGGCCCCATGATGGAGACGAAGTCGCCTTCGTTGACGTCGAGGTTGATGTTGCGGAGCGCGTAGTAGGGGCCGCCTTTGAGCGGGTAGACGCGGTCGACGTGGCGAAGGGAAATCATGAGTGAGGGGAAGGCGGCGGGCGGAAGCGGAGAGCCGGGAGGCGGAAGATTAGAGCGAAGACGCGAAAGCTGAGAGGTAAGAGGCTAGAGCTAAGAGCCGAGAGACGGATGCGATCACATGAAAAGATGAGCGGGCGGCGCGGGGCGCGGCGTGGGCTTCTGCGGCGAGGGCGAAGGCGTCGGCGCCGGGGCGGGTTGCTTGGTCGGGGCCTTGTTGGCATCGAGCGCAGCGACAGTGCGGGCCTTGGACGGGGAAGAGGTTTGCTCGCAAGTAGCCAGCGCGGGAACGACGAGCGCGGCGAAAAGGAGAACGAAGGTTTTCATGAGCAAGCGCAGTTTAGCAACGGGTGTGCCGTGGCTGAGCATGCGTTGTAAGCGATTGATGGATATAAAGTAGAAATTTAATGACGCTGGGAAGATACGCATCGCACGTGAGAGATAACCCGTTTGCGGAATAAAGGTTTCCCAAAAATGGGAAAATGGAGACGCACCCCTGGAGTCAGGCGCCGACTAGAGCGGTGGGTTGCGGTCGCGCGGGTACTTGCCCGATGAGGTCGGCCGCAAAAGCGCACAAGAAGCGCAAAAAAGAGAGGCTTCCCGTCGATGGGAAAGCCTCAACGCGAGGTGCGGGCGGGCGGCTCAGGCCCGTTGCCAATCCGTGCGTGAGGTACGCGAGCGGAGGGCGTTGGCCTGGTCGTCGCCGATGAATTTTTCGGCGGCGGGATCCCACTTCACGGGGCGGCCGAGCTCCATCGCGATCGCGCCGACGTGCAGCGTGCTGCTCAGGCGATGGAGCGCCTCGGCGGTGTACATGGGCGGCTGGCCGTTCTTGATGCAGTCGAGGAAATCGCGCTGCTCGCGCGGGCGCATCGGCCAGAGCTTGTTGGTGGCGGGATCGTACTTGCGGCGGAAGATTTCCATGTCGCTCGCCTCAAACGGGCCGGCCCAGCCTTTGTTGCCGACCCAGCCGGTGGTGCCTTCGAAGCGGATGAACGTGGGGCCGGAGGAGACCTCGAGCTTCACGCCGTTGGCGTAGGTGTAGGTGAGCTGGTAGCGCTGCGGCACGGTGTTCACGCTGTTGGGCGGGATCTCGCCCTTGCCCTCGGCGGCGACAGGGCCGCTGGCTTCGGAGAAATTGCCGACCTGCGCGGTGTCGATGAGATGCGCGCCCCAATCGGTGAGCGAGCCGCCGGAGAAATCGCGGATCTGTCGCCACACCTGCGCATCGAGGAGCTTCGGCGTGTAGGGGCGGAAGGGTGCGGGGCCGAGCCACAGCTCGTAGTTGAGATTGGCGGGGACGGGCACGGGCTCTTCGCGCGCGAAGATGGGCTTCTCGGGCAGGCCGACGCGGATGCGCTCGAGCTTGCCGATCGCGCCATTGCGCACGGCCTCGGCGATCTTGTGGTAATAAATCACCGCGCGGTCCTCGAGGCCGGTGGCGAAGAGGAGGCCGGATTTGCCGACGGCATCGGCGAGCTTGCGGCCCTCGGCGATGGTGAGCGTGGGCTTCTCGCAGAAGACTTTCTTGCCGGCGGCGAGGGCCATCAACGCCATGGTGACGTGCCAGTGATCGGGCGTGGAAATGACGATGGCATCGAGATCGGGGCGGGCGAGTACCTCGCGGAAATCGGCGAGCGCAATGCAGTCCTTGTTGCCGTACTGCGTATTCACGGCCTTCACCGCGCGCTCCATGTGGGGGCGGAAGACATCGCACACAACGAGGGCCTGACAATCGTCCTGCTGGAGGAACGACTTCAGGTTGACGCCGAAGCCGTGGACGCCGACGCCGATGAAGCCGAGGGTGACGCGCTTGGACGGGGCGTTGGCTCCCAGCACGCGCGCGGGCACGAACTGCGGGGCGAGCGAGGCGGCAACGATGCCGGCGAGGCCGGTGCCGATAAATTGGCGGCGGGTGCGGAGGGGTGCGGCGTGCATGCGGGGAGGCGGAGAGCTCAGAGGAGACGAAGGAGAAAGGGGGAGCGAACGGGGCAAAAGGGGACGAAGGCGCAAAAACTCAGTGGGGTTTGGACTTGGGCGCGAGTTTTTCCCATGCGCGCATCGTGGCGGCAAGGTTGTCCTGCGGCTCGCCCTTGAGGCTGAAGAATTGGACACCGATGGGGCCGGCGTAGCGGACCTCGGTGAGTGTGCGCAGGATGGCGGCGACATCGTAGTCACCTTCGCCGAGGAGCTTGATGTAGTTGCTCCACGCGGCGCCGCCGGGGCGGTCGGTCGCGCCGTTGATCGAAACCATCTCCAGCTTGGGAGCGACGCGGCGGATGATGTCGGGGAGGCGCGGGCCATTGCCGGCGTCGAGTTCGTGGCAGATATTGACGGTGACGCCGACATTGGGCCGGGCGGCTTGTTGCGCGAGGGCGAAGGCTTTCTCGGCGGTGTCGATGTGGCAGCCCTTGTGCGGGTACACGACGACGCGGAGGCCGAGGGCCTTGGCGCGGTCGGCGAGGGACTGGAGGCGCGTGAGCGCGGCGGCGCCGAGGTCGAGGCCGGTGGCGGCTTTGGCGGCGGGCTTGGGGACGGTAATCCAGAGGACTGTCTCGGTGCCGCGCAGGGATTCCAGCGCCTCGGTCATGCCGGCAGGGAGCGACTCGTCGCCGTCGAGGCGGAGGCCGAAGTAGAGGCCGTAGAATTTCAGCCCGTTCTTCTTGAGCTCGGCCTGCCACACCTTGATGTCGGCGGGTTTGGTGTAGTTGTAGCTGATACCGCTGTAGCCGAGCTCGCGGAGGGTCGAGGCCTGGCGCTCGGGAGCCCACGTGCCGCGGCCGACGCCATTATCCATGGCAAATGGGGCGGCGGGGAGGCGTGAGTTTTCAGCGCGAAGGAAACTCGTCGCGAGCAGGGTGGCGATCAGCGCGAAAAAGAAACGGCGGGGCATCCCGCAAGGAAGGGGAGCTGCGGCGCGGAAGTCGATTCGTTCCGTGCGGGGTGGGCTCTGCGAATTATGTCAATTGGGAGCGAAACCGGACGGTAGACACAAAGCACACGGAGATGACACAGAGGTCATGGAGGGTTGCTGGTGGATCGGCTCCGTGGCCTCTCCCTCCTCTGTGGTCTCTGTGTCAAAATCCGGTTTCGTTTCGTAGATGGTATCAGTCAGCGCGCAGGGCGACCAAGGGATCGATGCGGCTGGCGCGGAGCGAGGGGATGAGGCAGGCGAGGATCGCGACGAGGGCGAAGAGGGCGGCGACGCCGCCGTAGATCAGGGGGTCGAGCGGCTCGACGTTGAAGAGCAGGGTGCGGATGAGCGTGGCGGCGCCAGCGCTGGCGGCGAGGCCAAGCACGAGGCCGAGGGCGACGAGCGAGAGGCCGCTGCGCATGATGAGGCCGACGACCTCGCTCGATTGCGCGCCGAGCGCCATGCGGATGCCGATCTCGGCGGTGCGCTGGGAGACGACGTACGCCAAAACCGAATACAGCCCGATGGCGGCGAGGACGAGCGCGATGCCGGCGAAGATCGCGGTGAGCGAGGCGACGATGCGCTGGGCGCCGAGGCTGTTGGCGACGGCGGTCTCGAGCGTGGTGAAGAAGGAGATGGGCTGATCCTTGTCGACGCGGGCGACGGCGCTGCTGATCGCGGCCTGGAGCGCGGTGGCGTCGCCCTCGGTACGGGCGATCACGCCCATGCCGGGGCGGCCGAGTTGGCGCATGGGGAAATAGATCTCATCGGGCGCGGGGGCATTGAGGCTGCGGGACTTCACGTCGCGGATGATGCCGACGATCTCGTGCTGGATATCGGCATTGGCGCCGCGGAGGAGGACCTTGCCGAGGGCGGATTCGTTAGGGAAGAGGCGTTTGGCGAGCGCTTCGTTGACGATCGCAACGCCGGGCGCGCCTTCCCGGTCGCGGTCGGTGAAGAAGCGGCCCTCGCGGAGCGGGATGCGCAGGGTCTCGAAATAATTTTCGTGGACAATGCACAGACCCGCCAGCGGGCGCTGCGGGAGGGGGAGGATGGGGCGGCCGGCGACGCTGTAGGGCGAGACGGGGTTGAAGCCGGAGAGCGGCAGGCCGATCACGGTGGCGGCATTTTTCACGCGGGCATCGGCACGGAGGAATTCGACCACCTGGGTAAAAAACTGGATCTGCTCGGTGGGCGTTTTGTAGCGCTGGGCGGGGACGCCGACGAAGGCGGCGGCCACG
>JAZKEV010000128.1:0-3724 GCA_040386765.1 Verrucomicrobiota bacterium | reverse complement strand
CGTTCAGGAAGAGGAACGGGGGCTGGATCGGCATCACGGCGCCGATGGTCTCGATCGGGATAAACTTGGTGGGCTTCGGAAGGGGGAGGCCGCGGATCTTGCAGTCGATAAAGGTCTTTACATCGCCGACGGTGCGTAAGTTACGCAGTTCGTCGTTGTTGATCGTCATCTGGAGGACGTCCTCCACCAGGATCACGATCTCCATCATGGTGAGGGAGTCGATGCCGAGGTCCTCGATTATCCGGAGATCGTCGTCGGCATCCTTAAGCTTCATGCGAAGATCGGGCTCCACAAAGCGCTCGATCACGCCGATCACGACTGCCGGAACATGTTCGGGATTACCTGTCTTACGAAATTGTACAGCGGCCTCGAAGGCAGATGGCGAGCAGCGTTTCAGAGCTTCGCGCAATGCGGCTTCATCCTCGGGCGCAAAGGGTTTGGGCGTCGCCGGCACAGACTTGCTCGCGCCGGGACTTGGTTGAACTGCTTCTGGCATCGTCTGTTCGTTGTATGTCACAGGAGAGGGAAGTAAACCCCTTATTTAGTTTCGGGAAAACCACGGCGTGAACACCGCACAGTGAAACAAGTTCCGTATGATGTGTAAGTTTCGTTGCATGAATATGCGGCGGAGAGCGCGCTTGCCAGCGGTGCGAGGGCCACGTAGCGAAGCGCTTCGCATTTTGGGCTAACCAGCATAAACTGCGCTCAAGTTCCGTTCTCGCATTGAACCCCTCCGCCCACGCCGTCGCCGGACATCCGGTCTTCCTGATCACGCACGAGTTTTATCCGAAGCGTGGGGGGATCGCGACGTTTACGGAGGAAATCGCCCGCGCGTCGGCCATGCTGGGCTATAATATAGAGGTCTGGGCACAATCCGCGCCGCGGGTCACTGAGCGCAGCGACTGGCCCTTCCGGCTGCGGCGGATGCCCCTCAAGGGCACGCACGATTTTACCTGCCAGGCCCAGCTCGCACGGGAGCTGATCCGGCACCGCCGGCAGCTGCGCTACGCAACCGTCTACCTGCCGGAGCCGGGGCCGATGATGGCGATGATGCTGCTGCAGTTTTTCCAGGCATTCCGGCCGAAGCGGCTGGTGCTGACCTTCCACGGGTCGGAAATCCTGAAGTTTGCCCAGAGTCCGCTCCGGCGTGGGCTGGCGCGGCGGCTGATCGGGCATGCGACCCGGGTGAGCACGCTGAGCAACTATACCCAGGAACTGCTGCTGAGCCATTTCCCCGAGGCGGCGGACAAGATCTATCTCACGCCCGGTGCGCTGCGTTCGGATTTCGCGGTGGTGCCCCCCAAGCCCGAGGCGAAGAAGAACAAGATCGTGGTGCTCACCGTGGGCCGGCTGCATCCGCGGAAGGGCCAGCTCCTCACCCTGCAGGCCCTGCAAATGCTGCCCGCCGAGGTGCGCGCGCGGCTTGAGTACTGGGTGGTGGGCGCGCAGAGCAAGGGCGACTACGAGATGCAGCTGCGGCAGGCCGCGGCGGCACAGCCGGACCTGGCGGTGCGCTTTTTTGGAAACCTGCCCGACGAAGAGCTGGCGGGCGTCTACGACGGCGCGGATATCTTCGCGATGACGAGCCTCAATCTGGAGCGCAGCGTGGAGGGTTTCGGCCTCGTGTACCTCGAGGCGGCGGCCCACGGGCTGCCGGTGGTGGCGCACGATGTCGGCGGCGTGGCGGAGGCGGTGGTCGATGGAAAGACGGGGCTGCTCGTGCCGCCCAACCGGCCGGCGCAGCTCGCTGCGGCATTCGAAAAGCTGATACACGATCCGGCGTTGCGGAAACGGCTCGGCGCGGCGGGCCGCGACTGGGCGGCGCGCAACTGCTGGCGCGAATCGGCCGAGGCGCTCTTCAATCCCCAATGGGCACCGGCGTGAGCATCATCTCGCGCGCGCAGGTGACGGTCCGGTACGCGGAGACGGACATGATGGGCGTCGTCTACCACGGGAGTTATCTGCCGTGGTTCGAAGTGGGGCGGACGACCCTGCTGAAAGAAATGGGGCTTTCCTACCGGCAGCTCGAGGCGGACGGTTTCCGTCTGCCGGTGCTGGAGATGGGCGCGAAATATTTCCGCCCGGCGCTCTATGACGATACGCTGACGATTGTGACGACGATGCGGGACAAGCCGCTGCTGCGCATCCGGCTCGAGTACGAAGTGGTGCGCGGCGATGAGCTGCTCGCGACAGGATTTACGGTGCACGCGTTTATCGACAAGCAGGGCAAACCGGTGCGGCCGCCGGCGGGGGCGGTGGAGGTGTTTGCGCGGGCGTTTGTGGAGAGTGGACGGTGAGGTTTTTTACTTTGGATACAGCGAGGCCGGGGGATTTGTTCGGAGATTCTGAACAAGGCAGGTTTTGAACAGGACACG
Organism: Verrucomicrobiota bacterium; assembly: GCA_040386765.1. GTDB lineage: Bacteria > Verrucomicrobiota > Verrucomicrobiia > Opitutales > Opitutaceae > ER46. Next base: position 1,349 of record JAZKEV010000128.1, on the reverse strand, counting down.
AACCGAGGACGAACCGAGACCAATCCCTGTTTTGGTTTTCCTTGGTTTGTCCTCGGTTCGGCTCCTGTTCAAAATGGTTTGGGGTTTGAGGGTAGAGTGAACGTTCCTAGTGAGCCATCGCACAGGAGGCGTGCGTAAATGGTGAGGTCTTCGCTCGCGTAAAGCGCGACGGCTCGGCGGGGACGCCTCGCCCTACCTCAGGGCAACGTGTACTCGGCCAGGACGTGCGGGTCCTGTTCGGTGGCGCGGGCTGTGGTGAGTTGGGGGGCGGCGCCGAGCTCGTGCACGGCCCACACTGCGTGGGCGCGGACAATGGGTGAGGGGTGCGTGGTCGCGAGCTGGACGAGCTGCGGGAGGACGGTGGTCTCGCGGAGATTTCCGGCGACGATGCAGGCGTTGCGCAGGAGGCCGACGAGCTTCAGGCGCTTGATCGGGGTGCGGCGAAAGACTTCAGCGAAGCGCTCGGGCGTGAGCGCGAGAATCTCGCCGAGCGGAAGGTCGGCGAGATCGTAACGCGCGGAGAGGAGCAGCTGGCGGCCCTGCTGCGCGAAGCGATTCCACGGGCAGACCTCGAGGCACGTATCACAACCGTAGATACGGTTGCCGATGCCGGCGCGCAGCTCGCGCGGGATGATGCCCTTGTTCTCGATGGTCTGATACGAGACGCAGCGGCGCGCATCGACGACGCCGGGCGCGGAAAAGGCGTCGGTGGGGCAGGCATCGAGACAGCGCGTGCAGCGGCCGCAGAGGAGGCCGACGGGGGACGGGGCGCGGGAGGCGGTGGAGTCTGGAGTTTCGGGTCTTGGGTCTGGGGGCGGGAGTTTTTTGCGGATGGGCTCGTCGGGGGCGAAGTCGAGGCGGGTGAGGATCGAGGCGAGGAAGAGCCAGTTGCCATGGCGGCGCGAGATGAGCATCGCGTTCTTCCCGGTGAAGCCGAGGCCGGCGCGGGCGGCCCAGCTCCGTTCCAGCACGGGGCCGGTGTCGACGTAGTAGCGGTAGTCTTCGGGGGTGGCGCCGAAGAGTTCCTCGAGCGCGCGGCCGCCGGCGACGAGGGCGGGCTTGATGGTATCGTGGTAGTCTTCGTGCAGGGCGTAGCGGGCCCACGCCGGCGCCCCGGTGGCGCCGGTCGGAGATGGGGTAACGGAGCTCGAAGTTCGGAAGCGGTCGGACCAGTAGCTGACGCCGAGCATGATGGCGGAGCGGGCGCCGGAGAGGACGAGGTCGGGGTTGAGGCGTTTGTCGGCGGAGCGCTCCATCCACTGCATGTCGGCGTGCATGCCGGCGGCGAGCCACGCGCGGAGCGGCGGCGACACGGGCTCCGCGATCGCGGCAAAGCGCACGTCGTCGAA
>JAZKEV010000127.1:0-14958 GCA_040386765.1 Verrucomicrobiota bacterium | reverse complement strand
GGCGGCGACGACCGCCCCTCCGGCGGCAAGATCGAGCTGCTCGAAATCATCTCGCGCCTGCCGTCTCAGGATTTCAACTACGCCACGCCCGGCGCCACGCGCCTCGCCTCCGCCGCCATCGATCAGGATGGCTGGATGAGAGGCAGCTCGACCCTCGAGCTCCCCGCCAGCGAGACGTCCACGCGCCTCTCCTTCACGCTCGAGCTCCCCGGCATCCCGACCGTCGCCGAAACCAAGCTTCGCTTCCAGGTCGCCGGCTCCGACCTCGTGCAGGAACAGCCGTTCAAGATCGGCACCAGCACCGTCTCGATCCAGCTGCCCCCGTCCGCCACGCCGCGGACGCTGCGGATCGAGGTGCCGCAGGAGTTCACGCTGCCCGCGCCGGACTCCCGCCCGCGTGCCGGCCGCCTGCTCGCGATCAAGCTCGCGCCGGAAGCATGAGCGCTCCCGCCTCCAGCGCCGCGGCACCGCGCTCGATCTTCATCTGCAAGACCGATACGCTGGGCGACCTCGTGCTTTTCGCTCCCACACTGCAGGCGTTGCGTACCTCGTGGCCCGAAACGAAAATCACCCTGCTCGTCCGCAGCGCCTACGTCGATCTCGGCCCGTTGCTCGCGCCACCCGGCGCTCCCTCGATTGAGTGGCTCACCACCACCCTCGATCCCTACGCGCAGGGTCCCGCCGAGGTCGCCGCCGAGACCGCGCGCCTCCGCGACCAGGTCACCGCACTTGCTCCCGACCTCTTCGTGGCCGCCACGTCCCGGCGCAACTGGCTCGAAGCCGCGCTCGCCGCCAGCCTCCCCTCCGTCCGCCGCATCGCCCTCGGCACCGACGACACCGATCCCTTCTTCACGGTGCAGTTGAAACTGCACCTTGGCATCGATGCCGCCGCCGCGTTCGACGAGCGCATCGCCGTTTCGCCCGACGAGCCCGACTGGCAGCGCGGCCTGCGCCTTGCCGACCGGCTTCTCGGCCATTCCGTTCCGCGTATCCAGCCTTCCATTACTCTGCCGGCCGAAGCCCGCGCCCAGGCTGCCGCCGTCCTGCGCGAGCGCGGTCTCGCCCCCGGTGCCTTCGTCGTCTGCGCCGCCGCCGGTTTCGCCAATGTCGCGATCAAAACGTGGCCGGCCGAAAACTTCGTCGCCGCGCTCCGTCACCTCGGCGAGCGCCACCATCTTCCCACGCTTTTGATCGGCCACGAATCCGAGCGCGCGTATCTCGAGTCGCTCCGCTCCCTCGCGGCCTCAGCTCCCACCTCCACCGCCCCCGCGCTCTGGCTCGGCGGCGCCGGCGACCTGCCGCTGCTCGCCGCGCTGATCGCCGAATCCGCCCTCTTCCTCGGCAACGACACCGGTGCGCTCCATCTCGCCGCCGCCGTCGATGTGCCGGTCGTCGCGATCTTTGGCGGCGGCACCTGGCCGCGTTTCGCGCCCGCCGCGCGCCGGGCGATTTCCGTCGTCCATCCGCTGCCGTGTTTCGGCTGCGGCTGGGATTGCGCCTTCGGCGATGCGCCGTGCGTCAAAGTCATCGCCGCGGAGGACGTCACCGCCGCCCTCGACACGCTCCTGCCCCAGCGTTCTGCTCCTTCCTTTTCCGAAATCCGCTCCGTCCAGCACGTGCCCGCCGACACCCAACACCTCATGGCCGCCGCGGCCGACCGCTATCGCGCGCTGCAAGCGGACCATCTCTCCCGCCAGCAGCAGATCGAAGGGAAAGACCGCGCCATCGAGGAAAAGGAAGCCGCCATCGCCGAAAAGGAGGCCGAGATCACCGCCCTGAAGACCGTATGCGACGAGCGCGAGAAGCTGATCGTCATCCTCGACGGTCACATGCGCAATTTTCAGTCGCAGACCAATACGCTCACCGCCGACAAGGCCATCCTGGAGAAAACCCTCGCCGCGCTTCCCGCCGAGAGCGCCGACGCCGCCAAGGCCCTCGCCAACCAATTCATCCACATCCGCAACATCGAGTCCGCGCTCAAGCAGCGCGAAACCGAGATCGCGGAGCTCAGATCCTCCGCCACCAATCGCGCCGCCGGCCTGCACGACCTCGAGTACGCCAAGCACTACGGCCGGCTCCTCGCCGAAAAGGAGGCCGTCATCCAGTCGCTCTCCCGTGGCCTCGCCGAGCGCGAGAAGGTCATCGCCCAGCTCTCCGCCGATTCCACGCACTCCACTTCCGACCTCTACAAGTTCTGGGTCGCGACGAGCGCGCACGTCCGCGAGAAGTGGTGGCGCCCCTTTGACGAGTGGCTCTTCAAGCGCGTCGTCGAGGATTACTGGATGCAGATCGGCGTCCTCCGGCACTACGCGCCGCGCGCGTTGCAGTGGGACCGCCTCCCCGGGCCGCGCCGGCCCGAGGCCTCCCTGCCCCAGGTCGCCGTCGTCACCCCCAGCTACGGCCAGGAGCGCTTCATCGAGCGCACGCTTCGCAGCGTCCTCGACCAGGCGTATCCGAAACTCGTATACGCCGTGCAGGACGGCGCCTCCAGGGATCGCAGCCCCGAGATCATCGCGCGTTACGCCGGCCGGCTCCGCCACTCCGAGTCCGTCGCCGACCGCGGCCAGGCCGACGCCATTCACCGCGGCTTCGGGCACATCGCCGCAGCCCTCGGCCCGGAGGACATCATGGCTTGGCTGAATTCCGACGATCTCCTCGCCCCCGGTTCGCTGCGCTTCGTCGCCGAGTATTTCGCCGCGCATCCCGAGGTCGATGTCGTCTACGGCCACCGCATCATCATCGACGATGACGACCGCGACGTGGGCCGCTGGATCATGCCGCGGCACAACCCGGAGACGCTCCAGTGGATCGACTACGTGCCCCAGGAGACGATGTTCTGGCGCAAACGCGCCTGGGACCTCGTCGGCGGCATCGACCCGACATACCAGTTCGCGCTCGATTGGGATCTCCTTGCCCGTTTCCAGCAGGCTGGCTGCCGGATGGTCCGCGTGCCTTACTTCCTCGGCGCCTTCCGCGTCCACAGCGAGCAGAAGACCTCGCAGGCGATCCACACCACCGGCGCCGACGAGATGCGCCGCATCCGCACCCGTTTCCACGGCGAGCGGCAGGACGATGCCGAAAACATCCACCGGCACGCCCGCCACGCGCGCTTCTGGGGCGCCATCACCGCCCGCCTCCACGCCCTCGGCATCCGCCGGTAAACGAGTCCGGACCGCGGGACACAGAGGGCACGGAGGAAACAGGAGAGCACAGAGCCAGGCAGGTTTTTCTGCGGGCTCCGTCTATTCTCCGTCCCCTCGGTGTCTCAAAAAATCGATACCCTGAAAATTAGTGCTGATTAGCGCCTCCGCCAGTGTAACGCTCCCTCCGTCCCATGCTCCTCAGCATCGTCGTCCCGGTTTATAAGGAAGAGAAAAACATCCCCGAGTTTCTGCGGCGGCTGCGCCCGATCCTTTCCGGGCTCACGGAGGACTATGAGATCATCTTCTCGCTCGACCCCTCCCCCGACCGCACGGAGGACGTGATCCTCGAGCACCGCGCGACCGACGAACGCATCAAGCTCCTGAAATTCTCCCGCCGCTTCGGCCAGCCGATGGCCACGCTGGCCGGCCTCCAATATTCGACCGGCCAGGCCGCGATCGTGATGGATGTCGATCTGCAGGATCCGCCGGAACTGCTCCACGAGATGGTCGCGAAGTGGCGCGAGGGCTACGATGTCGTGCTGCCGCAGCGCCGCCAGCGCACCGGCGAGCCATGGATCAAGAAGGCCGTCGCCGCCACCGGCTACAAGGTCATCAACAAGATCGCGGACGTGCGCATCCCGCCCAACACCGGCGATTTCCGCCTGATGTCGCGACGGGTGATCGTCGAAGTCGTGAAGCTCAAGGAGAGCCACGGCTTTCTGCGCGGCATGGTCGCCGTCGTGGGCTTCAAGCAGGCCATCATCCCCTTCGACCGCCCCGCGCGCTTTGCCGGCGAGACCAACTACAACCGCTTCTTCGGTTCGCTGCGCATCGGCTTCAACGGCATCTTCTGCTTCTCCACCTACGCGCTCTCGCTCAGCACGTGGCTCGGCTTCGTCGTCTCGGCCTTCTCGTTTCTGCTGATGGCAGTCTATATTTTCTACAAGCTGATGGGTTGGGAGATCGTCTGGGGCAATCCCACCCTCGTCATCCTCATCTCCTTTCTCGGCGGCATCCAGCTGATCAGCGTCGGCATCCTCGGCGAGTATATCGGGCGCATTTACGAAGAGGTCCGCGCGCGCCCGAAATTTATCGTCGATCGCGCCGAAGGCTTCTCGAAGTAAAGGCGGTTCCGCCCGACTCTCGTCGCCGGCATGATTCCCCGCCGCAGTTTCAAGTCCATCGCGGCTCCGCACGTCCCCTTCGCCCTCACCGCCGTATTCTGCCTCGTCGTCTTCGGGTGGATGCTGACGTACGGCACGTTTCGCTTCGTAGCCGAGGATGAGTTCGGCTCGTTTTACGATCATCAGGCCATCTCGCTCCTCCACGGTCATTGGGATGTGCCCGAGCCCGCACTGGCCGGCGAAGCCTTCGTCGTGGCCGGAAAAAACTACGGCTACTTCGGCCCGACGCCATCGCTGCTGCGTCTGCCGTTCGCGCTCTTCGGCGCCGGGATAGGCCGCCTCACGCGGGCCTACATGATGCTCGACTACGCCGCGTGCCTCGTCGGCGGGTATAGGCTGCTGCTTTGGGCGGTGCGCCGCCGCGCCCCCGCCAAGACCCGGCCGGCGCACTGGCAGACGATCCTCCTCACCCTCGCCGTCGGCCTCGGCAGCACCGTCTTCTTTCTCGGCAGCCGGCCCTACGTCTATCACGAAGCGATCCTCTGCGGTGTCGCCTTCGCGCTCTGGTCGCTGTGGTGCAGCCTGCGATTCCTCGATGCACCGCACTCGCGCTGGTGGCTCGGCGCGCTCGCGTGCGGGGTGCTCTCGGTGCACGCGCGGCCACCCCTTGGCCTCTCAGCCCTCACGTTCCTCGGGGTCGTGGCGCTCGTCTTCGTGGTCCGTGCGCTGCGGAACGGACGTCAGCCCTCCCGCCGCCTCGCCCCCGAGCGCGCCGGTCCAGCCGAAGACGAATCCGACGACGATACGCTCTCCGCGCCTCTCCACTCCTTCGCGAAAACTCATCGCCAGCCCACCCTGATCCACGTCTTCGGCATCGGGGTCGCGAGTATCGCGGGCATCCTGAGCTTCAACGCCCTCAGCTACCTCAAATTCGGCACCTTCGACGGCTGTCCGCTGCGCCTCAAGGCCGAGTACACTCCGCAAAAGCTCGCCGAAATCGATGGCCGTAATTTTCACCTGGGCAATCTGCGGTTCAACGCCGACGTGTACCTCTTCCGGCCCGTCTTCAACGTCCAGCCGCGCTTCCCCTTCTTCTACCTCGAGTTCATCAATCGCAAACTCTACCCCGAGTCGAAGATCGCTTACCGCGATGCCACACTGGCCCTCCCGTGGGCGATGCCCGGCCTCTGCTTTCTGGCGCTGATCGGCGGCCTCGTCGCGGCGGTCTACCGCGGGTCGCTTCGGCAGCCGCTGGCCCTTCTTTTTGTGGCCGGCCTGCCCGCCGCGGTGGCGATGCTCACCGCCGTGGCCGTCACCCAGCGCTACACCGCGGATTTCCTTCCACCCGTGATCGGCATCGCCGCCTTCGGCGTCGCCGCCCTGCCCTCCCTCTCCAGGCGCCTGCGCACCTTCGCGGTCTCGGTCGCCGTCGCGCTCACCCTTGCCTCCATCGCGATCGCCGGGGCCATCACGCTGCATCACCAGCGGGCCATTGTCTGGGGTGTGCCCGGCAGCGTGCAGCAGGAATACGCGGGCTGGCGCACGCGGATCGACGGAATGCTGCCATAGCAGAACGCGCGATTGACTCCCTCGCGGGCGCGCGCCGTGTTTGTCCTTTCGCATGTCGTTACCTGCCAAGCCCGCCGCCCCTCGCGCGTTCGCCTGGCTTCCCGCGCTCGTTTTCCTCGTTTTTTGCAGCTACGCCTCGTTTCAGGATTCCCTGCCGATGCTGCCCTCCACCATCGAGGTGCGAGTCCAATTTCCCGCCGCCCGCCCCGGCGAGACCGAGCCGTTCATCTCCACGGGCGTCGTTTTCTCCGCCGATTTTCTCAACGTCCGCTACCTCGATGCCAGCACCGCCGTCTTTGCCTACGATGCGTGGGCCTCGGGCGGGCCGGACTCGGAGCCCTTCACCCTGCAGCCGGGGGTGACGCGCGTCGTCCGCGTTACCATGCCCTCGCTGGATGGCGGACGCGGCGCCGGCAAGCGCGTGCGCGGGCCGCTCACGATCTCCATTGATGGCCGCGAAGTGGTGAATGCCCAGGTCCACTACTTCTCGCGCAAGGGCTCGCAGATTTTCTTCGGCAATAATCCCATCGGCGGCAACACCGCCGATGGACTCTTCCGCGGCTCGATCCAGCTCCCTGACGGCCGTCCGCTGGCTGGCGTACCTACCGTCTATTTCTCGTTCCGGGAACGCCTCGCTTTCTGGCTGACCCAACATCCGTCACAGGTGATCGCGCTGCTGCTCTTCGCGGTCGGCATCGGTTTCGCCCAACCCCGCCTCCGCGCGTGGCTCTACACCCAACCGTGGGCCCGCCTGCGGCCTCACGCCCTGCAACCGCACACCGCGCCGCCGCATCTCGCCTTCGCGCTCACCACGCTCGTATGCGCCGTCGTGTTTACCGCGGTGATGACGGGCGGTACGTTCCGCCTCCTCGTCGAGGAATCGTTTGGCAACTTCTACGATCATCAAGCCGCGAGCCTCCTCGCCGGAAAACTCGATGTCCCCGAGCCCGCGTTGAGCGGCGAGGCCTTTGTCGTAAATGGCAAGGTCTATGGCTACTACGGCATCATGCCCGCGGTGCTGCGCCTGCCGTTCGTCGGCATCGACGCGCTCTTCGGGCACCTCAGCCGCAGCCTGATGCTTGGCTATTACCTCGCCTGCCTCGCCGCTGCCTACGTGTTGCTCGTGTACTTCACGCGGCTCGCCTGCGGCGGGAAGGTGTGGCCCTCGCGCCTCGCGACCGTGCTCTTCGTCGGCACCGTCGGCCTCGGGACCTCGCTGCTCTTCCTCGGCAGCCGCGCCTATGTCTACCATGAAGCGATCCTCTGTGGCCTCGCCTTCGCGGTGTGGAGCGCGTATTTCTCGCTGCGCTTTTTTCACGAGCCCGCCCGCCTCTTCTGGCTCCCCGCGCTAGTTACCGGGCTCTGCGCCCTGCACGCGCGCCCACCGGCCGGACTCTTTGCCCTCACCGTCCTCGGCAGCGTCGCCGCGTGGCATCTCTATTTTGCGTGGGAACGGCGCACGGGCTGGCTGCGCTACCTGCTCATCGGCTTCAGCTCCGTCGTCGCCTTCGCCTCCTTCAACGGCCTGAGCTACCTGAAATTCGGCACGTTCGACGGCTCGCCGTTCCGCTACGCCGTCCAATACACCCCAGAACGCCGCGCGCGTTTCAACGACCGCAATTTCCACTTCTCCAATCTCTCGCACAACTTCGACACGTATTTCATCCTGCCCGACTACGCTCTGCGGCCCAACTTCCCGTACGTTTTCTTCGACCCCATCGAGCGCGGCATCAATTACCCGGGCGCGAAGATCGACCTCGAGGAACTCACGCTCGCCCTGCCCTACTCGATGCCCGCGCTCGTCGCGCTCGCGCTCGGCGGCGGCCTCTGGGCGATCTGCTTTGTGCCCGGCTTTCGCCGGCCGCTGACCGTGGTGGCGGTGGCGAGCGTGCCGATGACTCTCGCGCTCGGCATGGCGATCGTCACCTCGCACCGCTACACGGGCGATTTCTGCCCTCTTCTCATCGTCTTCGGCGCCGCGGGACTTGCCGTCCTCGACGCCGAGCGCCGCCGCGAACGCCGCCTCGCCCTCGGCGCAACGGGGGCCCTCGCCGCAGCCTCCATTTTCGTCACCCTCGCGCTTTCCCTTCGTTTTCAAGGAGAACTGGTCTGGGGCGTGCCCGACGACGCCAAGCGCAACTATGAGGCGCTCCGCCAGTCCGCCGACCGCTTCTTCGGCGTAAAGCCACCCAGCAACAAGTAGGGGCGGGAGCCTCCGGAGAGCCCGCGCTCAACCCTTTTTCTCCCGCCGAAAAAAGTGGCCCACCGCCCCCGGCTCGGAAAGCCTCTCTGCCGCCCATGAGCCCAGACCGCCCACCGCGCGTCCTTGTCTTCATCGTCGCCTACTTCGCGGAGACGACGATTTTGAAGGTGCTTGCGCGCATCCCGGCCCTCGAGGGCTACGAGGTCGAAGTGCTCATTATCGACGACTGTTCGGCCGACGGCACCTTTGCCCTCTCCGAGCGCCTGCGCAGCTCCGGCGACTACCGGCACAAGCTCACCGTCCTCTCCAATCCCGCCAACCAGGGCTACGGCGGCAACCAGAAGCTCGGCTACCACTACGCGCTCGAGCAGAACTTCGATCTCGTCGTGCTCGTGCACGGCGACGGCCAGTACGCCCCTGAAGCCCTGCCCGATATCCTCGGCCCGCTCGCGCGCGGCGAGGCCGATGTCGTCCTCGGCTCGCGCATGCTCACCCCCGGCGCCGCGCGCAAGGGCGGCATGCCCCTCTACAAGTGGGTCGGCAACAAGCTCCTCACCGGCTACCAGAATCGCGTGCTGCGCTCGCAGCTCGCCGAGTTCCACACCGGCTACAAGGCGTACACGACGGAGATCCTCCGTCGCATCCCCTTCGATCTCAACTCGAACGTCTTTCACTTCGATACCGAGATCATCATCCAGTTTCTCCGCGCGCGCGCGCGCATCCTCGAGGTGCCGATCCCGACCTTCTACGGCGACGAGATCTGCCGTGTAAACGGCATCCGCTACGCGCTCGATGTCGTCAACGCCTCCACCGTCGCGCTGCTGCAGGACTACGGCCTCGTTTATCGCCGCAATTTCGACATCGAGTCCGTCGTCGCCGACAACAAGCACTACACCGCCAAGCTCGATTTCCTCAGCACGCATTCCGTCGCCGTCGCCGAGATTCCGCCCGGCTCCACGGTGATGGATATCGGCAGCGGCCCGGGCCATCTCAGCCCCGCGCTCCGCGCCAAGGGCTGCCGCGTCATCGGCGTCGATCAATTCGAGCCCGCGAGCACGGCCGCCTTCGACGAGTTTCACGTCGCCGACCTCAATACCCGGCCCTTCCCGCGCCCGCTCAACGACGTGCAAGTCGTGCTGCTGCTCGACATCATCGAGCACCTCATCTCACCAGAAAAATTCTGCCAGGAGCTCCGCCGCCACGCACAGGCGAATCTCAACGTGAAGATCGTCATCTCCACCGCGAACATCGGCTTCATCGTCACGCGGTTCATGCTCTTTCTCGGCCAGTTCAACTACAACAAGCGCGGCATCCTCGATCTCACGCACACCCGCCTCTTCACGTTTTCCTCGATGCGCCGGCTCCTCAAGGAAACCGGTTTCGTCGTCGAGAAGGAGGTCGCGATCCCTGCCCCCGTCCCGATGGTCGTGAAGAAGGGTTTTCGACAATCGTTTCTCATGGCGGCGCAGAAGCTCGGCATGAAGCTCTCCCGCGGCCTCTTTTCCTATCAGATGCTCATGGTCATCCGCCCGCTCCCCACGCTCGATACGCTCCTCGCCGACTCCCAGCGCCACTCCGCGGAAAAATCTTCCGCGCTCCCCGCCCTTACGGAGCGCACGTGAGGCCGCTCGTTCATCGCCCGCCCCGCTGGCTCGGCTGGCTCGCAGGCCTGGTGGGCTTCGCGATTTTCTCGGTCGTCTATTCGTCGCGGGTCCACCCGCCCGTCGCTCCGTCGATCACCCTCGAGGTGCGCTTCCCCGTCGGCGTCCCCGGTGAACGCGAGCCGCTCCTCTGCACCGGCATGTGGAGCGAGGGCGACCTCCTCGTCGTCCGCTACCTCGATGAAAAAACGGCGGTCCTGAGCTACGACCACTGGGGTGCGGGCGGACCCGACTCCCCACCCTTCGAGCTCCTGCCCGACACGCCGCGCACCCTTGAAATTGCGATGCCGTCGTTCACGACCTTCGAGAAGCCTCCGGCCGGCACGCGCGCGCCGCTGCGCGTCACCCTCGATGGCCGCGAGCTGTTTGCCCTCGATGTGCTCTTTCACGGGCGGCAGCCAAAGCAGATTTATTTCGGCGCCAATTCCATCGGCGCCACGGCGTCGCAATACTTCCGCGGCCAGCTCCGCCGGCCCGGCGGCCACGCGATCCGGGGCGGCCCGGAATCGCATTTCACCGCGGCCGAGTTGGGCCGCTTCTGGGTGCGCACCTCGCCGCTGCAGGTGCTGCGCGCTGCCGTTTACGGCGCAGCCGTCGGCGGCCTGGTGTGGTGGCTGACCGCCTGGTTCCTCAACCGGCCGCCACGCGCGCAGCCGTACTTCCCGCCACCGGTTCCGGACATTCCCGTCGATCCCCTCCAGCTCCGCCGGTCGCGTCGCTGGTTCTTCGGGTCGCTCGCCGTCTGCACCTTCCTCTACACGTGGCTCGTCACACTCGGGAGCTTCCAGTTCAACTACGCGGAGATCTTCGGAAATTTCTACGACTATCAGGCCGCGAGTTTTCTCCAAGGCCGGCTCGATGTCCCCGAGGATGCCATCGGCGGCGAGGCCTTCGAGGCCAAGGGAAAGCTCTACGGCTATTTCGGCCCCACGCCCGCGCTGCTGCGCCTGCCCTTCGTCGCGGCCGGCGTCGCGTTCGGCAAGCTCAGCCGCGCGTTGATGGTGCTCTACTTTATCGCCGCGCTCGTCGCGGCGTATCGCCTGCTGGGCGAGGCCTCGCGCCCGCGCGTGCCGTCGCCCTTTGCCGTCGTCCTCCTCGTCGCCAGCGCCGGTCTCGGCAGCACGATCTTCTTTGTCGGCTGCCGCAGCTACGTCTTCCATGAGGCGATCCTCGCGGGTATCACGTTTGCGCTGTGGTCCTGCTGGTGCTCGCTGCGCCATCTGCGCACACCCGCGCGGCGGTGGTGGGTCTGGGCGCTGATCTTCGGCGTGCTTTCGCTCCACTCGCGTCCGCCCACCGGCCTTTTCGCTCTCACGCTGCTCGGGGTCGTCGTCGTTTTCCTCGCGTGGCACGAGCGGCCCCGCCGCCTGCTCCGGCATGCCGGCGTCGGCGTCCTTTGCTTTGTCGGGCTGCTGACCCTCAACGGCATGGCTTACCTGAAATTCGGGCTCTTCGATCCCGCGCCGCTCCGCATCAGCCGCCCGTACCAGGATCTGCGGCGCATTTCTTACATCGAAGGCAAGAGCTTCCACCTCGTAAATATCGACTACAATATCGATACCTACGTCGTCCGGGCCAACGTCCGCCTCGAGCCCAATTTCCCCTGGATCTTCCTGGGCACGCGGCGGCCTCATCGCGGTTTCCCCGAATCGAAGATCGATCTCCCCGACCACACGCTCGCGATGCCCTACGCGATGCCCAGCCTCTTCGCGCTCGCCACGCTCGGCTGCCTCGCGGCGATAATTTTTCTTCCCGGCACGCGCGCCGGCGTGCTGGTGCTCTGGGTCGCCGTGATGCCGATGAGCCTCGCGCTCTTCGCCGCCATCGCCACGGCCCAGCGCTACACGGGCGACTGGGTGCCGTTTCTCGTCGCCGCCGCGGCCTTCGGCCTCGCCGCGGTCGAATCGGCCCCGCCGCGGTGGCGTTTCGCGCTGCGCGTAGCGCTCGTCCTCCTCGCCCTCGCCGGCTTTGCGGTCGAAGCCGCGCTGACCCTGCACTATCAGGGCGAGATCCTCTGGGGCGTGCCTGAGGAGGTGCAACAACGCTACCAGCACCTGCGGCGCAGCATCGACGGCTTCTTCAACGCGCCACCGCGTCGCCCCTACCCGTAACCCTGAGTTGCCACCGCCCCTTACTCCCTCAGTCCCTCTTCCTTCACTCCCTTTTCATGCAACACGTCTTCGTCACCGGCGCCGCCGGTTTCATCGGTTCCACGCTCATCGATCGCCTCCTCGCTGACGGCGTTACCGTGACCGGCTGGGACAATCTCTCCACCGGCCAGATCAAGTTTCTCGACGGCGCGCACCAGAGCCCGAAGTTCCGCCTCGTCCGCGGCGACAATCTCGATCTCCCCGCTCTGACCGCCGCGATGAAGGGCGCCGACTTCGTCTTCCACCTCGCCGCCAACGCCGACATCCGCGACGGCTGGAAACACCCCGAGAAGGACCTGCAGCAAAACACCATCGCCACCTTCAACGTCCTCGAGGCCATGCGCGCCAATGGCGTGAAGCGCATCGCGTTTTCCTCCACCGGCTCCGTCTACGGCGAAGCGCTGGTCACGCCTGAAAAACCCACGCCCGAGACCGACGCCTTCCCGATCCAGACCTCCCTCTACGGCGCCTCCAAGACCGCCGGCGAGGGCCTCCTCGGCGCCTACGCCGAGGGCTCGCAGATCGACGAAGCGTACATCTTCCGCTTCGTCTCCATCCTCGGCGAGCGTTACACGCACGGCCACGTCTTCGATTTCTACAAGCAGCTCGTCGAGCACCCCGACCGCCTCCGCGTGCTCGGCAACGGCCAGCAGCGCAAGAGCTACCTCTACGTGCAGGATTGCATCGACGCCATGCTTCACGTCACGAGGAAGCACACCGCCAAAGACGCCAAGCACCACACCCAGATCTACAACCTCGGCACCGCCGAATTTGTCCAGGTCAACGACAGCATCCGCTTCATCTGCGCCGCCCTCGGCCTGTCTCCGAAATTCGAATACACCGGCGGCGAACGCGGCTGGGTCGGCGACAATCCCTTCATCTTCCTCGACACAAAGAAAATCCAGTCCACCGGCTGGAAGCCGAAGCTGACCATCGAGCAAGGCATCATCCGGACTCTCCGCTGGCTCGAAGCCAACCGCTGGGTATACGACGCGCGCCACTGAGGCAGGGCGCGTTATCCTTGACGCGCCGCCGCGGACTTCCGCTCGCCAGCCCATGGCCGCAACAAAGCGCACGGTGCCAAAGTACATCAGTCCCCTTTTGCGCCTTTTTGTGGCCATGGTATTTGTATGAGCGCGCGGCTCCGCTCCCCTGCCCCCTGGATTCTCCTCGCCGTCCTCGCGCTCGAATTCTTTCTCTTCGACCGCTTCGGCGCCCGCCGCTTCACCGGCGTTTACCCGCGCTGGAACGATCAAACCCAGTACCTCGGCGAGAGCTACACCGCCTTCGAGTATGCCCGAGCCCACGGCTTTTTCGCCGCCCTCTGGCAGTCGCTGACCAACGTCTCCGCCCAAGGCACCCTCCACGATTTCTTTGCGCTGATCGCGTTCAAGCTCACCGGCGCTTCGCGCTCCGCCGCCCTCGCGCTCAACTTCCTCGCGCTCGCGGCGTGGCAACTCTCGCTCTTCGCCGCCGTCGCTCGCGCCTCCGCTCGCCCGGCCCTCGGCCTCGCCGCTGCCCTGCTCCCACTCGCACTCACCGGCCCGTGGCAGGATATCCCCGGCTCCGCGTACGATTTCCGGCTCGACCACCTCGCGATGTGCGCACTCGGCGTCACCGCCTCGTGCGCGTGGCTCGCCGACCGCTTCCAATCCCGCGCCGGCTCGGTCCTTTTCGGCGTCGCCGTCGGACTGACGCTGCTCACGCGCTTTCTCACCGGCACGTACTTCGTCGTCATCTTCGGCGGCCTCCTGGCATGGATCGCCGCTGGCTCCGACCGCCGCCGTGGCCTGCTCCATCTCGCGCTCGCCGCCAGCATCGCCTTCGTCCTCGCTGCGCCTGTCTTCTGGATCAACCTCGCGACGATCCGCGAGTACTACCTGATCGGCCACTACCTCGGCCCCGAGAGCACCATCCGCGCCTCCAACTTAAGCATCGTCGGCGCCCTCCGCTTTCTCGGCGACCAACTGCTCAACCGCCACCTCGGCTGGTTTGTCGTCATCGTGTCCGCAGCCGCCGCCCTCGTCTTCGCCTTTCTCCGTCGCGGCGAATCGTCGCCCGCCAAATCCCCCGGTTGGTTCATCGGAGCCCTTTTCTTTTTCGCGCCCGCGCTGGTTCTATTCCTTCACAAACAAAAGTCCGAGGTCGTCGTCAGCGCTCTCGTTCCGGGCCTCCTCATCCTTGCCGCCACCGTCTGGATCGCCGCCGCTCGGCGCGCCTCGCCGCTTCAACTCCGCCTCGCTTCTGCGCTCATCGTACTCGCGGCCCTCGGCTTCTTCGCCCGCCAGCAAACCCGCTCTGCTTTCTCTGTAGAAACCCTTACCGAGACACGCCGCGTCAACACCCTCGCCGACGAGGTCTACGACCGCGCGCGTCGCGGCGGCTTGCGTGAGCTTCGCGTCGGCGTGGACTACATCACCGACGCCCTCGACGCCCAGGCTCTCCGCATCATCTGCTACGAGCGTCAGAAGGTCTGGCTCGCGATCGACATGACGCTCCCCACCGGCATCTTCGAGCCCGACGAGCCCACCGTCATGGCGCGCCTCGCTGAGAGCGATTTTTTCTTCCTCACTGCCGAAGGGCCTGAGGGCGGCTTCCCCTACGACCGCAAGCTCGTAGCACTCCGCCCGCAACTCCGCGCGTGGTGCGATGCCCACCTGCGCGTCGCCAACGAATTCCACCTCGGCGGCCGCCGCATGCTGCTTTACCAGCGGCGCAACCTCCCCTTCCCTTGATCGCATGAATCTCGTGCTCACCGGCTCCAGCACCGGCATCGGCCGCGCCCTCGCCGAACGCCTCCTCGCCCGCGGTCATCAGGTGTGGGGACTCGCCCGTTCCGACCAATCCGACTTCGCCCGCCAACATGCGAATTTCCGCGCCTCGCGCTGCGATGTCGGCGCATGGTCCGACGTGGCCCGCGCCGCCGCCGAGGTCGCCACCGCATGGCCGCACGTCGATGGCCTGATCGCTTGCGCTGGCCTGCAAGGCGAGCGCCGTCCGCCCCGCGGACGGGCGGGAGGGGCATTCCAAGGTGAGCATTCAGATACTGTCGGTGCTGGTGCTGGTCGTGATCTTCGCGATCGCCACCGTGTTGCCGCTGAACATGGG
>JAZKEV010000126.1:0-2262 GCA_040386765.1 Verrucomicrobiota bacterium | reverse complement strand
TTTCAGCGGAACGGTTCAGCTGGGATAATACAATGACCGGCACGTCGAGTTCCTTGGCCAGCGCCTTTAATCCGCGAGAGATTTCCGCGACCTGCTGTTCACGAGGAGTTTTCGAGTCGGTCGGAGCAAGGAGCTGCAAGTAGTCCACGATGATCAGACCCAGTTTCTGGCGCGATTGCAGACGGCGGGCTTTGGCGCGCAGTTCCATGATCGTCAGGTGACTCGAGTCGTCGATGAAGATGGGCGATTTCGAAAACTCGTCCGCAGCTTTGAGCAACTCCTGCTGCTCGGCACCGTTTTTGGACAACAGGCCGTCACGCAAAAGTTTCATGTTCACCTTGGCACGCGCGCACAACATACGCAGCGCGAGCTGGGCCGAGCCCATTTCCAACGAAAAGATCAAAATGGGAACGCCCTCACCCCGTTTTGGAAACGCGGCAGCCTCGGCAAAATTGAGCGCGAGCGAGGTTTTACCCATCGAAGGACGAGCCGCGAGAATGATCATTTCCTGGCGCTGAAAGCCGTAGGTAAACGCGTCGAGATCCTTGAAGCCCGAGGACACGCCGGTGAGTTCACCCTTTTTCATCATCATCTTCGTGATGACGGCCATGGCTTCGTTGGTCGGCCCCTTCATCTGCACCGCGCCGTCGGAAACGCGGTCCTGGGTGACCTTGAAAATGTCCTGCTCGACCTTGTCCACGAACTCCTCGAGTCCACCCTCGTAGGCGTAGCAACCCTCGACCGCGCCCGTGGCGACCTTGATCAGCTCGCGCAAGAGATGGAGCTCGCGAACCTTTTCGATGAAGTAATTGGACTGTGCCGTGGTCGGGATGCGGCTGCTGACCTGCGTGAGATAGGCGTAACCGCCGATTTCGTCGAGCTGACGGCTGGTCTTCAACTCCTCGGCCAAGATCTGCAGATCGATCGGAACGCCCTTGTTGTAGAGATCGACCAGTTTATCGAAAATGACGCGATTGGCCGGTGAATAGAATGCGGTCGCCGTGAGCTTGCCCTCCAAGCAGCGCGCCACGATGTCGGCGCCATCAAGAAAGCAGCACGACAGCAAGTATTCCTCGGCCTCGATGCTGTGAGGCGGCACACGACCAATCACGGATGCGAGATCGCGGGGTTCGTCGGAGTCGCGACGGGAACGTCGGGAGGATTTCGGAAAGTCGTCAGCCATGAAGCGGAACAGAGAGGCAAGGGTATGGCGTGACTTAGGCAATGCCGGTCGCGGAAAACTTTTTGGCCGGTTATTCACATCTTATTCGACACGCCCATAAGCAGCGGCTCTGAGCCTCAATCGAAACCCATCACACTGCACTCCTCGGGCAGATGCCCCTTCCCCGTGCCTGAGCCCGCCGGTTGACTGGCCGGCTATGTCACCCCCGATCATCATTCAGGGCGGTATGGGCGTGGGAGTCTCCAACTGGACTCTCGCCCGGGCCGTTTCCCAACAAGGTCAGCTTGGCGTCGTCTCCGGCACGTTGCTGCCGGTCGTCCTCGCCCGCCGTCTGCAACTCGGTGACTCCGATGGACACATGCGGCGCGCCCTCGCCCGATTCCCCATTCCCGGCATCGCCGAACGCATCCTCGCCACCTACTTCGTGGACGGCGGACTGGCTTCCGACGCGTCGTTCAAACTCACGCCGATGCCCGCTCTTCCCGGCGGATCCGCGTTGGTCGAACTCACGGTCGCGGCTAATTTCGTCGAGATCTTCCTCGCCAAGGAAAACCACGCCGGCCTAGTCGGCATCAATCTCCTCGAAAAAATCCAGATCCCCACCCTGCCCTCGCTCTACGGAGCGATGCTCGCAGGCGTCGATTACGTGCTCATGGGCGCCGGTATTCCCCGCGCCATCCCCGGCGCACTCGACCAACTCGCCCGGGGTGAAACCGCGCAGCTCAAAATCGACGTCACCGCCAACCCGACCGCCAGCGCTCCAGCAACGGAAGCCCTCGCCTCCTTCGATCCGGCTAAATTTTTCAACGGCCCGGCTCCCGTGCTGCGGCGTCCGCAGTTCATCGCCATCGTCAGCTCGGCCACGCTCGCTCTCACCCTCGCCCGCAAATCCACCGGGCGCGTGGACGGTTTTGTCGTCGAGACCGAAGCCGCCGGCGGACACAACGCTCCCCCACGCGGCGCCATGCAGCTCACGCCCTCCGGCGAGCCGCTCTATGGCGAACGCGACCAACCCGACTTCGAAAAAATCCGCGCCATCGGCCTGCCGTTCTGGATCGCCGGCGCCCACGCCGAACCCG
>JAZKEV010000125.1:37136-37519 GCA_040386765.1 Verrucomicrobiota bacterium | reverse complement strand
GGCGGAAAACGTTTTTCGTCGCCCAAGGAATTGAAAGGCATCATCGCCGCCCGGCAGCCGGACCTGGCCCGCAACCTGACCGAGAAACTGCTGGCGTATGCCCTCTGCCGCCCGCTCGAGGGCTACGACGAAATCGTGGTGGATCGCCTGATGGATACGATTGCCAGCGACGGCTACCGTATGCAGACTCTGATCACCGAGGTCATTACGAGCTACCCCTTCACGCAGCGCCGTATCCAATAACCAAAGAGGCCGCACCGCCGCGCCTCCCACCATCAAACTTCCCCCACGCCCCACCATGAGCAATCACCTCATCGATCGTCGTACGTGCCTGAAAGGGCTCGGCATCGCCCTCGCCCTGCCGTTGTTCGAATCCATGGGCT
>JAZKEV010000125.1:28009-37126 GCA_040386765.1 Verrucomicrobiota bacterium | reverse complement strand
CGGCGAAGAAGAAGGCCGCCAAGCCACCCGTGCGCCTCGGCTTCATGTATATGCCGCACGGCGTCATCATGGAGCAATTCTGGCCGGCGAACCCTGAGAGCTTCCTGACGGCTCCGCCGCCCGCGCTGGAGTCGCTGCGCCCCGTGCTCAGCGAGTGCCTGCTGATGAAGGGAATTTCGGGCGTGCCGATCTCGCCGTTCAACGGCGCACCGCACGCTCTGGAATTATCGACGTGGCTCACCGCGCGGCTCCCCGATGCGGACCGCCGCAGCCAGATCGCCATTGCGATTTCGGCCGACCAGATCGCCGCGAATTACGTGGGCCATCTCACGTCGCTGCCCTCGCTCGAACTGGCCACCATGCCGCAGACGCACAAGGAAAACCAGGAGGGATTGAACGAGGGCTACTATTCGCATTGCAGCTATCGCTCGGCCACGCAGGCCATGCCCGCCGAGACCAATCCGCGCAGCGTGCTCAACCGGCTCTTCGGGATGACGGATCAGGCCGGCCAGCGCCGCCGGCCCGGCCAGTCCGCGCAGACGGATGCGCTCGACCGCAAGATGCTCGATCTGGTCATCGGCGGTGCGAAGGACCTGCGGCGTAAACTGCCGCAGGGCGACCAGCACAAGCTGGACGAGTATCTCGACAGCGTGCGCTCCGTGGAGCGCCGGATCGCCGCGATCGAATTCCGCCAGAAAGAGGCGGCGCTGGAGAAGGCCGGTGTCAGCACCAGCAAACGCCACGCCTCGGATTCGCCGCCGATCGAGATCAAGATTCCCCTGGGGGACAAGCGCAGCGAGTACATGCAGGTGATGTGTGACCTGAACGTGCTCGCGTTCCAGACCGACATCACGCGTGTCAGCACCTATATCGGCTCCACGCCCAACGGCGTTTCGTATCCGGAACTTGGATTCAAGGATACGCATCATTCCCAGACCCATCACGCCAACGATGCGGAGAAGGTGCGGAAGGTCGCCGCGATCACCGCCTTCAACATCGAGCAGTACGCCTACATGATCAAAAAGATGCAGAGCATCCGGGAAGGTGACGGCACTCTGCTCGACAACTGCATCATGATGTGGGGCTCCGGCCTGGAAGACGGCAACAAGCACGCCCGCCAGAATCTCCCCTTCATCGTCGCGGGTCGCGGCGGCGGCACGATCAATACGGGCCGCTTCCTCCCTAATGTGCGCGGAAACCAAGGCGACCTGCTCACCACGCTCCTTGGCTGTGCAGGCGTGCCGCTGGACCGGCCGATCGGCATCGCGACGAAGCAGATCACCGAGATCACGTAACGGATTTATTGAGGCTCGCGCAATCGCCTGGGGTGGAGGCGGGGTGCCTTCACCCCGCGAGCTATCGTGTACACTACCGTTATCCCGCGGGTGAGGACACCCCTGCCTCGATTCCGCGGTGTTGTCGGGCTATTGCCCATGCCTTAACCCGTCGGTTTGTCGATTATATCGCCGCGGCTGTCGGCTGCGCAGTCACGCTTGGAAGGCAACACACCGCGAGGGCCGGGTCCTCGGCAATATGTCCGCGACGGCTTTACGGCGCCGCTGTTAGGGACCATTTCTTACAGCACCTGCCCGGGCTTTTCCTCTTCCGTTTCGTTTACGTGGCGGCCCCCGCCGTCGCCAAGCCCGATTTGTCGCGATGTTACAACTGGACGACGTCCACGGACAGGCTCGCGCCAACGGGCATGAAAGACCAAATCCAGCCCTGTGAGGCGGATCCACATTCCTCTTCATGCTGCTCTTCGAAACCAGCGGCGGTATCCGCGTAGTTACCATCCTTCAATATACTCATTCAGTGAATCACTATCTCGAAGCTCTACGGATCCAGCGATGGGACGACCATCGCTATTATCACCACAGTCGCATCAATCAATCGCTGCATCTATTGAGTGCGGTCAGTTTCCTGGTCGCCTACGTGCTGCTTTTCCGCGATCCCGCACTGGCTGCACTGGTCGCCTGGGGCGTCTCGATGACCAGCCGGCAGGCCGGGCATTTCTTTTTTGAACCCCGGGGTTACGATCACGTCAACGATGCCACCCATGAGCACAAGGAGGACATCAAGGTCGGCTATAATCTCCGGCGTAAAGTGGTGCTGATGTCCATCTGGTCGGTGGCCCCCATCGTCCTGTTTCTGAGCCCGTCACTCTTTGGGCTGATTGAGCCTGCCACCGACTTGGCTGGTTATCTGCACACGGTCGGCTGGGCCTGGCTCTTCATCGGCCTTGGCGGGCTGCTCTTCCGCACCGTGCATCTCTTCTTCATCAAGGACGTGATCACCGGGGTGGTCTGGATGTTCAAGATCATCACGGACCCTTTTCATGATATCATGCTCTATTGGCAGTCTCCGATCGCGCTGCTGAAGGGTCAGCTCATCGACCCGATGGATCACGCCCACGCCCAAGTGCCGGCGCATTCCGCGGCCCTGAATTCCGAGGGCCTCAGTTCCGAGGACGCTGCCAAAACGCTTCCTTGAGAATATTTCGGCGAATCTCGCGGTTCGTGGCTCCGGGCCGTTCCCACCACCAACCGTCGTTTTGCATCGCTTGAGCCGCCCGGACGAACCGCGTTGCCACCGCCTCAAAATCGCCTTCGGTGAAATTCAGGCTGAAGATCAGCCGCCCGGTGCCAATCCAACTCAACGCCAGTCCCTCCGACCGAAGGTAAAACTGAAGCATCCAATTGTAGCGGGAAGGCACGGTATAAAAGACGGTCCATACCGAGGAAAGATTGGCAACCTGCACCGGCAAATGCGCAGCTCGCAGGCGCTCGTTGAGCGCGGCTGCGCGGCGGTTCCAGCGTTCGTCCAGGCCCCGATACAGTTCCTTCACCTCCTCGGATTCCAAGCGTTCGAGAAAGACCTGCATCGCGGCCATCACGTGAGGATGCGAATTAAACGTGCCCCGCGCGAAGCAGATGTCGGCGGGGCGCTCTTCGCGAAACCGCTTCATCAAGTCTTTCCGGCCACAGACGACTCCGACCGGAAGGCCTCCGCCGAGGGTCTTGCCGTAGGTGACGAGATCGGCTTCGACCCCGAAATAGGCCTGTGCGCCTCCAGGCCCCAGGCGGAAACCCAGGAAAACTTCGTCGAAGATCAGGACGATTCTGCGCGCCGTGCACACCTCGCGCAGTCGCTTGAGCCAGGCCGTGTAGGCTTCGCGATCAAATCCCGCCCGGCGGCTGCTGTCGACGAGCGACGAGTCGCCCGGCGCAGCGGCGTTGGGATGCAGTGCCTGGATCGGATTTACAAGGACGCAGGCGATATCGGTCCGGGTGCGCAGGACCCGCAGCGTGGCCTCGTCCATTTCCTTCAGCGTGTAGGTCTTGCCCGGCGGCTGCGGATTGCCCGGTCCCGGTTGCACGTCGTCCCACCAGCCGTGATACGCACCGCAGAAGCGCACGAGAAACTTGCGGCGCGTGTGATAGCGCGCCAGGCGGACCGCCTGCATCACGGCTTCGGTCCCCGACATGTGGAACGACACCTCGTCCTTGCGCGAAATTTGACAGAGCTTCTCCGCGTTCCAAGCCACGCAGGGGTGGAAGCTGCCGAGCACAGGCCCGAGATCTTTCACGCGCTCGCTCGCTTCGGCCATGCATCTCTTGTAGAAATCGTAGCCCATGACGTTCACGCCGTAGGAGCCGCTCAGATCGTAGAAGCGGTGCCCGTCGAGATCGGAAATCGTGACGCCTTCGCTCGTCGAGACGAAGCCGCCCACCTTCAGATTCTCGCGAAAATAGCGGCTGAACGGAAAGGGCACACGATACGCTCGCGTGAATTGAAGGTCGGAAATCCGCTCACCCGCCGCGATGGATTGAGCGATGGACTTGGGGTGTCGCTCGAGAAAACCATGCGCGAGGCGCTGGAATCCTTCCCGGCGCTTCGCCACCACTTCAGCCGGCGCATCGTCGGCCGAGAAGAAGCGGGTTTCATCGTAGGAATATCCCGGCAACAGTCCCGCCACGCGCTTTGCCATGCGGGAATGGCCGGCAAGCGAACGGTGCTTGGCGAGCGACAGTTGGAGGCGGCGCCACGCGTAGTGCGTGACCAACGCCGCCAGCAAGATCGCCAGGAAATAGTTCAGCAAAGGCGTGGCCATGAGTGATGTACCTGTGCCAGCAAAACCTGCGGGTGCCAACCCGGCAGAGCGGTCGAGATTGAAACAACTGCGTGACAACCTCCTCTTGCAGGAGGATCTGAACTTTCTCCTCACGAACCGCATCCCGCGTGTGCTCCTGACGAGGTTGATGGGCCGCTTCAGCCAGATCCGGAATCCGATCGTGGCCCGGCTGTCCATCGCCGCCTGGCGACTTTTCACCGATCTCGATCTCAGCGAGGCCAGGCATCGCCAGTTTGCCAGCATGCACGACTGTTTCACGCGCGAGCTTCGTCCCGGGGCCCGACCGGTGGATCCTGCGCCCGAATACATGGTAAGTCCCTGCGACGCCATCATCGGGGCGGGCGGCGCCGTCGAGGGCATGCGGCTTTTCCAAGCGAAGGGATTTCCTTATTCCCTCGTGGATCTCTTCGGCAGCGAGGCGGCGGCGGAACCCTTTCGCGATGGATGCTATGTCACCCTCCGCTTGACTTCGACGATGTATCATCGGTTCCACGCCCCGGCCGATGCGCTGGTGGAAAATGTCACCTACATCAGTGGCGATACGTGGAACGTGAATCCCATCGCGCTGAAACGCGTGGAAAAGTTGTTCTGCCGGAATGAGCGCGCCGTGCTTCGGCTGCGCCTGGAGGATGGCCGGCCCATCGCTCTCGTGGCCGTGGCTGCAATCCTCGTCGCAGCCATCCGCCTGCATTTCCTGGACGTGCTGCTGCATCTGCGCTGGAAGGGGCCCAACGAAATCCCTTGTGCGACGCGCGTGACCCGCGGGGAGGAGCTCGGCTGGTTCCAGCATGGTTCGACGATCATCGTCTTTGCCCCGCGTGGCTTCGCCCTTTGCGAGCACCTACAGGTGGGCGCACGCATCCGGATGGGAGAACGGCTCATGCGGATGCTGCCCCGCTGAGTGGAGCAGGCGTAGTGCACAAGAACGCGGAGAATCGAGTACTCGCTCACCGGAATGTCGGCTACGAGTTGGTCGCGATCGCACCGCGCGCTACGGCCGGCAGTTGAAGTGTGGACGTGGCGCCGCGCTTTCGGGCAGTTGCCGCGGACGGCATGCGCATCTTCGAAACCATCCGCCGGCTGCAGCCGGATTTGTGACGGCAAGGTGACTTTACGCCGCGCTGCGCATTTACGATTGAGCAACACGGCCCGCATCGGCGTCTTTCCCGCCGGTCATAGTTGTTGTGATAGAATCAAGGGAGGGCCGCTCATTGTGGAGCGGCCCTCTTGCTTGATGGATCCGGCGTTGGTGAAGGACAGAGGGTCCTCCCATTTCCAGCGGCAGCCGATCACCGGGCCGCCAGCGGCCCATGCTGGGCGACCACGATCTGCCCTTCCCGTCGATCATCCAATACATAGACCATGTAGCTGCTCCCACCGGGAGAGATTCGAATCAGCACGTGTCCTTCGAAGCTGCGGTAGGCTTTGGTCATCCAGGGGCCAATGGCCACCTTGGTTTCCTCACGCATCGACGTCGAAAAGATGTCGCGCGGTCCGGGATAAAGGCTTTCCGAGATCATGCGGTGCAGCACCTCGCCGCCGGGGTGGTCCGAGATCCAGACCTGTTGCACGATGAGGCGGGGAGCCAGCGCGCTCAAAAATGCTTCGTTCGTTGCATCGCGATTTCCGTGATGATTGAGGACGAGAGCGTCCACTGGCCCGACGGCTTGCGCAATGGGCGTCTCGGCGTCGAACCAGCCCGGCATGCCGAAGCCGCGCAGCCCGGTGTTGTCACCGCCGGTGTAGTAGTCGAAGGCGCCGTAGCTGATCTTCAGCGCCAGGCTCAAGGGGTTTTCCACGAAAGGACGCGTGGCGGCGAGCTGTGCGCGAGGGATGTATTCCGTGACCTCGGAGCCGCGCCCCGTCCAAATCGCGCCATTGCATTTCACGTTGCGAACCGAGAAATGGGGAAACTTCGCCCGGTCCTTTCTCAGCACAATTTGATCGTCGCGCCCCGCGCGCAGCCCTTCCACCTGCATGCCATGGACGCGCGCGTGGTAGCGGGTGAAGTCCCGGTAGTTGCGGAACGAGGTTCCAAGGATTGCATCCAAGTCCGTTGGCACATCGTAAGCGGGAAACCCACGGTCGATCATCGTCCGGATGGGAATGATGTCGCCGACCCGGGTCAGGCCCGCGAGCTTGTAGGCTCCGCTCGGCGAGTCCGGAGTCTGCGCATGGACGTGGCCATAGTGATCCTCGTGGAAATGTGAGATGGCCGCGTAGTCGAGCGTGGGCGGTGCTCCACGAGGAGCGGCCGCCTGGATGAAGCGGGCAATCCATTCACCCGCGGAGCGAGTGTCGTTCGGGCGGGGATCGACCAATTTCATCGGCGCGAACTTGCCCGCCTTGGCTGCGTTCAATTCGCCGGCATCGAAGAGCATCGTCGTACCGTCCGGGAAGATGAAGTAGGTCGCGTTCCCTCGCCCCGTGCTGATATGGTAGATATCGAGGTGCCCTTCACTCCACGGCGGCAGGACCGATCCGGAAGTAGCCGGTGCACTTGCGCCGGTCGCGAGGGGATGGAGGCCTGTCGCGAGGAGAAACAGAATGGCGAGCGCGCGCCGAAAAAAGCAGTGCATGAGGGTTTTCACATCTGATATTTCATTCCCACGCCAAAGCTGCGCCCGGGATTGACGGAGGACGTCATGGAGCGGGTGAGACCCATATCCTCGATCCAGAACGCGTTGTTCAAATTGCGCGCCTCCACGAACAGCTTCAATCCGCGACGGAGAGCGAACCCCGCCTGCAGGTCGAGGCGCTGATACCGGCCGGTCCAGCCGTCGCCCGCGGCATCCGTCCCAAAGGTCCCGGTAAACGTCCGTCCGCGCAGGCGCCAGGCGAGGGTGAGGTCGAAGGTCCGGCGCGTGTAGGTCAGCTCCACATTGCCCAGCCATTTCGGCTGATTGCGCAGGCCGTTCACGGTGCGCCGCGAGCCATCGGTGAAGACCACGTTCCAATGCCCGTCGAGATACGTGTAGCTGGCTCTCAGGCCGAACGCGTTCAAAGGCGCGGGCAATTCGCGGAACGTCCGCCTGGCGAAGCTGAACTCCAATCCGCGCAGCGTGCCGGCGCCGCTATCGAGCGGCAGCCTTTCGGTGAGGATGACATTGCCGCTGCCATCGCGCGTTTGCGTTTGTTGCGTGAAGGTTTCGTGCCGCAGGTCCTTGTAAAACGCTCCCAGGGAGACATAGCCGTCGGAAAAGTAGTACTCGATGCTGCTGTCGTAGTTGGAGGCTTCGCGCGGCGGCAGGCGGGGATTGGTTCCGCTGACGATCGGGTTGCCGTTGCCGTCTGGAGTCACGGTCTGTCCCATCGCGAAGCTATTGAAGTCGGGCCGGGCGAGCGTTTGGGTATAAGCCAGCCGAAGGCGCAGCTGGCGCGTAAGATCATAAAACGCCTGCAGGTTCGGCAGCAGATTCGTGTAGTCGATGTCCCAGGTCACGGGAGTGACGACGCCATTCACGACATTGCCAGTGGAGTTGGTCGCGCGCGTCGTTTCCACCCGGAAGCCCGCCAGCAGCCGGAAGTCCTCCAGCGTGTAGGTGGTCGCCGCGTGGGCGGCGAAGACATCTTCGGTCAGCCGGTAATCCGACCCCGGCGCGAGCGTGCGGGTCAGTGTCCCCTTGCTCTCCATAAAGCCCCAGAATGCGTCGGGATCGATCGTGGCGGGAGCCACGCCGTCGAGCGTCCTGCTCGCCCGGGCGTCGAGCACTTGACCGAGGTTCAGGGTGACGCCGCTCGGCAGGGAGTAGCTGTCGACCGTCTGGTCGAAATTGCGATCCAGGCGCCGCCAATAGAGGCCGGATTTGAAGCCGAAACCGCGGGCGGTTGCGAACGCGTTGAAATCGTAGTCGGCCCGCAGGCTGTAAACATTGTCCCGATCGGGCAACCGGGTGTGCGTCGAGGGCCGGTTGTTGCGGTTGGCGTAGTTCCAATTGGCCGGGTCCGAAATCTGAGCGTTCGGCGTCAACGACAGGAGGCCCTCTGTATCCGTGAGCGTATAGGTGCCAGCGACGTTCGCGAATTGGAACTTCTCGCTGATCGAATCGACTTCGTCGTGCGCGTAGCGGGTATAGGCGCCGCGGATCGCGACAACGCTCCGCGAGCCGACGCGATAATCGAGCCCCGAACCGATGAGCCAGGTCGTGCGGTCGAGCTCGTAGCTTTCCAGGTATTGCTCATTCGTCGCGCGCGTGAAGGCGCCGGTGCCGGGCCCGACATTGGTCACCGCCGTCGCGGTCAGGAAAGGCCCGCCGCGGTAGTACTGCTCCTCATTTCGCTGCCGGAAGTAGCTCGCGGAAACGAAGGCATACAACTGATCGGTGGCGTGCGCCTCGAGTTTCCCATAAAAGCTCGTGCGCGAGACATCCTTGTCGCCGCGGCCATGGAAAATGCTGCCGTTGACCACGTCGATCCCGCCAATCTGCGAATAGCCCGTGATCGTATTGTAGACTTCACTGAAACGATCCCGATCGACCGCGCCACCAGCCACGATGCCGAAGCGCTGGTTCGGACCGAATGCGCGCTTGCCCACGCCGCTCAGCCGATAGGAGAGGGTGTCGCTGCCCTCTTCGCCGGTCTGATCGTATTTTCCCAGCGCCGCATTGAGCCGGAAATAAGGCTGCGAGCCACCGTCGAACGCGCGCATCGTGCGCAGCTCGAGGTGGCCGCCGATGGAATTGGCATCCTGATCGGGGGTGACGGTTTTGAAGGCATTGATTTCGCTGACGGTACCTGCGGGAAAAACGTCGAGCTGGGTGCCGCGGTTGTTGCGGCTCGCGTTCCAGATCGGGTTTCCATCGACCACCATGCTGTTATAGCGGGAGTCGAAACCTCGCAGCGTGACGGTGCGCGGCTGCGAGCTGTTGTAGCCGCGCACGGAGCTAGCCCCTGCGATGCGGTCCATCGCCTCGGCCAGCGAAACATCCGGCAGGCGTGCAAGCTCGACCGCGGTCAGGCTGTCCACGATGGCGGTCTTCGCCCGC
>JAZKEV010000125.1:20960-27999 GCA_040386765.1 Verrucomicrobiota bacterium | reverse complement strand
AGCTGGCGCTTGATTTCCTCGACCGGGGAAATGATGGAAGCAGAACCGGTGACGACGTATTGCTCCAATTGCGCGGGTAGTTCGCTGGCTTGACGCGAAGGCACATCCGCCGCCGCTGGCGGGGGGACTGGCCCCGTGATGCGACGCCGTGAGACGACGAACCAATCGGCTTCGCGCAGGGTCGCAGTGAAACCGGTGTTCTCCAGAAGTCGGTTGAGCGCATCGCCCGGCTCATAGTCGCCGAAGACCGCGGTGGTCGCCACGTTGGCGAGTTCGTCGCGGCTGAAGGTGACTTGCGCACCGGATTGCTTGCTGAATGCGCCCAAGGCCGATGCAGCCGGCTGCGCATCGATGGAGAAGCGCAGCGGCCTGGCTATCGCCTGGCCGGCAATGAACAGACTGGCAAAGACGGTGATGGTCCAGGCAGCCGAGGTGGACGCGAACGCACGGAAAAAAAACTGGCGGGAGGTCATGCATCAACGCTGACGCCACAGGTTGGAAAAACACTCACTGCCGTCCGGAAGAATCTGCCGGATTTCGCGCAACGAGTGCTGGCCGGGGCGAAACGGAAATATTTTATCGCGCCACGATGTGGATCGAGTCCCCGGCCTGTTCGACCCGGACCGGCAGCGCTTCCTGCAACGCTTCGAGGATTTTTTTCAGGCTGCCGAGGGGGACCGTGCCGCCGGGCCGAAGATTTGCGATCTCGGGCGCGACCACGATCGACGTGCCGTGAAATTGAGCGAGGCGGGATGCCGCTTCGGCCAGCGTCAGGCCGTCGAGCACGAGCCGGCCTTGCCGCCAGGTGGTGAGATTTTCCAGCTCCGCCAGGGAAAGGTTGCGAACGCGATGGGAGGCACCGGAAAGCTGCTGGCCCGGCGAGAGCCGGATCGTGGTTCCGTCGAGTGCTTCAAATACGATGGAGCCGCGCAGGAGCGTGACGTCTGGATGAGTGTCGCCTGCCAGGCGGACATCGAATATAGTCCCGAGCACGCGCACCGTGCCGTGCGGCGTCTCCACGAGGAAGGGATGGTCGGCATCCTTGGCGACGGAGAACAGCGCCTCGCCGCGTTCCAGCCGAAGGTGCCGGCGCCCGTAGCGAAAATCGGTGCGGAGATGAGTTTGCGCATTGAGCTCGGCGCGTGAGCCGTCGGGCAGCACGACGACCTGAGGCCGGGCGGCTGCCGTGTGGATCGTGCTCGTGTCGCGAACCAGGGGAACAAGCCAGAACGCCACGAGCAGGGCCAGCGCCGCCGTCGACGCTCCCGCTGCGGTGCGAAGATTCCGGCGGCGCTTCTTCTGCACTTTCTCCGCCAGACGGCCCAGCACGCGGTCGACCACGCCGGTATCGAAGGGCCAGTCAAGCGGCGAGCTCGCGGCCCCACCGGGCGGAACGTGCGCGGGCGCGGGCTGCTCAGCGCGTTTCGTGACCATGGAGGGTTTTGAGTCCACGTTGGTGGAGGTAGGCTTCGCATTGCCGGATGCCACGGTAGAGTTGGTTTTCGACCGTGCGTTCGGAGATGCCGAGGCGCGCAGCGACTTCGGCTTGGGAGAGGCGTTGGAGTTTTCGGAGGACGACGATGTCACGACGGCGGGCCGGCAGCGAGGCGAGGGCATCGGTCAGCATTTCAATTTTTTCCTGTAGACCGACAGTCTCGAACGCAGTGAGGCCCTCTTCTATGACGCCTAACTGTGACAAATCACTCACTGCGTCGATCGGCGAGCGGCGGTGATGACGAATGAGGTCGATGGCCAGATGGCGGGCGATCTTAAAGAGCAACGCCTTGGCTGAGCGAATCGGCTGCGTGGCCTTCGTTCTCCAGATGCGAAGATACGATTCCTGCACGACATCGTCCACGTCGCGGATGGAGGGGAACGAGCCGCGGAGATAGGATTTGAGATGGCCGCCATGCGGATGCACCTCGTCGGTGAACCAACGGGCGCTCTCGTTTGGAGCGCCTCCGGCCGGAGATTGGGGCCCGGTCCCCGAGGCCAACGTCGAGCCAGCAACGGGAGACGTCGATTGCGACAGGCTCATGATGGGAAGTCGCGTAACGCGAAGCCCACGCATCTGTTTCACCCCGGAGGCGCTGGCGAGGTAAAATCGAGCGCACGCCAGAACGTAACAATGCTCGCTGCCTCCCGCGCCGGCGATCCGCGCGGCCCGCCTGCGGATCGCCAGCCTATCGTTGCAACAGTTCGCGGCCCAACTGGATTTGGCGGAGGAGACGGTTGAATCCGTTCAAGGGCGCGGCGACGATCCGCTGCCCCTCGGTAACGGGGCCGACCGTTGGTACCGGGATCTACTTGAACACGCTATCGGCCCAAGCGTTCGGATCTTTCGCACCGCGCCCCGACGACGGTACGATTTCCGGCGCATCGGCGGTCGGCAGCAGGCGTGCAAGCCGGTTCTTTACGTCGGCGAAGGGCAGTTGGCCGGCGAGATTCGTCCACTCATTTGGATCGGCTTGGTGGTCGTACAGTTCGTCAGCCCCGTTCCGGTAGCGCGTGTAGCGGAAGCGCTCGTCCCGGATCGAATGGCATCCGGGCCCGTAGGTGGACAACACCGGCGCGCCGCGGACTTTCGTGGTGCCGCGGAGTAGGGCGGTGAGATCGATGCCGTCGAGGGTGTGGGTAGTCGGGCGCGGAATCCCGCAGAGACTCATGAGTGTCGGATAAACATCGAGCAGACTAACCGGCGCTTCGCACACCTGCGGTTTCAGGCCCGGCACGGAGATCGAAAACACGACGCGGCAGGCGAGTTCGGACAGGTAGAACTTCGACCAATGGTCTTTTTCACCGGTGTGCCAGCCGTTGTCCGCGCAAAAAACAATCAGCGTTTGGTCGCGGTGTGAACTCGCCTCCAAGGCGTCCAGAATCCGGCCAATTTGCTCATCGACGTAGGCAATCGAGGCGTAATAGGCCTGCAACGCCGGTTTCCACAGGTCGTTCTTCACAAAGAACTCGTGCTCGCGGCGGTGCGTCGCGAGCCAGCGGGCTACGACCGGAACGTCCTTGAGATCGTCAGCTCGGTAGCCTTTCGGGAGCTCGATCTTGTCGAGCGGATAGCGATCGTAGTAGCGCTTGGGAACGTACCAGTTCACGTGGGGGCGCCAGAAGCCGCAGGCGACGAAGAAGGGCTTTTCGTGGGGTTGGCGCAGCAGGGCGATCGTGCGATTGGCAAATTCTGTGTCCTGCTGGAGTTTCGCAGGATCGTCGCGGTCCCAGTCGTCGGGCAGCATGCCCCAGTTCCAACTGCTCGACCATGCCTGCACTTTCGTACTGGGGATGATGTGCTTCGCCAGCGACGATTCCGAATGGGTCGCGTCACGGTTCAACATCTTGTAGTAACCGGGGGTGTAGTCTGAAATATCGTCCGTGAGAAAGCGGTTGTGGGCGATCTTGCCGTAGCCCGCCGTGAGATATCCGTGGTCCAGAAATTGCCGCGGCAGCGTGGCGGCGCGCGACACCCAGGTGGTCGTCTGGCGGTATGCCTGGTTGTTATAGTAGACCCCGGTTTTCGACGCGTGCGCCCCGGTTAGGAGCGCAGTTCGCGACGGACAGCATGCGGGGGCTCCGACATAAGCGTGGGTGAACCATGTACCCCGGCTGGCGAGCCGTTGCATGTTCGGAGTGTGGACCGGCGAATCCTTAAATACGTCGTGCAATCCCGGGCCGTGATCGTCGATGATAATAAAAAGGACGTTCCAAGGCTTGATGGTCGCGCCTGCACCCTGGATGACCGCGCTGGATTGGTCGGCGCACGGCGCGACAGGGGTCCAAAAGGCCAGCACAACGAGTGAGAGGCAGCGACGCAGGGTTGTAGGCATGAATGAAGCGACCGAGCGTGCGCTATCCGCTCCGCGACAAGAGTCCAAAACGATGGTTTAAACAACACACCTTTGGGTGCGCAGGACCGGCGCTACGGCATACTTCGGGCGAAGCCACCTCGGAGTGAAGCGTTTGAACCGCGACTTTCATGGGCAATCGGAGCCGTACCTTCACGACCACCTTCTTGACGTGGCTCTGGACCGAGGGCGGAGCACGCGGCCACAAGCCCGGCGTTGTTTCTCTGCTGCCGCTTGGAGAAAATGTGGATTGAAAGGAGACCGAGGAGGTGAAGGAAGCCGAGGCACGTGAAGACGGGCACGTAGCCGATGGTTTGGATGATCTTTCCCGCGGCCAGGGTGGAGATGATCCCGCCGATGGTTCCACCGACGCCCGACAGTCCCACATAGGTGGCCATGTGCTCGCGCGGAAAATACTCCGACATCAGCGTGAAGAGATTGGCGAACCAGCACGACTGGGCGGCGAGCAGAACCCCGATGATCGCGATGGCGAACACGGGTGACGTCACATGGACGGCGACGATCGAGAGCGGCATGATGCACGCGACCAGAAGCAGCATTCGCCGGCGGGCCTCGATGGGTTTCCACCCGCGACGGATTAGCCAATCGGAGAGAGCGCCTCCGCCCGGGCCGCCGATACCGGCCGCGAGGAATGGGATCCACGCGAAGAAACCGATCATGGCCAATGAAAAGCCGTGAGCCGCCTTGAGGTACTCGGGCAGCCAGAACGAAAAGAAAAAGGAAAGGGAGTCCGTGAAAAAGCGCGCCACGAGAAACCCGATGCACGCGGGTTGAGCGAGTGCACTCCACACCGAGATCGCCGGCCTGCGCACCGCGTCCCCGCGGTCTGCCATGATGGCGTCGCGTTCCTCCGACCGCAGCCGGCGCTGGCGCTCCGGAGCGTCGTAGAAAGCGAGCCATGCGATCAGGAACACAAAGCCAAACGCGCCGGTGATCAGAAAACTCCACTCCCACCCATAGCGAAGGGCGATCAATGAAACCAGCGGGGGTGCGATGATGGCCCCGACCACGTTGCCATTGGACACGATGGACGTGCAAAGGCCCCGCTCACGTTTGGGAATCCATTCGGCGACACCTTTTACCCCGCACGGCGCATTAAAGCTTTCGCCGAGGCCAAGCAGAAAGCGGTAGACCGCGAGCGCGATCCAACTGGCCGCCATCGCGTGCATCATTCCGGCCAGCGACCAGGCGGCGAGTGCGCCAGTCACCGCCAGCCGCACGCCCACTCGATCGATAATTCCTCCGCAGAAGAAAAAACCCAAGCCATAGGCGACCAGGAAAGACGTCACCATATATGAATACTCGATCATGGTGAAGCCGAGCGCTTCCCGCAACGTGGGTGCGAGCACGGACAGCGCCTGGCGGTCGAGGTTGTTGAGCACCGCCAGCAGGAAAAGCAGTGCGACCATGAACCAACGATAGGGGATTGGTCTTACGGGCATGAGGTGGGTTTAATGGGGAACGCGCCGCATCCTTGGAGTGCAAGCACCATCGACATTGGGGGATGTCGTCAGGCAGGTTGTCGGCGGGATGCGCCGTTGGTCACGGGATCGTCCGAATCCCTCTCCAAGCTGTTCGCGTCACGAGGGTGCTGATCGGCTCAGTTCGCGGGTCGGCCCGCAAACCAACGCACCCCGCGCCTGAGCATGCGGTGCGGCGACGGGTCCGGTGAGCGCATGATTCATACTTCGGTCCCGAGCGTCGCGCGCGACCTTTGCGGCAACAAGCCCTCCGCGATGGTTTCGTCCCCATACCTAGCAGCCTTTGCCGGTTCGGCGCCGCTATTTCCTCTCGGGCGCGCGACCGAGCGACTCACCGCGGACGAATTTCGGCATGAGTTGATGCGCTTGGTCGCCCGGCGGCGAGCCTTTGAACTTAGCCAGCACGTGGTGCGCGAGCAGCGCGGCATACTCGTCCGGGCTGAATTCATAGTGAGCCGGCGTGGGTACCATATGCTCAAAAAAAGTGCCTGAAGAGCGGCACAACAGGGAGACGTCGCCTGGCACGCGCAGCCCAAGTTGCGCGAGACATCCGTGAATCCCCAGGCAGCGCCCCGCCGTCATGACCAGGACTGCGGTGGGCGGATGCTGCCGTCGCCAAATCGGCTGGATCTGGGCGGCGGTCAACCGGTCCTCCGGCCGCACACGCCGCACGGTGATCTCGATATCAGGATCGCCATATTCTGCGACGCCCTTGGAGAAACCGGCCTCGCTGAGGCTATATCCGCGAGCGCGGGACTGCTCATCGATATAGAGGATGTGCCGGTGGCCCAGTTGCAGCAACGTCACCGCCGCATGCCGGCAGGCCGCAAAAAAATCCACGTCCACGCTCGGCAGTTCGATCCCGCGATGCGGCGAGCCTGCCAGCACACAGGGAAGCCCGGAGCGGGCGAACCACGATTGCATGACCGGGGTCGACAACACGGGAACCCAGAAATCATGGCGGTTGCGTGTGACCAGCTGTTCGAGCGCAGTGGAGCGACGCGTCTGCGTATAGACATGAGAATTCTCATGCACGACGATGCCCATGCCATAGTCATGGAGTTCCGACCGCAGGTGGTCCAACCACGCATTGGCGAAAGGCGCGTGGAGGTGCAGCGGGCCGGGCGCGAGCAGCCCGACCGTGTGAGTGATCGGCGCCGCAGGGGTGCGTCCGACCCGTGCAGTGATTTTGTTGCCGAGCGCCCGGACCGACTCGATCGACCCTTCGTGGCGCAGGGCCTTCAGCGCGACGCGGAGGGTTGATCGGCTGACGTGGAGGGACGCCGCCAAATTGCGTTCGGTGGGAAGTAGTTTCCCCCAACAGCCACTGGCAATGCCCGCTCGCAGATGCGCCAGCACCTGTTCGGTGAGCAGGTGGCGCTGGACGGGAAGATCGGGGTTGTCTCCGAGGGGCACGGGATAATTCAGCAGTATCCGACGAAGTGGGGCAGGCGAGCCAAAGGATATCCCTGGTATGGTCAGAATGCCAAGGTCCGCAGATCGACGACGCCCTCCGCATCGCGCAACGATGCCCCATCCCCGCCCCGTGTCGTCCGTCGTAACCCCCGTCGTGAAAACCTCTCCATGGCTCCCTCTCGCCTGCCGCCTTTCGTTTGTGCTCGCGGCCGCGACCACATCCGCTCCTGCGCAGGTAGCGTCCGCTCCCGTTGCCGATCCTGTCCAGCTTTC
>JAZKEV010000125.1:9538-20950 GCA_040386765.1 Verrucomicrobiota bacterium | reverse complement strand
CTTCGAAGTCTCCACCCAGGCGGTGCGCGGCTACTCCACCACCTCCAGCACGAGCGCATCGCGCATCGCGGTGCCGATCACGGAACTGGCCGCCTCGCTGATTACGATCAATGAGCAGCTCATCGCGGATACGGTGGCCGTTCAGCCAGAGGAGGTGCTCGGTCTCGTCGGCGGGATGTCAGCTTTCAACGACACGCGCTCCCAGGAAGGAAACACCTTTGCGCTCCGGGGCTACACTCAGACCGGAGCGCAGCGCGACGGCTTCGATGACGTGCTGTTCGGGGCCAATGGAGGGTTTGATTTTGCGTTCGTCGAACGCATGGAAATCTCGAAAGGCCCGAACGGGAGCCTCAATGGTGAGATGAGCCCCGGGGGTTCGCTCAATCTCGTAAGCAAGCGTCCGCTCGCGAAACCACGGACGAAGTTCAGCCTCATGGCCGGGTCCTATGATTTCTACAAGGTGGATGTCGACCACTCGGGACTCGTCGACAAGGCCGGTAAATTTGGCTACCGAATCGCCACGTCGTTTCGCAACACCTCGGGCCCGCTGGACCATCCTGGCGATGCCACCAAGGGATTTCTGGCCATCAATCCCAGCCTGCGCTATCGCTTCGGCAACGGGTTGGAGACCTGGCTGTGGACGGGTTTCATCCGCGATCGCAGCCCGCGGTTGCGACCGATCGTGCGTGGCTTTCGCACCCCGGACGGCCGGGGCGAGTACCTGATGAGCCTGGCCGACGATGGCGGCGCGCACAACGTGCTGACCAACCGGCAACAGGTCGATACCGACAACTATGAGGTGGGCGCGACAAAGAGCCTGGAAATCGGTTCGGTGCATGTCGATGTGCGCGTGCTCGCTCGCTCCATCGAGCAACTCGATACCAACCGTCGCGTGCGAACGGTCGGCACCGGCGGTGCGACCGACACGTTTGTCGATACCTCGGGCAACATACTGGGCATAGACTCGCGAAACATCGACTATAGTGTCGCCGCCGACCGGTTGGGAGGGTTCTTCCGCAATCAAGTGATCGCAGACGGAACGGCGATAACGAACGAGAGCAGGACCGCCGCGATCGATTTCAATCTGAGTTTCGATCTGGGGCCGACGAAGCACCGGATGCTCATCTCAGCCAATGTGAATGAAGCGAAGCGCGTGACTTCACCGGGTCTCGGGGGCATCAATTATACGGTCACGAGCTTGCCCATCCTGCAGTCGTTGGGCGCTGAAATCGTGGGCAACACCGCGCGCATCTGGCTTTATCCCCTTTCCCGCGCTGCGTTAGTCGGGATTGAGCCGGAGGAAGTCGCTGAGGTGGCTGATACGCGTGCGCGCCAAAATATCACGACCCAGGATAGCACACGGTCCGGCGTCGGCGTAAACGAGCGGTTCTATATGTTTAAGAACCGCCTCGTCCTGACCGGCGGCGCGAAGTATACCCATACAGAAATAACCACCCAGACCGGCACCGGCGCCCCGAGTCCCAATGCGACGAGCGATTGGTCAACCTCGCTGGCCGGCCTGGTGAAAGTCTATCACGGCGAAAAGGGAGACGTGGTGCTGTTCGCAAACACCAAGGAAACGTTCATCCCGGTTTTCACGATCGACCGCCGTCTGGCCACCGACGGGCAAAAGTATCCGAACCGCACGGCGGTGGAAAACGAAGTCGGACTCAAGCTGGATCTCCTCGGCAGTCGTTTTGTAGCGACGGCTGCGGCCTTCGACAAAGTCGAGGATAACGCACTGGTCACCGATATCGACGAGGACGGCACCGTGACCGGCGTGATCGGCCGTTCGTTTCAAACGCCCGTGGGCGAGCGCACCACCAAGGGTTGGGATCTCGATCTGGCGGCGAATCTCTCCCGCGGCTTGAACGCCGTGGTGGCCTATGGCCACGCGCGGGAAAAGCAGGCGGACGGCACGCCCCGCAACGGTCGTGCCGCGAACACCTGGTCTGCGCTGGCCCGTTACGAAGTGCAGACGGGTCCGCTGCGCAACGCCTCACTCCTCTGGCAATACACCTGGTGGGGACAGAGTCGGTTGAACAACCGGACCTACTGGATCGTACCCCCAGGCGATTTGCACACGGCGGTCGTTGGTTACCGCTGGAAGAAATACACCTTCCGGCTGCGCGTCGAAAACGTATTCGACGATGTCAAACTCCGCCCCGGCGTTAACGAAACTGCCGTCGGAGTCACCAATCACCGCAACTATCGCCTTTCCGCTGACTGGACCTGGTAACGCCCGGCATCGCTATATCCTGTGAAAATATCCATTCGTCGAAATCGCATCCGGCACGCCCTGCGCCTTGGGCAGCCGGTCATAGGCCCCAATCTCCAAATTCCGTCGCCGGACCTCGTCGAGATCATCGGGCTGGCGGGCTTTGAATTTGTGATGCTCGACGGCGAGCATGGCGCGGCGTTCACCGCGCTTCCAGCGCTGCTCGCCGCGTGCGATGCCGCAGGCATCACTTCCATCGTGCGGGCGCCGAGTCACGAACGCAGCGTTCTGCTGCCGCCGCTCGAACTGGGGGCCGGCGGGGTGCAGGTTCCGTTCGTCAATACGGCCGCCCAAGCTCAGGCCTTGGTGCGCGAGTTGAAATACCCACCGTTGGGCGGACGTGGAGTTTCAACCATCACCCGCGCGGCTCGCTACGGTTTCGTGGACCGGCGGGCTTACCTCCGGGACGCCAATCGCGAGACGTTGCTGATTGTTCAGATTGAATCGCGCGAAGCGGCGGAGAATGCCGAGGCGATCGCTGCCGTTCCGGGAGTGGACATGGTTTTCATCGGGCCAGCGGATCTCGCGCAGTCGTTCGGTCACCCCGCGGAGACCATCACTCCGCCGACGATCCGCGTCATCGAGGATATCATACGCCGGGTGGCGCCGCTGAAGCCGGTGGGCGTGTCGGCATTTTCCGGCAAAGACGTGCAACGGTGGCGGCAGGCGGGTGCGAGTTGGTTTCTCACATCCAGCGCGGGACCGCTGCGCGCGGCGTTTTTGGGAGCGCGGCAGGCGTTGGAGGAAAGCCCGACGAAAGCCCCCGCGAGCAACGGTGTAATGCGTGGCAGCAGCCGCCTTAAAGGGACTCGACCCGCGGCGGTGATTGCGCCGGCGCGTGCAGCCGCACGATGAGGCACGACGAAGA
Organism: Verrucomicrobiota bacterium; assembly: GCA_040386765.1. Taxonomy (GTDB): domain Bacteria; phylum Verrucomicrobiota; class Verrucomicrobiia; order Opitutales; family Opitutaceae; genus ER46. The sequence continues at coordinate 17,804 of JAZKEV010000125.1, read as the reverse complement.
AGCTGGAGCTTCACCGGCCGCTTCCGTCCGCCGCGCGATCGAATCGTCTGGTATGGTCGCAATACCAAGACGGTCCGATTGCGGAGTGCAGCGCGAGGCGGAGACTGGAGCGACCCCAACCCCGATCGGTTCGATAAACCCCGTAAGCTATGATTACGTTTAGATTTTCCAGGAAGACCTGGGCCTGGCTTGGCCAGGTTCTGGCATTGCCCTGCGTAGTGAATTCCCAGCCGGCTCCGGCCGAGCCGAGCGCGGCTGCGCCGATCCTGCTCAGCCCGTTCGAGGTGAATACGGACAAGGACAGTGGATTCGTGGCGTCGAGCTCGCTGGCCGGTGGCCGGCTGGCGGGAGAACTCAAGGATACCCCCGTGGCCTATTCCGTCCTCACGAAGGATTTCATCGACGCCCTGCAGCTCACCGATCTTACCGAGATGTCGCGGTGGGCGCCGAACAGCTACGATGTGCCGGAGAATGGCGACGCCTACGGCACGGGCAGCGATCTCTTCATCTCTTCCCGGGGCGTGAGCAGCAACGGCCCCCAGCGTAATTTTTTCCCCGTCAATTTCAATTTCGACAGCTACAACATCGAGCGCCTGGACCTGGCGCGCGGTCCGAATGCCATCCTTTTCGGCAGCAGCGGAGTGGGTGGCACCGCTAATAGCGTGACGAAACGAGCGAGGACCGAGCGCCGGTTTTCGGAGTTGCGTGTTTCTTATGGTTCCTGGGCAAACTCCCGGACCACGTTCGACCACAACCAGCCGATCGCCAAAACATTCGCGGTTCGGCTCAACGCATTGTATCAAGACCGTGAGGGTTGGCGGGATTTCGATTTCGAAAAGCGCAAGAGCCTCACCCTGGCCGCGACGTGGAAACCGTTTCCGTCAACTGAGGTCAGGGCCGAGGCCGAAAAGGGCCGGAAATCGCTCCAGTCCACCACCACCAACTTCAACGACCGGCTCAGCGGCTGGGATGGAAGAACGACCTTCAATGCCCGCATCGCCGCGAATAACGCGGCGGCGGGTGTCAATCGTCAGGGCGCCCGCGCCGCGGTCTTCACGCCGTCTTCGGGCAATGTCCTGGTGAACTACGAAGGGTGGGGGTTCACCACCGCCAGCGTGGCGACATATTTGCTGAATGATTTTCAGATCAACGTGCCGCCGGATCTCTACAGCCGCGCCATTGCCGGCTCTCACTTCAGGATTCCTTCCCGCACCTTTGCGACGACACCGGATGCGCCCGTCTACGCCTTGGAAAACGAAGATTACACGCTCTCCATAACTCACCACGTGGGCGAGCGCTTCTTTGCGGAGGTCGCCGCCAATGTTGGCAAGGAAGTGGTCGATGCCGAGGCTGGCATCAGTCGCCAGCTCAGTCAGATTCTCATCGACGTAAATTCCGTTCTGCCCACGGGCGAACCGAACCCCAATTTTCTGGAGCCCTATGGGCAAGGCACCGGCAGCTATCCGTATCAGCATATCCGGGATAAGGTGAACCTGCGGCTGGCGTTGGGTTACGCGCTGGAACGCACCCGCCTCGGTGATTTCAAATTCAACCTCCTCGCGGGGACGTCGACCAGCGACTTCGATCGCAGCACCTATCGCTACATGTTGAAAACGCACGCGGATCCGCGGCAGTGGCCGACTTTCGCTCCGGTTCTTTTCCGCTACTATATCAACACGGACACTGCGCGCCCGATGCCGCGGCCGGACAGCTGGACCTACATCGATCCCATCACGGGTGCGAGAGACACGGTCGCCGCCGGAATAGTGCGGGACTACACGAACAACTCGGGCAATCAGATCAACAACATCGATTACACCTATGCCCAGGTCGCGACGACCGCCAAATTAATGAAAGGCCGGCTCAACATTGTGGGTGCGATGCGCCGCGATGGATTCAAGACCCACCAGGAGTCGCAAGTGGCCCAATTCGACAATCCGGTGACCTGGGACGGTGTCGCGCGCAACCTCAAGCCTGCCGCGCCGTCCGATTGGTCGGGGCTTACCTATCGTATGCGGGACGCCAGCGGCAACCCGGTCGGCCCGGCGCTCCCCGCGGAAGTTCGGCCGCGGGTGAACAACCTCCAGGATGCGCGCTATGCCAGCGATCGGTTTCAAGATGATTATTCTCCGCCGGACGTCGAGGACACCGTCGACACGTTTACGGTCGGTTCCGTCTTTCATGTCGCGAAACGGGTCGCGGTGTTTGCCAACTACGCGCAGTCGTTCATTCCCCCGCGCCAGGCCCTGAAGATCGACGGCAGCCTTTTTCAGCAGCAGGCGTCGGAAGGCTGGGACTACGGCCTGCGGCTCACGCTGGCTGAAGGCGCGGTGGTCGCTAACATCATACGTTACGAGGGCCGCGAGGACAACCGGCCGATTGGCGGCTTCGGAACGGACTTCACCGCGATCATCGAGGCAAACCCCGTCGGCGACACGACTCCCGCCGGGCTCAACAAATATGGCCTCCGTCCGACCCCCACCGGTTACAACGACTCCGCCGCGGTGCAGACCAAGGGCTGGGAGCTGGAGGTGACGGCGAATCTTACGCCCAACTGGCGTTTGCTGTTCAACGGCGCCACGCCGAAGGCCTACCAAACCAATCCGAACAAAGAATCCTTCGCCTACCTCGCGACCCACGACCAGACGCTGCGCAACATTTTGAATGACGCGGGCGTAACGATCGACGCGAACGATTTTGCGAGCCCGACGACGCCGAGCAGCGAAGGTCCCGCCGCGGCGCAGGCTTGGAATCGACTGCAGGATCGCAAGAAGTCCACGGTCACGGCACCGCAGCAGCTGACTCGAGTCACCGAGCTGACGGCCAATCTGTACACCGACTACCGCTTTCGCCGGGGCTGGTTGAACGGGCTTCGCGTAGGCGGTGGGATCAACTATCGCGGCCGTCAGATAATCGGCAACAGGGGTGCGGATACAATTCGCGACCCGGCCAATCCATCGCAGGCCATCGATGATCCAAGCGTGGGACCGCTCGATCCGGTCTATACTGAGCCTTACGCCACCGGCACCCTGACCTTCGGCTACACGCGGAAGATCGGCAAACGCTACACCCTCGGCCTGGACCTTAAGATCGACAACCTTTTCGACTACGACAAACCACTTTTCTACACGACCATCGCGCGGCGAGAGAATGGCGATCTGGCCAACCCGGTCACGGTCACGACGCCCTATCGCTATAGCTGGCTGACTCCGCGGAATTATATGCTCACGGCGTCGCTCAAATTTTGAGGATATGAACCTGAATAGACGCGAGTTTATCCAGCGAGCCCCGGTTCTGGCGGGCGCAGGGCTCGTCGCGGCGAAGTGGGGGACACTCGTCACGCGGGCAGCCGAGAAGCAAAGCCGACCGGCGACCCAGCCGGCGCCGGCCGCGGAGCCCCTGTTGTTTCAGAACGCGCAGTTACACAATATCGACCACTTGGAGCCGAATCCGGGGGCGGAGGGGGTGCGATTGAATCGGATGCCGAAGGAGGTCTGGGCAAAACTCAACGCCATGGGCAAAACCCGCGCCTTTGCGGCGGCTGGCGCAGAGCTGCGTTTCAATCTGGTCGGTCCGGAAGCACGAGTGTTTTTGCGGTATGTGGAGAACCGCGGTGGCAAGGCGCAAGGATGGCCGGTATTGGCCGAACTTTATCAAGGTGGATTCCTGATGCGCTGCGTGGAGTTTCGCGAAACATGGACCGAGATTGTGATCAGGAAACCCAGCCGTCTCGAGAAACTGTCGGAGGAAGCAGGAGGGCGCGGTAGCGCGGGCTTCGACTCTGCGCTGGTGCGGCTGGCGCTGCCTTACATGCCGGAGACGCAGATTCTGCGCATCGAGGGAGACATCGCGCCGCCGCGGGCGGAGCAGGTTCCCGCAAGATCCTATCTGGCGTATGGGTCGTCCATCACCCATGGCTCCTACGCCTTGCGGGCGGGCGAGACCTATCCCGCTCAAGTAGGCCGGGCGCTCGATGTGAACGTCTTCAATTTGGGCCTTGGCGCCGCGGCGTATCTGGAGCCGGAGATGGCGCAATGGATCGCCCGCCGGCGCGATTGGGATTTCGCCAGTTTGGAACTGGGGGTAAATCTGCTTCGACCGATTTCCACGGAGGAGTTTGCCCGGCGCGTGCAGCTGTTTCTCCACACCATCGTCACCGCGCATCCGCGGCGCCCGATCTTTGTCATCGACATCTTTACATCTGGAAAGGAACTCGAGGCCGATCCAAAGCGCGCGGAATTCCGCCGGGTGGTGCGGGAAGCCGTGGGAGCGTTGAAGTCGGAGTATGTCCGCCACCTCGACGGCCGGGCTCTTTTTACCCGGACCACCGGCCTGTGTTTCGATCTCCTGCATCCTTCGTCCGACGGCTTCAATGAAATCGCAGATCGATTGACGGCCGAAATGCGACCGCAGCTTCAATCCGTTTTGCGGTCGTGAGCCATTGGCGCCCTAAAATCGATCCCTCTCTCAAATCCCCAACTCTTTTCACTTTGAAATCCCTTCCTTTCATCCCGCCGTGTTTCGTCGCCACATTGTCCGTTTTCCTCTGCTTCGCGCCAGCGCGAGGAGCCGCCGCGCAGGAGCGCGCGCCAGCGGCGCCGTTTTTCGAGATCCTGCCTCAACCCATCCTCACCGGGCTGATCCATCTTCCTGGCCTGCTGGTGACCGAGGCGGACACAGTCCTATTGATTGCTCAAAGCCGCGTCAAAAAAGGCGACTTCGATCCTTCAGACGTGGTGCTGACGCGCAGCACCGACCAGGGGAAAACGTGGAGTGCGCCGCTCAAAATTTTCGCTTCCGAAGGTTCGGGGCGGATCGGTTATAGTTGTGTGCTGGTGGAGGACCGGACCACCACCCCGCGTGCAATTCTTGCCTACTACACGGTGGGACCAGCGCCATGGAAATCCCACCAACTCGTCTGGTTTGGCCGGCGCAGCACGGACGAAGGGTTGACCTGGGGCGAGCCCTTCGAGGTGAAGAGCGATGGCCATCCCGAGTCCAAACCGAGCAACGGCGGGCATGGGTTTCAGTTCGCCAACGGACGATTGGTCATCCCCGGTCGCGGCAATTTTCTCTATAGCGATGACCATGGCGTCTCCTGGACTACGGCGGGCAAAGCCGAGACGGTGGAAACGAAGGTGCTGCCTGTGGCCCAAGCCGACGGCAGCGAAGCAAATGCCGTCTATCTCGTTACCCGCCGATCCACCAAGTACCGGATCTACGAGGCGTTTGGCGAGAAGCTGATGGAGGAGGGGGATCATGGAAATATTTATACAACCTTGGGGCGTAATCCCGGTCTCGCGCGCTATTCCACGAAGCGTGATGGGGCGGCCAACGTCATGTTGATGTCCGGTATTCCCGACATGAAGAATCGGGTATTCAGTATTACGTATAGCTTGGATGAAGGCCGCACCTGGTCGAATCGCAAAAAGATCGACGATGTGGCGTGGTATTCGGATCTCGGCGTCACCAAGAATAAAACGATCATCGCGGCCTACACGGTGGCATTTTCCGCGGACCTGAAGATCGCGCGGTTCAATCTGCCATGGATCATGCAGGAGGGCGCCAAATAAGTATTGGGAGATGCCTCAGGGACGGAAGGCGGCGTAGAGGCCAGCGCCCCTTAACTTGAAAGTCTTCGTTATCGTGGGCGATGCGACCGGATTTACGCGCGAGTATCCTCAGAAGGCTGGTTTGGTCGGAGAGTGCCCGGTTGCTTGGTCGGACCCTTTAGGGCAATGACCACGGGACCACAGGCGTGGCGAGAGCCTCGTCGTGAAAATGGAGGGGAGGGGTGGCACACGCCGGAATCTAGGCCTAAAGAGGAGCCGCTGCCTATTCGTAAGACACTAAAATAAGGCGTCTTAGCTCGCAACTGACGAAATCGGTGAAGCAAGGCGGGAGATGCGAGTTTAACATTGCAATGAGAATGATCGATCCTATCGATCATTACTGGCGCCCGACCCCATGATACCCCGCTCATTCGGACCAAAGGTGGCTTTCTGCTGGCTGTACGCGGCCTCGGTAGCCTCCGACGTGCGCGTGTGTGTGGCTGTCGGATTGGCCGGACGACAGGCGCTTTTCGGCTGTCCCGGAAGAGCGTCCTTTCCAGATTCTAATCGGAGAGGAGCGGCACGCGGCTTTTCAGCCTGGCGGGCACGGCAGGGGAGGCGCCATGAGGAGCGCCGCGAGAGCACTTCGAAATGCCGGGCAGGTTCTTTTTTCAGCCGTGCCTCCACGTCTTTAATTTCCATGAACACCCCTACGAATACCTCCATGACCCGCCGACAATTCGGTAAAACCGTCGCCGCGGGCGGCGCGTGGCTCGGCGTCCTAGGTGCCCTCCCATCACGTGTGCGCGCCAATCCTTCCGGCCGTCGCCTCCGCATCGCCTGCGTCGGCGCCGCTGGCAAGGGCTGGGACGACATGCGCGCCGTGAGCGGCGAAGGCCGGCTCCACGACGTCGTGGCGCTCTGTGACATCGATCACCGCGACGGTGGCGAGCAGCCGCCGAATCTCGCGCCGGTGCAGACGGCCCGGTCGCTTGGCATCGGCGCGGCCGCGCGAATGTTTCCGAAAGCGAAGCTGTACGTGGATTTCCGACGGATGCTGGAAAAGGAGGAGATCGATGCGGTGACCGTATCCACGCCGGACCACATGCACGCCACGGTGGCGCTCACCGCCATGGCCATGGGCAAACACGTGTTCGTCCAGAAGCCGCTGACGCAGACTGTGCACGAGGCGCGGGTCATGCGCGAGGTCGCCCGGGCCAAGGGCGTCATCACGCACATGGGCAACCAATATCACTCGAGCACGGGGTATCGCTGCGCCGTGCAGGTGATCCAGAGCGGCGTGCTCGGGAAGGTTAGCGAGGCGTACTCGTGGCTTAGCTCCAAACCGGTCTGGTTGCCGGATATCAAGAAGCTGGCGGTCGGCGAGGATCCGGTGCCAAAGGACCTCCACTGGAACGAGTGGGCGGGCGTCGCGCAGCCGCGTTCGTATAAGAAACATCTGTATCACAACTTCAACTGGCGGGCTTGGAAAGAGTACGGGACAGGGGTGCTGGGCGACATGGGTTGCCACGTCATGTCCCGTGGGCGCTCGAACTCGGGGCGCCGACCTCGGTCCGCGCCGAAGTAAGCAATGTGGACGACCTCGTGTATCCGGATGCGAGCACCGTGTACTATGAGTTCCCCGCCACCCGCCACACCCACGAGGGCTTCCGCTACACGTGGTCGGATGGCCTGAAAAAGGAGCCGCCGATTGACAAGAGCAAGCTGCCCCCGGGATTCCGCCTCCCTGGTGGCGGATCCCTTTTCATCGGCGATAAAGGCATCATGGTCGCCGCGCAAGGTTCGCCACCCCGCCTGTACCCGGAGGAGAAATTCCGCGACTACACCGTCGGGCCGCTCAAGCAGATGTTTGCGGACTTGGCTGCCGAGAAGCTCGACCACTATCTCGAGTGGCCGAACGCCATCCTTGCCGGGCGTCAGGCCAACTCCTCGTTCGAGGTCTCAGGCCCCCTCACGGAGATCGTTATGCTCGGCACGATCGCCCAGCGCATACCCGGACGGCGTCTGGCGTGGGATGCCGCCCGGCTGCGCTTCGACGACCCGGCCGCGACCGCCCTTGTGCGACGCCCGTACCGCAAGGGCTGGGAAATCGACGCGTTGCGCGCCTAACGAAATCGCACTCCGAACTGCCACCTCCCCCATGAACGAATCCCTGCTTCCTGGCGCCGCTCCGCTGAGCCGGCGCGACTTCTCGCGTGTCATCGTCGGCGCCGGTCTTACGGCGCTGGCTTCCGCGCCGCTGCTGAAGGCCGCGGACAAACCCCGTCCAACCGTGGGGCTGTCCATCGGCACCTACGGGATGAAGGACCTCACGATGCCCGATGCGCTCCGGCTCATCAAGGAGACGGGCTATGACGGCCTGCAACTCTCGGTTATCGCGGGCTGGCCCACCGATCCCGCCAAGCTGTCGGCCGACGACCGCCGGACATTGCGGCGGCAGATCGAGGACTCCGGCCTGGCTCTTCCCTGCATGCTCGAAAGCATCCCGCTGCGCGGCACCCCCGACGCCAAGGCGAAGAACCTCGACCGGCTGAAGCGCGCAGTCGAGCTGGGTAACGACCTTGTGCCAGGCCGACCGCCGTACCTCGACACCATCCTCGGGCGGAAGAAGGCGGAGTGGGAGAGCGCTAAAGGGCAGATGGTCGACGAACTCCTCGTCGGTCATCCATTTGCGCTCGGCGACCAGTTCGCGG
>JAZKEV010000125.1:0-9528 GCA_040386765.1 Verrucomicrobiota bacterium | reverse complement strand
GAACTCCGTACCTGGGTGCCGATCCTGGAGGGCGGCAAGACGACGCTGGTATTCAAACCCCACGCTGGCGATGCGGTACAGAGCGCGGAACGCGCCTTGTGGTTGATTCAAGCCGTCGGCAGTCCGCGCATCCGCATCGTTTATGATTACAGTCATTTCTATGTCGAAGGCTACCCGCTTGAGGAAAGTCTGCGGCAGCTGATCGCTTATGCTCCGCTCATCGTAGTGAAAGATTCCGAGGGCACTTCAGAGAAACACACGTATCTCCTCCCTGGTGATGGGAAGACGGATTATGCGGCGTACTTCCGCCTGCTCGGGACGCTCGGCTACTCCGGTTTCGTCAATGTCGAGATCAGCGCGCATGTGCACCGGCTGCCGGGCTACCAGCCCGTGCCCACGGCGAAGCTCTGCTACGAGCGGCTCGCCCCGTTGATGGCGCAAGCAGGTCTTGTCCGACCTAAATCCACGTCCCCGGCGCGTTCGTGATCTGACTCGCGTCCGAGACGAAGAACCAACCTGTGCCGGAAGGTGTCCGGCTTTTGCTTTTCAACCAGACTTTGCCGAACCCATGCCCTTCATCACTCCCGAAAAAATCCAAAGCTCCTACGATGTCATCGTTGTCGGCTCCGGCGCCGGCGGCGGCCAGACCGCCTATGTGTTGACGATGGAGGGCGTGAAAGTGCTCATGCTCGAGGCCGGACGTAGTTTCAATCCCGTGGCCGAGTCGGCGATGTTTCAGTTGCCGAGTCACGCACCGCTCCGCGGCGTCAGCACGCCGGACAAGCAATATGGCTTTCACGACTGCTCCATCAACAGCGGATGGACTATTCCCGGAGAGCCCTACACCAATGCGCACAAAGAGACCACACGGCAGTTCCGCTGGTGGCGGCAACGCATGCTCGGCGGTCGCACGAACCATTGGGGCCGCATCGCGCTGCGCAATGGGCCCTACGACTTCAAGCCCCACGCCCGCGACGGCGTTGGTTTCGACTGGCCGATCTCCTACGACGACGTCGCGCCCTACTACGACAAAGTGGAGATGCTGATCGGCGTCTTCGGCACCAACGAAGGCATCGAAAACTCTCCCGCCTCCTCGCCTGGGGTGCTGCAGCCCGCGCCCAAGCTGCGCGTCGGCGAGCTCTATGCCCAGAAGCATGCGCGCAAGCTGGGCATGGCCGTCATCCCGATTCATCGCGCCGTGCTGAGCGTGCGGCAGGACGCCACGACGCTCCCGGCGAAGCTGCATCCGAGCAATCCCAAGGCGCAGCGTATCCTCGCGGACTCGATGCGGGCGCGCGCCGCCTGTTTCTGGGCGACCGATTGCCACCGCGGCTGTTCGATCCGGGCGAACTACGATTCGCACACCGTGCACCTGACGCCGGCGCTGGCGACGGGCAATCTCGACATCCTGTCGAATGCGATGGTGCGAGAAGTCACGGTCAATGGCCAAGGCAAGGCGACCGGCGTGACCTACATCGACAAGACGACGGGCCGCGAAGGGCATGTCTCTGCACGCGCCGTCGTCCTCGCCGCGAGCTCGCAAGAATCCGTGCGGCTGCTGCTCAATTCAAAATCGAACCGCTTTCCGCACGGCCTGGCCAATTCGAGCGGCAAGGTGGGCAAGTATATCACCGACTCCGTCTCCAGCAGCTTCGGCGCGCATATTCCCGCGTTCGAGGGCATGCCGCTGCACAACGAAGACGGCGCCGGCGGCCCACACGCCTATGTGCCGTGGTCGCAGCACGCGCAGAATCGCGGCGCGGCGCTCGGTTTCCCCGGCGGCTATCATCTGGAGTTTAAGAGCGGCAGGCACATGCCGGGCATGACGGTGGCGAATGGTTTCGACTCCCTCACCGGCAGGGGCGGCTACGCCTACGGCAAGGCTTTCAAGGAAGATGCACGCCGCTTCTACGGCTGCCGGCTCGGGTTTACGGGCCAGGGCACGATGGTGCCGAATGACGGCACGTTCAGTGAAATCGATCCCGAGGTGAAAGACCAGTGGGGCATTCCCGTGCTGCGGTTTCACTGGAAATGGACGGATTACGAAATCAGCCAGGTGAAACACCAGCAGAAGGCGATCGGCGAGCTGCTCTCTGCGATGGGCGGAAAGTTTGCCACTCCTCCCGCGACCGATGGGCTCGAGGCAGTGAAGCAAGGCGGCGCCGTCATCCACGAGGTGGGCGGGGCGATCATGGGCGACGATCCGGAAAAATCCGTGACCAACAAATGGAGTCAGACGTGGGACGTGAAAAATCTTATCGTGGCCGACGGCGCGACCTTTGCCAGCACCGCAGACAAAAACCCCACGCTCACGATCATGGCGCTGGCCTGGCGCGCGGCGGATCACCTGCTCGACGAGCTGCGGAAAGGAAACCTTTAACATGAACGCCCCCGAATTCCCCCCCCGCATCGAGCGGCGTGTCGCGATCAAATGGATGCTGACGGCGGCGGCGACGCTGGCCGCGGCGGATAGCCCCATGCTCGCGGGCGCGCCGGCTGACGCCAAGGCCGGCGCTGCAGCGCCAGTCAAAGCCTCAGGCTACGGTCCCGATCCGAGCATGGTGAAGATCTACAAGCCGGGCGACGTATGGCCGCTGACGTTCACCGATGCGCAGCGCCGCACCACGATTGCGCTCTGCGATGTGATGATTCCTGCCGACGCGACTTCGCCGAGCGCGTCGGCGGTAGGTGTCCCCGACTTCATCGACGAATGGATCAGCTCCCCGTATCCGGGTCAGGCGGGCGACCGGCGCATCGTGCTCGAGGGACTTGCTTGGATGGACAAGGAGGCGACGGGTCGTTTTGGAAAGGGCTTTGCTGCGGCTTCTCTCGAGCAACAGACGGCGATCTGCGACGACATTTGCAATCCGCGCCGCGCGAAACCAGAGCACGCGCAAGCCGTGCGGTTCTTCAAGAAATTCCGGGATCTCGCCGCTGGCGGCTACTATACTACGCCGCAAGGGATGAAGGATATCGGCTATATTGGAAATGTGCCGCTGCCGACGTTCCCGGGGCCGACTCCCGAGGCGCTTAAACACCTGGGTCTCGCATGAGGGGACTTCGGCGCACCCATGGGCCCAGCAGCCCGATTCCCCGGATAGCCGGGCGGCGGAATCTCTCACAGACCGATGGTGTCGATCGAAACCGGGCTTTTCCGCGGCCCTCAAGCCCACTGCGGAACTCACACGGCAACCAGAAGCGTGAGTCAGGTCGTCCTCGATTTCACTCAGGCACTCGATGCCCGACCATAGTGAAGGTGCTCGTACATTTTTTGATCCGCGAGGGTCGGATCACGCTGCATGAACACGCGCACCAGCTGTTCGTGGAAATCGGGCGGATGGGAAATATGCAGGGTCTTCAACCAACGGGTCGTAAGGAGCGAGCGGATGCCGGTGCGCTTGAGATTTTCTTCAAGGATGGGGTGCCCCGTGGAGCGCGCGAGTTTGAGATGAAAATCGAGATGCAGCAGGCTGCCTTTGCTCTCGTCGTGGCCCAATTCCTTCATCCAGCGGTCGACGGACCGGGCCTCCTCGAGGAGGCTTTTGAACGTCTCTTCGGTGGCGGATCTGGCGATCAGGCGCGCGACATGGCGTTCGATCGCTTCGCGCAAGACGAATTCGTCCTCGAGGCCACGCTCGTCGAGATTGATGACGCGCGTTCCATACATCTCCTTGGTCTCGACCAGACCGTCGGTGGCGAGTCGCCCCAGGGCCTCATTGACGATGGAAAGGCTGACGCCGAAGCGGCCGACCAAGGTGCGTCGGACCAGGTGCTGCCCCGGCTTAAGCTCCCCGGACGTGATCGCCTGTTTCAGTTCGCCATAGACCCAGGAGGATTTGGTTTGAAAGGGGTCTATAGCAGGCTGCATGTGAATTTGATGGAAGGGGTGGTCCGCGAGCAGTGTCAACGTTCGTGAGGATCGACTCATGACTAAATCTCCAAACCGCGGTTGAACCGGCCCGCCCATGCCCGGAATCAAGGAACTCGTTAAACTGCCGGACGGTTCGGCCTTTCGCCTCCTGAAGTGGGAGCGAAACCTGCGCGAGGTTTTTTGGGTGGTGTCGCCGCAGAATGCGGTGCGCATCGATGGCGAGGGCACCCACTGGCACTATCATCAGGCGCTGGAGCTGACTCTCTTCATTTCGGGTCGCGGCACGCGTTTCGTGGGCGATCGGATTCAAGGGTTCGAGGCGGGCGAGATCGTGCTGCTCGGGGAGAACCTGCCGCACTACTGGCACACGCAGGGGAACTCGTCGGGACTCTCGGTCCAGTTTTTCTTTCCGCCGGCGCATCCGGTTTGGGCGTTCCCCGAATCGGCGGCGCTGTCGACGCTCTGCAAGGCGGCGGCGCGCGGTATCCACTACCATGGGAAGCCGGCGGATGACCTGATCGCGAAGCTGCGGCAGATGGTGGGGACCGAGGGGCTCGAGCGCCTGGGGTTGTTCATGCAGTTGCTGGCAATCGCAGCGCAGGCCCCGGCGGAAACACGCGAGGTCATTTCGACGCAGACGTTTTCGCTTTCCGGAGAGTCAGAGCATCAAAACGCCATGCGCGCGGCGATGCGTTTCCTACTGACCCATTATCGCGAGGAAATCCGGCTGTCGCAGTTGCTGGAAGTCACGCACATGAGCAAGCCGACCTTCTGCCGCTATTTCAAAAAACACTCGGGGAAGACGCTGGGAAAATTTCTCCAGCAAATCCGGGTGGAGGCGGCCTGCCGGGAACTCGTGGAAACGGAGAAGCCCATCATCGAGATCGCGCTGGGCTGCGGGTTCTCGCAAATCTCATTTTTCAACCGCGTGTTTCAGCGGGCGGTCGGCTGCACGCCTTCACATTACCGGCATCGGCAGCGAGGGCTGGCGCCGTAAAATCCGCGGTGAGACTTTCGACGCAGCTTCGGAGACGACCTGCGTAGAGCGGGCGAGATAGTTCTGCGAGGATGGCGGCAGTCAGTTCCCTTTCCCCCATCATCCCCGTCCAGAATCATGTCATCCCCGTCGTCCTACCGGTTCTCGTTTGGCCCTTGGAATATCAGCGAAGGCGCCGACCCCTTCGGCCCCGAGGTGCGTCCAGCTTTTCCCCACGAGGGAAAATTTGCGCTCTACAAGCCCCTGGGCTTCGATGGCGTGCAGTTTCATGACGACGACGTGGTGCCGGATCTCGGCCGACTCGCGCCGGCGCAAATTCTCCAGAAGGCGGGCGAGGTCGGCCAGATGCTGAAGAGCCAGGGACTCGTGCCGGAGTTCGTGGCGCCGCGCCTGTGGTTCGACGAGCGGACGATCGATGGCGGCTACACGTCCAACAGCGCCACCGATCGCGCCTACGCCTGGGAGCGCACGCAGCGTTGTGTCGATATTGCGCGCGCCGTCGGCTCGAAAGCGATCGTGCTCTGGCTCGCACGCGAGGGCAGCTACATCCGCGAGGCCAAGGACGCCCGGCTGGCCTACGAGCGGCTGCTCGAGCTGATCAACAAGGTGCTGGCTTACGACAAGGAGATCGAAATTTGGATCGAGCCGAAACCCAACGAGCCGACCGATCTCGCCTATGTGCCGACGACCGGCCACGCGGTGGCGCTGGCCTACGCCTCGCAGGATGAGGCGCGCGTCAAGACGGTGATTGAAAGCGCGCACGCTCTCCTCGCCGGCCTCGATCCGAGCGACGAAATGGCGTTTGCCCTCGCGCACCGGAAACTCGGCAGCGTCCACCTCAACGACCAGAACGGCCTGAAATACGACCAGGATAAAAATTTCGGCGCCGCGAACCTGCGGACGGCGTTCAATCAAGTGCTCGTACTCGAGGACGCGGGCTACGGTCGCAACGGAGAATTCGTGGGGCTCGACGTAAAAGCGTTTCGCACCCAGCGCGGCAGCCCCGTGACGCAGCATCTGAAGTCGAGCCGGGAGCTCTTCCTTCTTCTGGTGGAAAAAGTGCGCCGCTACGACCGCAAGCTGGTGCAGCAATTCCGCGACGCGCGCGACTACGAGGCGCTCGAACTCTACACGCTGAAGCACCTGCTTGGCGCGGTCTAAAGCGTACTGTGGGCGGTGGTTTACGAAGGGGTGCGCGGCGCAAGCCGCCTTGAAGCTCCTTACTTAATTATCATGAGCGAAAAAAATCTCGTGCGCGTCGGCATCATCGGCGGAGGCCTCATGGGCCGCGAGGCCGCCTCGGCCTTTGGCCGGTGGTTCGCCCTCGAAAACTTCCCCGTACGGGCCGAACTTACCGCCGTCTGCGATCTCCAGCCGAAGCTGCTCGATTGGTTCCGCCAGGTGCCGACGGTGAAGCTGCTCACCGCGGATCACCGTGAATTGGTGGCGTCGCCGGACGTCGATGTCGTGTACGTCGCCGTGCCCCATCATCTGCACGAGTCCCTCTACCTGGACGTGCTTCGCGCCGGCAAGGATCTGCTGGCGGAAAAACCCTTCGGCATCGATCTCGCTGCGGCGCGGCGGATTCGCGACGAGGCGAAAAAGCTGAACCGCTTTGTGCGAGTCTCCTCGGAGTTTCCTTTTCTGCCCGGGGTGCAGCGGGTCCATCAGCTGGCTGCGAGCGGCGCGTTGGGACGAATCCTCGAAGTGCGGGCCGGCTTCCTCCACTCCAGCGATCTCGATCCCACCAAGCCGATCAATTGGAAACGCCAGGTCGCCTTCTGCGGCGCCATCGGCGTAATGGGGGACCTGGGGATGCACGTCGCGCATGTGCCGCTGCGCCTGGGCTGGAAGCCGCGCTCGCTCTACGCGCAGCTTCAGAAAATCTACCACGAACGCCCCGACGGCAAGGGCGGGACCGCGCGTTGCGACACGTGGGACAACGCCGTCGTGCACGCCACGGCAGAGATCGCCGGCGAGGCGGTGCCATTGACGCTGGAGATGAAGCGGATGGCTCCGACGGAAACCAACACGTGGTATCTCGAAATCCTGGGCACGGATCGCGGGGCGCGTTTCTCCACCAAGGAGCCGAAAACGCTCTGGACCTACCGGCGGGACAAGGAGCAGTGGTGGGAGAAAACGGACCTCGGATTCGGCATGCCGTTCAAGACCATCACGGGAGGGATCTTCGAACCCGGTTTCCCCGATATCCTCATGCAGATGTGGGCTGCGTATCTGGCCGAGCGCGCCGGCGAACTCGGCAACCGCTTTGGCTGCGCCACGCCGGATGAAGCGGTGGCTTCCCACGAAATTTGGGCGGCGGCGCTCAGCGCCCACGAAAAACAGCAGGCGATCGTGCTGAGCTGACGGCTCCGGCGCGTTCATCTTTTTCCCTCGCACTCATGCGCAACGGAATTCTCGCGGGCGGCAACTGGATCATCGACCACGTCAAGCGTCTCGACGCGTGGCCGGCCCAGGACACCCTGGTGTCGATCCTCGACCAGATGTCGAGCAACGGCGGCTCGCCCTACAACATCCTCAAGGATCTGGCCCGGCTTGGTGCGACGTTTCCGCTGGAGGGCGTCGGCTTGGTGGGCGACGACGCCAATGGCCGCGCCATCCTCGACGACTGTCGGGCCCACGGCATTGCCACGGGGCAAATGGCGGTCACCTCCGCGGCTGCGACGAGCTACACGGATGTGATGACGGTTCAGGCCACGGGACGCCGCACGTTTTTTCACCAACGGGGTGCCAACGCGCATCTCGATGTGGAGCATTTCGATTTCACGCGAACCCAGGCGAAGCACTTCCATCTCGGATACCTTTTGCTGCTGGACCGGCTCGATACGATCGTGGACGGGCAGCCGCGCGCGGTCGAAGTCCTGAAACGCGCACACGCCGCGGGATTGACCACCTCGGTGGACTGCGTGAGCGAGACCAGCGAGCGCTTCAAGTCGGTGATCCTTCCGACCCTGCCGCACGTCGATGTGTTGTTCGCGAACGATTTCGAGGCGGAGAAGATCTCAGGTGTCGCTCTGCGGCGGGACGATGTGGTCGACGCTGTGTCGGTCGGCCGGGTGGCACGCCAGCTCCTGAGCCACGGCGTCCGGGGCTGGGTGGTGATTCACTTTCCGGAGGCGGTGTATGCCTGCAGCGCAAAAGGGGAGGGGATCTGGCAGCCGAGCGTGAAGGTTCCCCGCGAAGAAATCGCGGGCTCGGCCGGTGCCGGCGATGCACTGGCGGCGGGAATGTTGTTCGGCCTGCTCGAGGGCTGGCCCATCAAGGAGAGTCTTCAACTTGGCGTGTGCGCAGCCGCCTTGTCGTTGTCGCACCCCACGTGTTCGGAGGGCATCCGTTCCGCGCCGGAGTGCCTGCTGGCGGGAGCACTGCGGGGTTATCACTCGCTGCCGCGGTAATCACGTCCGGCGACGGGTGTGTTCGGAATAATTCCCAAACCTATGCCTCCGCCGCCCAGCCCCGCTCCCGGGATACGCGGACAATATCGACCCGATTTCGCAATCCCAGCTTTTCCATTGCCCGTGCCTTATACGTTTCCACCGTTTTCACGCTTATCTCCAGCATGCCGGCGATTTCCTTGTTGGAATAGCCATCGGCAATATTCCGCAGCACGTCCTGTTCACGCCGCGTTAATTCCGTGGTATTGTCGGGCGTGCCCACTCGACGACCGACCAGCGAGGTGACGAGTTTATTTGCCAGGCGGGCGTCAAGATAAACGTTCCCGGCGGCGATCCCGCGCAAAGCGTTAATGAGTTCCTCCGGCGCTGCGCGTTTGAGCATATAGCCAAGCGCCCCTGCTTCCAGCAATTCCTTCAGGTAACTCCGGTCTTCGTGCACGGTCAATACGAGGACTTTGCAGGCGGGGCTCGCGATTTTCAGGCGGCGGGTCGCTTCAGCTCCGCCCATCTCCGGCATCGAAAGATCCATCACCACGATATCGGGTTTGAGAGTGGCGGCCATGCTCACCGCCTGCCCGCCGTCCGCCGCTTGGCCGACAACCTCCATATCGGACTCGGCGTCGATCAAATGCTTCATTCCCTGTCGCAACACCGCATGATCATCGACCAGAAGGATGCGAGATTGGGGTTTTTTAATTTCTGAATTCATGGTTTGGGTAGTGGCAGGCGCACGAGGATGGTGGTGCCCCGGTCAGGTTCCGATTCGACTGTAAGTTCACCATTCAATAAGGCCACGCGCTCTTTCATTCCCACCATGCCGAGGCGTTTGGAACTGGCCGACAATGGTAGCGCATCCACATCGAAGCCGATTCCGTTATCCTCGACGGTGCCAACGACACGTCCGGCTTTTCGATCGAGAATAATACTTACCCGCTTCGCCTTCGCGTGCTTGATCACATTGTGAACCGCCTCGCAGATGACGCGATACAAGGTGGTTTCCAGATGGGCCGGCAAGCGCTCGGTGCCCAACCCGGCGTGTTCAAATTCGATTTCCAGTTGCGACCGCGAGACCCACTCTTCGAGAAATGCCGAGAGCGCGCGCACCAGTCCAAGATCGTCGAGTGCGGTCGGTCGAAGTTCGAGCGCGACCTCGTGGATTTCCTGCCCCACATTTTCGGTGATTGCCTGAAGCGATTGCAGCGTGGTCATCGCTTCCGACGGTGAATGCAGGTCTTTTTCCAGCG
>JAZKEV010000124.1:0-2200 GCA_040386765.1 Verrucomicrobiota bacterium | reverse complement strand
GATTCCGCGATCCTTGTACTGTTCGGAAAGCAGTTCGCCGGTCACCGCCTCGGAAACTCCTCGCGCAGGAGGTGGCGGGGGCGGCGGAGCGCCTTTCTTCGCGCCCGGCGCTGACCGCCGCAGACTGCCATTGATTTCGACGATCAACCGCTCCAGTTCCGCGTCGATGCGCTCCAGTCGCACGTTGCGCTCGAAAAGATACGCCGTCGCGCCAAAGCCCACCAGCAGCGCCGCGATCAACAAGCCGTACCATAACTGCAGCCGCCAGCGGATGGAGCGGAGGGGCCTCATTCGATCACATACCCGTGTCCCCGCCGCGTCTGGATCAATTCCGCGCCGAGCTTCTTGCGCAGATTCGAGACGTGCACGTCGATCAGGTTGGAGAGCGTCTCATCTTCTTCGTCGAAGAGATGCTCGTACAGGGTGGTCCGCGACACCACTTCGCCCCGGTTTATCGCGAGATAGTGGAGCACACCGTACTCCCGCGCCGTCAGCGGCACGAGGCAACCTCCCCGCATCACCACGCGCGACACGGTGTTGATCGTCACCTCGCCCAAGTCGAGCGTCACCGATGCCTGCCGGCCCACCTTCCGCCGCACCAGCACACGTATTCGCGCGAGCAATTCGTCGATGTCGAAGGGTTTTACCAAGTAGTCGTCGGCGCCGCCATCCAGCCCGCGCACCCGGTCCCTGGTCGTATCGCGCGCGGTCAGCATCAGCACGGGGGTGCTCTTATCCGCGCGCAGGCGCTCCAGCACATCCCAGCCGTCGAGTTTCGGCATCATCACATCGAGCACGACCGCGTCGTAGTCGGTGTTCCGGGCTTTGTAGAGTCCGAGTTCGCCATCCTCCGCCGTATCCACGGCGTAACCCTGCTTGCGGAGGGCCCGGACGAGCCCCGACAGCAGGTCGGGTTCATCTTCGACGACGAGGAGTCTCATTTCGATCTGGGCGGTGTGTAGCATGGGAACGGTGCCCTTACCATACTCTCTTCAATGTTAAGGGAGGATGAAGCCACACCGTAACCCACCGCATTTGTGACACGAAATAGGACTCGATCCTATTCAACCTGCCCGCTCGAGGGTCTGGTACTCGCCAGAACAACCCGGGCATATGACACCCTTGGGACGGAGGGCCTGCCGACAAAAGAGGCCGTAAAGGCGAAAGGATTCGCCGTCTGGATTCGTTGAGGAATGCAAACCGTCTTCACCTTCCCTTAATCTTCAATCAGGTATGATCGCACTACATTGCCCCTCGTCGCTCCGGCCTGGCCCGCAATGCCTCCTCCTCTTACCGCCGATGATTTCTCCCCACGATCCCACCGGGCACGCCTCCGCCAAGGGCTTGCCAATCGATTGCGACGCGAGCAAAAATGCCGCCGCTTCAGTGCCTCCTTCCACCCGCGTCTTCCTCATCGACGATCACCCCATAGTCCGCGCCGGCGCGCGGCTCGCGGTGGCTGGCATGGCCGGGTTTGTCGTGTGCGGGGAGCTGGGCACGTCCATCGGCGCCGTGGAAGCGGCGCGTGCCGCCGCCCCGGATATTGTCGTCCTCGATCTGCTCCTGGGTTCGGCCGGTGACGGGCTGGAGCTCGTCGCGGCGCTCCATGCCGGGCTTCCTGCCGCCCGGCTCCTCGTCTTCTCTATGAACTCCGAGGAGCTCTTCGCCTACCGTGCCCTCCGGTCGGGCGCCCGCGGCTACCTCACCAAGGGCGGCGACCTCACCGAGTTGCAGGAAGCCCTCCGCGCGGTGCAGCGGGGCGACATCTATCTCTCGCCCCGGCTCCGCGACCAGACGAGTGCAGCGCCGGCCGGGCCCTTCACGCAGCTGACCTCGCTGACCGACCGCGAGATGCAGGTCTTCCTCCTGCTCGGCGCCGGCAAATCCACCCAACAGATCGCCGACGAACTCGGGATCAGCCGCAAAACCGCTTCCGCGCACCGTGAGAATATCAAGGTAAAGCTCCGCCTCTCCAGCGCCTCAGAGCTCGTCCGCCACGCCGTCGCCTACGTGGTCGGCCAGGGACACCCCTCCTAAGCCCTATGCGCCGCGCTTTCGCCGTCCTGCTTTCCGGCTGCGCGCTTGTCTTCTCGTCTTTTCTCGCGGCTGCCGCCGCGCCCGCCAATCCCCGCCTCACCGGCACGCCGCTGCTGCGGGTCTGGCGCGCGGAAGACTACAACGCGTCGCCCTTCAATACCCG
>JAZKEV010000123.1:0-4155 GCA_040386765.1 Verrucomicrobiota bacterium | reverse complement strand
GAATGGTGTTGCCGCGGACGCTGCCGTAGAAGCGGTCTTCCCACTGCACGACCATGCCGAGGTGCTGGTTGTTCAGGATCATCGCTTTGGCGGCGATCTTCTCGATGTGGCAGGTGGCGAGCTCCTGCACGTTCATCACGAACGAGCCATCGCCATCGATATCGATGACCTGCTTGTCGGGGAAGGCGACCTTGGCGCCCATCGCCGCGGGATAGCCGAAGCCCATCGCGCCGAGGCCGAGCGAGCTGATGTAGCGGCGCGGCTCATTGAAGCGGTAGAACTGCGCGGCCCACATCTGATGCTGGCCGACGCCCGTGGTGATGATCGCATCGCCCTTGGTGAGCTCGTAGAGCACCTTCACCGCTTCCTGCGGGACGATGTGCTTGCTCTCTTCGTAGCTGAAGGGGTGATCCTTCTTCCACGTGGCGATCTGTGCGTGCCACTCCTTGGTGTCGGGCGCGGTGAACTTGGCGGCGAGCTCGTTGAGCCGGGTGAGCGCGTGCTTGATGTCGCTCACGATCGGGAGCCCAACCCGCATGTTCTTGTTGTGCTCGGAGGCGTCGATGTCGATGTGGACGATCCGGGCCTTGCTCGCGAAGTGTTTCGTGTCGCCGGTGATGCGGTCGTCGAAGCGCGCGCCGAAGCAAAGGAGCAGGTCGCTCTGGTCGACGGCCCAATTGCCGTACGCCGAGCCGTGCATGCCGAACCACTGCATCGAGAGCGGGTGCGTCTCGGGGAAGCCGCCGACGCCCATGAGCGTGGTAGCCACCGGGACATTGGTCTTCTCCGCAAACGCCTTCAGCTCCTTGTGCGCTTCCGCGGAGATGATGCCGCCGCCGGCGTAGAGCACCGGGCGCTTGGCCTCGGCGATGAGCGCGAGCACCTGCTTGAGCTGATCGTCGGACGCCTGCGGGATGTGGCTGATGTGCGGATTGCGGAATTCCACGGTCGCCGGATAGACGGGCTGGAATTTCTTCTGCTGCACATCCTTCGGGATATCGATGATCACGGGGCCGGGGCGGCCTGTCCGCGCGAGGTGGAAGGCCTCCTTGAAGATGCGCGGGAGGTCGTTGGCATCCAGCACGAGGTAGGAGTGCTTCACGATCGGGAGCGTCATCCCGTAGAAATCGGTCTCCTGAAACGCCATCTTGCCGATGTACTTCGAGAACACCTGGCCGGTGATCGCGACCATCGGGACGGAGTCCATGAACGCATCGGCGATGGCCGAGACGAGATTGGTGGCGCCGGGGCCGCTGGTGGCCATGCACACGCCGACCTTGCCGGACACGCGCGAATAGCCCTCAGCCGCGAACGAGCCGCCCTGCTCATGGCGGGGAAGGATCACGCGGATCTTATCGGTGCGGGCGAGCGATTGATGGAGCTCCTGCGAAGCGCCGCCCGGATAGGCGAAGACGACGTCTACACCCTCGCGGATCAGGCACTCGACGACGCAGTCGGAGCCCTTCATTTCGCGGCCGATCTCGGCCTGTGGAAACGTGGCGGGTGAGGTGGAGTCTTTTTTCATGGCAATCGCTTTGTTGAAAAAGCCCAGTACTAAAAACCAGCCGACCCCGCCGAGGCAAGCCGGGGATTTGAAGAAGCTTTTCAGGTCGGGTAGGTTTTAATCTGCACAGTGGGCGCGGAAGACGAAAGGAAGGCCTTCAGGCGTCTCCTTTTCGACTGGGGGCAATCCGAGGCCCGCCAGAGCACTGCCTCCATGGTCCGTTTGCGGGCGAAAACCTAAAATAAGGTGTTGGCGTATCGAAAGAGGCTTCGCACGTTGCCCCAATGCTTAAGCTGCTTTTCATCGGCGACATTGTCGGCCGCCCGGGCCGCGAGGTTGTCGCCGATCGGCTGCCGCGGCTGCGTCTGGACCACGGGATCGATTTCGTGATCGCGAATGGCGAAAATGCCGCCGCGGGCGCCGGAATCACCGGTGCGCTGGCCAAATCGATCCTCGAAAGTGGCGTCGATGCGATCACGCTCGGCGATCACGTGTGGGACCAGCGCGGCTGGGAGAATGAAATCACGCAGATCGAGAAGGTCTGCCGCCCGGCCAACCTCCCGAAAGGGTGCCCCGGTTGGGACCATCTTATCATTGAGAAGCGCGGTTTTCGCGTGGCGGTTTTCACCGTGCTGGGCCGGACCTTCATGAACATGAAGGCAGATTGTCCCTTTGAGACGGCGGACCGGATGGTCGAGCAGCTCAAGGCGCAGGCGGATGCGATCATCGTGGAGATTCACGCCGAGGCGACGTCGGAGAAGCAGGCGCTTGGCTGGCATCTCGATGGGCGGGTGACGGCGGTGCTCGGCACGCATACGCATGTGCCGACGGCGGATGGGCGGGTGCTGCCAAAGGGCACCGCTTTCATTTGCGATGTGGGGATGACGGGCCCTTATGCGAGCGTGCTCGGTCGCGAAGTGAAGCCGGTGATCGCGAAGTTTCTCGATGGAATGCCCCGGCGCTGGGATGTGGCGACGGAGGATGTGCGGCTTTCCGGGGCCTTGATCGAGATCGCGGCCGCGTCGGCGAATGCAAAGAAGATCGAGCTGCTGAGATGACGTTTTGTTCGTAGTTCCGCCTTTAGGCGGAATCCGAAGACCTTCCGCCTGAAGGCGGAACTACAAACTCTGAGAAGGAGCGGCGGTCGTCCCCACCGCCGCTACCTGGACCACTGAAACTAGCGACACGCGCTGGGCCGCGCGTCCCTGACAAAAACGAATGCCTCACTCCTTCACGATCGTGAACCAGTCGCGCTTTTCGCCCTTTTCGTTCAGGAAGGTGAACTCGAGCTTGAGGCCGTTGACGTCGACCACGGAGGAGCCGGCTTCGTTGAGGGAGAGGTAGAAAGCGGGGTGGTTCAGCTTCACGGGCTTGGTGCTGGCGTGGCCGGCGCTACCGGTGACGATGTTGACCTCGCCGACGTTCGAGGTGCGGCCGCGGGGCTTTTTGTAGACGCCTTCGCCATCGGGCCGGCCGTCGATCTTCTGCTTCACGTGCTGCGCGGCATTGAAGGTTTCGCTCTTGCCGTAGTGGCCGTCCATCAACCACGAGCGCTCGTAGACGTGCGAGTGGCCGGTGAGGACGAGGTCGACGCCGGCCTTTTCGAGGACGGGGAGGAAGATCGCGCGCATGTCGTTCATGCGGCCCTGGCTGTCGCTATCCTTGTCGGAGTCGTGCGTGCCCTTCGTGTACGTGGGGTGGTGGAAGAAAGCGATGATCCAGTCGCGCTGCGTGGCGGCGAGATCGGCCTTCAGCCACTGCATCATCGCGCCATCGGGCGAGCGGTCGGAGTCGTGCGAGTCGAGCGAGATAAAGTGAACGTTGGCGTAGTCGAAGGAGTAGTACGACTCGGTGCCCGACATGACGCCGCCCGCCTGCGCCTGGGTGGGAAAGGTGAAGATATCGTAGTAGACGCCCGATTGCGTGATCGAGTTGGCGCTCTTGGCGTCGTGATTGCCGAGGCAGGACCAGAGAGGCGTTGTCTTCAGGATGGTGGGGTACATCTCGAAGATGCCCTTCTGATAGTCCGTGTCCGTGCCGTCGGGATAGGCGTTGTCGCCGAGGAGGAGGATGGCATCGGTGCGGCGGTCGCCGTTGAACTTGTAATAGACGTCGCGGACGGCGGTCTGGACGGCGTTCTTGGTGCCGGGGTCGCCGAGCACCCAGAAGCGGCTGGCCTGCGCGGGGCCGACTTCGGGGGGCGTGGTGAAGCTGTTGATCTGGACGCGGCCCGGCGCGTCTTCGGCGACGGCTGCTTCCTTCTTGGGATCGGCCGCGGGCACGGCTGCGGCGCCGACGGCGTAGAAGTAGCGGGTGTTGGGCTTGAGGCCCTTGAGCTGCACGATGTGCTCGGCGGAAACGCCCTCGGCCTTGGTGGAGGAGGTGAGGGCATTGCGCTCGGTGCCGTAGCTCACGACGGAGCCCTCGGTGGTATCCGTGCGCCAGCGGACGACCATGGTCGTGGGCGTGGCGGACTGCAGATAGGGGCCGCGAATGATCGTCGGCGCGGCATCGAGAGTCGCGGCGCCGGCCAGGGCCAGGATGAGTGAGAGGAGGCGAAGTTTCATGAGAAAGAGATCAGGAGTTGGGGTTGGAAGCGGAGCAGAGCGCGCGCAGCTCGCCCGCGAGCCGGAGCGTGTCGGGCGAGGCGC
>JAZKEV010000122.1:0-2114 GCA_040386765.1 Verrucomicrobiota bacterium | reverse complement strand
AACTAAACTAACCAAATCAACCCTAGCCACTGTCCGAAAAATCGGGGCAAGCCCACGGTTCGCCCTCGGCTCGTCTCCTGTTCAAAACGGTTTGCTGTCTTGGCCGGGCAAGCCTCTCTGATTTAGCGGTGATTAGCGTCTTTTAGCGGTTCAAGGTTTTCGTGTATTTCGTGTGTTTCGTGGTTCTTATAAACAGCTCTTTGGTTGCGGCTCCGCCGCGCTAGGTCCATTCGTGGTTCTCTTCTGCCTGAGTCCGGCTACTCCGGGTTCTCCTTCCTCTCCATGCTGCCCTCTTTTTCGCGCCTGCTGTGCCTCGTCGCGGCTAGTCTTTTCCTCCTCACTGCCTGCGGTAAACGCGGCTCCAATGTCGCCCACGGCGACCGCGACCAGATCTTCCACCGCGGCCTCAGCTACGATGTCAGCGAGCTCGACCCGCACGTCGTCACCGGCCTCAGCGAGGGCGAGGTCATGCGCGCCCTCTACGAGGGCCTCGTCTCCGAAGACCCCATCGATCTCCACCCCGTCCCCGGTGTCGCCGAGCGCTGGGATATCTCGCCCGATGGCGCGACCTACACCTTCCATCTCCGCGCCGATGCCAAGTGGTCCGATGGCACGCCCCTCACCGCGCAGGATTTCGTCGGCTCGTTCCAACGCATCCTCACCCCGAGCCTCGCCGCCGACTACGCCAACATGCTCTACATCCTGCAGGGCGCGGAGGCGTTTCACAAAGGCACCACCAAGGATTTCGCCACCGTCGGCGCCAAGGCCGTCGACGCCCGCACCCTCCGCCTCACCCTCGAGCACCCCGCCGCCTACTTCCTCGCGCTCCTCACCAACCCGCCCTGGCACCCCGTGCCCATGGCCGTCATCGAAAAAAGCGGCAACCCCTACCAGCGCGGCAACGCCTGGACGCGCCCCGAGCGCATCGTGACCAACGGCCCCTTCAAGCTCGAGAAATGGGTGTCCAACCAGGTCATCACCACCGTCAAGAACCCGCACTACTGGGATGCCGCCAAGGTCCGGCTCAACGGCGTCCACTTCCATCCCATCGATAGCGTCGATGCCGAGGAGCGGATGTTTCGCGCCGGCCAGCTGCACGTCACCGAGAGCGTGCCGATCTCCAAGATCGATACCTACCGCCGCGATTCGCCCAACCTCATCCATTCCGATCCGTACCTCGGCAGCTATTTCTACCGCTTCAACGTCCGCAAGGCGCCCTTCACCGATGTCCGCATCCGCCGCGCCCTGTCGCTCGCGCTCGATCGCCGCATCATCGCCACCAAGATACTCAAGGGCGGCGAGACCGCTGCCTACGGCCTCGTCCCGCCCAACACCGCCGGCTACACTTTCAAGGGCCCGACCCAGCCCGCGAGCAGCGAGGCCGCGCTGCAGGAGGCCCGCCAGCTCCTCAAGGACGCCGGCTACGAAGGCGGCAAAGGCCTTCCCACGATCGAGCTCCTCTTCAACACCTCCGAGAATCACCGCCTCATCGCCGAGGCCATCCAGGAGATGTGGCGCCGCCAGCTCGGCGTCGACGTGAGGCTCGTGAACCAGGAAAACAAGGTGATCCTCGCCGCACGCCGCGCCGGCGATTACCAGATTCTCCGCTCCAACTGGATCGGCGACTACGTCGACCCCGCAACCTTCCTCGACATCTTCCGCGGCGACAGCGGCAACAATTACACCGGCTGGACCAACGCCGACTACGACGCCGCGCTCTTCGCCGCCGCCCGCACCGCCGACCCCGCCGCCCGCCAGGCCCTCTTTCAAAAAGCGGAAGCCATCCTCATCGACCAGGCCGTCATCATGCCGGTGTACTACTTCACCCACACCTTCCTGAAACAGCCCTCCGTCCGCGGCTGGTCCCCCACGATCCTCGACCACCACCCGTACAAACACGTGTGGCTCGAGTCTCAGAAGTAGACGACCGCTTGTTTGTCCGAGCGGCTTTATGCCGCGATGAATCGATGGATCGGATGTAGCCCGCCGCGTGAGCGGCGGGACCTCAGCACGCCCGCGCGCAAACCACCCACTCGCCCACCTCGGCCTGTCCCCCTCTTGTCATTGCGAGGAGCGAAGCGACGTGGCAATCCATCCACCTCCCGCGGAGCGCC
>JAZKEV010000121.1:2372-5091 GCA_040386765.1 Verrucomicrobiota bacterium | reverse complement strand
CACGCTGTTGTGGCGGTGATTGTGCGGCAGGTAGAAATTATCCGCGGCGCCGCCAAAGGCGAATTGGAGCACGGCCATGCCCGGCAGGCCGGTGGCCTCGCGCAGCGCGATGGTCTCCTCGGTCAGCAGGCCGAGATCTTCGGCGATGAGCTTTGCGCCGGGGATCGCCTTCTTGACCGCGTGGAAGAAATCCAAGCCGGGACCGAGCACCCAGCGCCCGGTGCGCGCTGTCGCGGCATCCGCCGGCACCGACCAGTAGGCTTCGAAGCCGCGGAAGTGGTCGATGCGGATGATGTCGCACAGCTCGAAATTGGCCCGCAGCCGGGCGAGCCACCACGCGTAGCCCTGCGCGGCGTGAGCCGGCCAGTCGTACAGGGGGTTGCCCCAGAGCTGACCGTCGGCCGAAAAATAATCCGGCGGCACACCGGCGACGGACGTGGGCCGGTGGGTGATGGGATCCAGTTGAAACAGCTCCGGGCAGGCCCAGACATCCGCGCTGTCGAGCGCCGTGAAGATCGGCGTGTCGCCGATGATGCTGATGCCGATCCGGGTCGCGCGCTCGCGCAGGGCCTTCCACTGGCCGAAAAAGAGGTACTGGATGAACTCGTACGCCTCGGCGCGCTCGGCGACCTGCTGGGCGAGGGCGGACTTGCGGGCTTTGACGACCGAGCGGGCTTCCGCTGGCCACTCCCACCACGGCTTGCCGCCGAAGTGATCCTTGAGGGCGGAAAAGAGGCCGAAATCGGGCAGCCAGTCCGCCTGTTTGGCCCGGAAAGCGCCGAAGTCCCCATAGGGCAGCGGTCGCTGCGGGTTCTTGCGCCAGGCGGCGTGCGCGGCAAAGAGCAGCGGCCGCTTGATCTCGTAGAGCGCGCCGTAATCGACGTTATCGGCGTTTAGCCTGCGTAGAGGTGCGACGGAGGCTTCGTCGAGCAGGCCGGCGGCAATCAGGGCGGCCGGGTCGATCAGGTAGGGATTACCGGCAAACGACGAGAAGCACTGGTAGGGCGAATCGCCGTAGCCGGTCGGCCCGAGCGGGCAGAGCTGCCAGTACTTGAAACCGGCCTGCCGGAGGAACTCGAGCAGGTCGTCCGCACAGGCGTCAAAGGCGCCCACGCCGAAGGCGCTGGGGAGCGAGGTGGGGTGCACGAGTACGCCGGCCGCTCGTTGGTCCAGCCAGTTGAAGAGAGGGAGGCCGGGGGCGGGAGAGGGCGGACGCGCTTGGTCGGATTGCATCTGGGAGGCAGGTATTTGCCGGGAAGGGAAAGCAAATGTCGAGCCGCGCGGCCCCGGAAAGATGCCGGAGCGCGCGGTCGGGAAACCGGTAGATGCGATCATGAAAGATGTGGCTTTGACGTGGCCGCGCGCGGGCTTCATCCGTAGCCGCCATGCTGCAGTCACTCCGCATCCGTAATCTCGCCTTGCTCGAGGAGGTCTCGCTCGATTTCGAAGCGGGCTTCACCGCCGTCACCGGAGAAACGGGGGCGGGAAAGAGCATCCTCCTCGGCGCGCTGAGCCTCCTGGCCGGCGAGCGGGCGGATAAAACGATCATCCGCCAGGGCGCCCCGGCGACGGAGGTGGAGGCGAGCTTGTTTTTCGCGGACGCGCGGCACATCGACTCCGTGCTGGCCGAGCTGGAGCTGCCGCCCTGCGAAGAGGGCGTTTTGATTCTAAAGCGTAGCCTTCCGCGCGAGAAGGCGCCGAAGATTACCGTCAATGGCAGCCTCGCCACGCTTTCGGCGCTACAGCGCCTTGGGGAGCATTGGATCGATTTCCACGGGCCGAGCGAGCCGCGGCGTTTATTGAAGGAGAGCTGCCAGCTCGACCTGCTCGACCTCTACGGCCGCTGCGAGGATGCGCTCGCCGACTACAAGGCGAGTTATCGCACGTGGCGCGAGCTCGCGGCCGAGCACGCCCGGATCGCCAACGAGACCAAGCTCGCCCCCGATCAGCTCGATTTTCTAAAAAATCAGCTCGCCCGGCTCGATGCCCTCGATCTGACGGTGGACGCGGTCGAGACGCTCGAGCGGGACTTCCAGCGCATGAATCGCGCGCAGGAGCTGATCGAGCTGGCGTCGGGACTCTCCGCCGGGCTGACGGGCGAAGAGGGCGTGCAGGGCAGGGTAGCGGAACTGCTTCGGCAGGCGCGACAGCTCGAGAGCATCGATGCGGCGAGCCGGCCGCTGGCGGAGCGGCTGTCGTCCGCGGCGGTGGAGTTGAACGACCTCGGCGGAGAATTTTCGGCCTTGAGCCAGCAACTCCAGTTCGATCCCGAGCAGGCGGAGGAACTGGGGGCGAAGATGAATACCTGGCTCGACGTGAAGCGGCGCCACGGCGGGGAAGTCGCCGCGGTCGTAACTGCGCGCGAAGAGATGCGGCGTCGGCTCGAGGTGCAGGGCGATCTCGAAGGCGCGCTCCTGCGCCTGGAGAAGCAGATCGGTGACGCGGTAAAACGCGCGAAGAAAGAGGCGCAAGCCGTGCGCGCGCTGCGCGAGAAAGCCGCGAAGGAACTCGCGAAGATCGCGGCGAAGAGCATTTCCCAGCTTGGTTTCAAGAAGGCGGATTTTCAGGTGCGCGTGGTGCCGCTGCCGGAGCTGACGCCGACGGGCGATTGCAGCGCGGAGTTTCTTTTTTCGCCCAATGTGGGCGAGGCGCCGTTGCCGCTCAGCCGCATCGCCTCAAGCGGCGAGCTCGCGCGCGTGATGCTCGCGCTGAAGACGGT
>JAZKEV010000121.1:0-2362 GCA_040386765.1 Verrucomicrobiota bacterium | reverse complement strand
CCGACGGCGCCCCGATCATCCTGGGCGACTACGAGTTGCTCGGCGAGCTGGCCCGCGGCGGAATGGGGATCATCTTCAAAGGGAGGCAGCGCGGCCTCAACCGGTTGGTCGCGCTGAAGACGGTCCTCGCCGATCTCGACGAGGTGCCGCTCCTCGTCTTCGACGAAGTGGATGCCAACGTGGGCGGCGAGATCGGCCGCGTGGTCGGCGAAAAGATGGCGGGCATCGCGAAGAATCACCAAGTGCTATGCGTGACGCATTTGCCCCAGGTTGCCGCGCAGGCCGCCTGCCACCTCGTGGTCACCAAGGATCAATCGAAGGACCGTGCGGTCGTGACGATCCAGCCGATCCACGCCACGCGAAAGGCCCGCGTGAGCGAGCTCGCGCGGATGCTCGGCGACCGCACCGCCAAGAGCGCGTTGGCGCATGCGGAAGAGTTGCTGGGGAAGTAGTCGGGCGAATTGTCCTGTAGCCCGTCCCGGCTCTTCCGAGCCGGGCTACACGGCCGATCAGCTTCCTGTATTCCGCAGCGTCTTCCCCTCGTTCCACTGGCCCTCGACCATGAGCGTGGTGGCCTGCTCGGGGAGGCCGCGCTCGTTGCGTTCGACCATGCTGATAAGTGCGTCGACGGCGAGCGCACCGATCAAGCGGCCGTTTTGGTAGACGCCGCTGCACGCGTCGCCGTGTTGCGGGCAGGCGAGGAGGGCCAGGCCGATGTCGCGCGGGATGTGGATGCCGGCCTGATCGAGGCTGGCGGTGAGCGCGTCGGCGGCGGGCGTGATGAGCACATCGGGCTTCTCACGCTTCAACCACGAGAGGATGGGGGCGGTGTGGGTCCAGTCGTCGACGTAGAGCGGCGGCGCGAGTTTGAGCCCGGGGAGCATCTCGCCACCCATCTTGAAGCCCGCCTCCCAGCGGCCTTGAAACCGCATCTGGTGCACGCGGTGGAGTACCAGCCCGGGACGCCGATAGCCGCGGCGATGGCACTCGCGCACGATCTGCAGGCTGGAAAAGTAATGATCGTTGCAGACCGTCGTGATCGCGAGCGAGGGCAGCGGGACGCTCAAGCACACGGTGGCAAAATACTCCCAGCGCAGCGTCGGGGTGGGCGCGCCCTCGGCCAGCGGACTGAGCAGCATCCCCTGGATGCCGCGCGCGTGCAGCATCTCGGAGAAGCGCTCGTTGGACATATCGTCGCGGTGCAGCCAGAATTCCTGCGCGCGATAGCCGCGGAGCGTCGCGCGCTCGAAAGCCCCTTCGCGCATCTGCCGGATGGTGGGAGCGCGGTGGTCGCGCCAGCCGCTGGCGGTGCTCTCGCAGCCACGTCCGCACAGGCCGCCGCGTGGTGTCGCGCCAGCCGCTGGCGGTGCTCTGGGCGCACACGAGCGCGAGGGCGGGCTTGTCCTTAAGCGGCTTTCCCTGCCGCCGGATCCGCATGAGCGTCGAGACATAGGGGTTGGGCTGATATCCGAGTTTCTTGGAAATGGCCTGGATACGCTCACGGGTCACAGCGGGAATCCGCGGATTGTTGGCGAGGCTCATCGAGACGGTCGCCTGCGTGACGCCCGCATGCTGAGCGATCGTCTTCATCGTTACACCGGGGGTCATTGGTTAAGGATGAAAGCAACACTGCGCTTCTTTCGCCAAGCGTAAACGAGATTGTCACGCACACCCTCGGCGATCCCGCCGGAAACCTCCAGCCGCGATTTTTCCCTTTCGCCGCGTCCGCTCTTCACCCCGACCACCCCCCCCCATGCACCTCAAACCTGACCCGTTATCTCGATCGGCTGTGAGCGCGCTTGCGTCGCTCTGCCTCGCCGCTGCGGCCTCCGCGCAGACGGCTCCTCCTCCGGCCGCCAAGCCGGCCCCCGGTGGCGAAGTGATTACGCTTTCCGAATTCAATGTGCGCGCGGAAAATGACCGCGGTTACGTCGCCTCCGAGACGCTGACCGGCAGCCGCGTGCGCACGCCGATCATCGACCTGCCGTACACGGTGAATGTGCTGACGAGCGAGTTCTTCGAGGAGTTCGCGATTTTCGAGCTCGCCGATAATCTCGTGCACATCGGCAGTTTCACGGGCCTCGACATCGGTGGCGGCTTCACCCTGCGCGGCTTCAGCGCGACCTCGCAGCTGCGCGACGGCTTCTACCGCCTCGGCCGCTACGGCTCCAGCAACGTCGATCGCACCGAGGTCATTAAGGGCTCCAATGCCGCCATCTATGGCCGCACCTCGCCCGGCGGCATGATCAACATGATCTCGAAGCAGCCGAAGGATCGCGAATTTTACCGGTTCACGCTTAACTTCGGCGACTACGACACGCAGCGCGGTGTGTTCGAGGCCACCGGCCCGATCTATCGCGGC
>JAZKEV010000120.1:4425-8405 GCA_040386765.1 Verrucomicrobiota bacterium | reverse complement strand
AAGAAGCTCCCCCGCGAGTGGATCAACGAAGACGGCCACAGCATGAACTTCCAGTTCACGCGCTACGCCCAGCCCCTCATCCAGGGCGAGCTGACGATCCCGCACGACAATGGCGTGCCGGTCTTCGCCCGCCTCGACAAGAACCGCGTCGACAAGCAGCTCCCCGCTTACGAAGTCTGAGCCGGAGAAATAGCGTAATTTTGAAAACGAAAGGCCGGTCGCAAGACCGGCCTTTTTGCTGGGTGGCTGTTTCGCTGGCCCGTCGCGTGAGCGTCGTCCGTGTTGCTACGATAAGCACGTGATAAGCACGTTCACCCGGTAGGACGAACCGTTCCCGGTGAGCCGTCACGCGGTATCCGGCCGCTCTGGTATCTAACTCCCGCCCCGCCCTTCCGCGGTAGGGCGCGTTACGCGTGTTGCCGAAGCTTCAGCGAAGGCACATCCTTAACGCGCCGTCAGGACTTTCGTAACCACTGAGGTGGCGGCAGAAAGATAAGCCACCCTACCCTTCGTCTCACGAAAAAAAGGGCGGGCCGCGAAGGCCCGCCCGCCCTGTCGCTCTCAAGCGCCTGCCACGATCACTGGATCGTGATCTGATCGACGCTCGCGAGATCCTGGCCCGTGGTCTTGAACTGAATCGTGTTGGCCGTGCCGCTGTTCAGCGTGATGGCCACATTCTTGTTCGTCCACGTGGTCCAACCACCGGAGGTGTTAAACGTGATGTTGGTCGTTGTGCCGTTGACGATCAGCTGGCCGGTACGCGAGGTCGTGCCGCCCAGCGCAAAGCGAATGACGAGTGTCTTGGCGCCACCGCTGCCGGCGTAAACGTTGTTAAACGTCGCCGTGCTGTTGGTGGGCTGGAAGTTCGCATAGCCCGTGCCGAGGTAGCCGGAGTTGGTCGATTGCGCGCCCGCGCCGCCGGCAAAGGCGGCGTTCTCTCCCTGATAGATCGGCGCGCTCACCGTGATCGAGTCGGAGAGCTGGTTGTTGCCCTCATTCGACTCCGGGAAGCGGTTGATGTCGTCGATGAACGCCGTGATCGTGTGCGCGCCATTCGGGATGTGATATAGCCCGCCGTTGGTGCCGATGTTCACCGACGCACCCGCCGCGAGCGGCGGCACGGCCATCGCGCCCCACGTGCGGTAAGTGCCATCGACGAGATAGGCCACCGCCACATCGATGCCGGCCGGGGTCGCGGAGCCGCCCTGATTCTGCACCACGCAGGAGAAGGTGCCATTCGAGTAGGAAACCGAGGTCACCACGACGTCGGGCAGCGAGATGAACTCAAAGGCGCCGCGGTCGATGGCTGCGCCCGAGGGACGCGGCGCCTCCTCGTAATCGTCGAAGACCGGCACGCTCGTGCCCGCGTCAATAGAACTGCTGCCCGTCGCGAGTTCGAAATGCAGCGCGGTGGTGGGCGACGCGTTCACCCAGTCCGGCGTGTTGGTGACAAGGTTGTTCGACTGCGTGACGGAACCGGAGCCGGTCACCATGGAGGCGGTAGGCGCGCTGGGCGCGGAGCCGAGGTTGTTGCGCACGGTGGTATTGGTCGACGTCGACTGGGCGTTGACGAAGACGAAGTTCTCCGCGTCGCTGCGAAACGCGCTGTTGTTGTACACGCGATTATTTGTCGGCGTCACGGGCTCGATGCCGCGCTTGGCAAACACCGCGACGGTGCCCGCCCATTGCGAACCGGTCATGACGACGGTGTTGTTCCGCACGGTGTGGTCGCTGCCGCGGAGATCGAAGGCCGTCGTCGCCTCGAAGCCGAACTGCACGTGATTCCGCTCGAGGATGATGTCCTGCACCGTCTCCGCGCTGGTGTCGTTCTGCGGGCCCGTGGAGACATACCAGCTGCCCACATCGGCGAAGAAGTAATTGTCCGCGATCGTGACGTACTTGCTCTGCCCGTTGCCGGGCGGTGAGACGAGGGGCTCCGTGTCGGCATGGGCATGGAGCTTGATGAGGTTCTTCGTGGCGCGGCAGTTGGTCAGCTCGTTGTGCGCAATGAGAGTGCGCTGCACGAAAGGCAGGCGCAGCACGTGCTCGCCGGCCTCGGTGTTGTTCCACACGTTGCCCATGAAGAGCGAGCGATGGATGCCGATATAGGCGATGTGGTGGCCGTTGAAGACGCCGCCGTCGCCGACCATGTTCTGATACTCCGTATCCACGATAGCGATACCCGAAGGCAGGGTGTGGCCGTGGTAGATCGGGTTGGCATGCGCGTTGTAGACGTTGTAGATGTTGGGCGGGAGGGAGATCATCTCCCCGCCGTCGTGCATGTAGACGCGGAGCATCGTGATATTGTGGCACGCGCCCTCGCTCCAGATGAAGCGGCGGTCATACCCGTCGCCATCCACCTCGATATCCATCATGCGGAAATCCTGGAAGGTGTTGGGCGTCTGGTCGCCAAACCAGAAGACGCTGCCCCATTTGCGGCCGTCGTGCGTATTGGTATCGGTCGAGACGAAACGGATGACCGGCCGCGCGCCGCTGCCGAAGGCGCCGAGGATGCCCGGACCGGCGAAGTTGAGGCTCTTCTTGTTGTTATTGTGGTTCCAGCTGTGGCCGCGCTTGAGCAGCACGCGCCTGCCGGTGCCAAGATAGCTCGTGACCGTGGTCCACGAGGTCGTCGTCACTTGCTGCGCTCCCGATGGCGCCCCGGTAAAATCGGCGCTCGTCGAAATACAGATCGTGTTGGTGCCGCTGAAGACGGTGTTGGGATCGGTGACGGTGATCGACACGGTTTCGGTGTCAGTCGAACCGGCAGAGTCCTTCACCGACAGCGTGACGGTGTAGGTGCCCGGCGTCTCGAAGACGTGGCCGCCGATCGGCCCGGTGTCGTGGTTCTTGCTCTTGTCATTGGTCGACCACGTGCCGCTGCCGGCATCGCCATAGCTCCACGAATAATACACATCGTGAAACGGTCGGGTGGTGGCGCTGCTGGTCGTGCCCGTCGCGTCGAAATTGACCGCAAGGGGTGCGACTCCACTGGTGCGGGACGGGGTGATGCTGGCGGTAACAGCGGCGGATAACACTGAAGCCGTGGCAAGAAGCCCGGCGAGAAACACGCTCGTAATAAAGGCAGAGCGCCAGCCATTTTTAATCGCAGTCATGGGGGGTTCGGGGATCGCGCGTCAACGGGTCGGTCAGCTGGATAACCGGTCGCTGTCGCGTGTGGACGGACGAGTACCCAACCCGTCAAGCGCAGCAATGGCCGCATCAGTCACCTCGCTGAATAATGGAGTCGCTTGGGCCTCAACGTGCAGTCTGCCCGAAAACTCATTTTCCTCGCGAGGGCGCGGCGCGCGCATATTCGTTTTCCCTACCCCATGCTCCGTAAATCTCCAGTGCTCGCAGGCCTCCTCGCGTGGTTGGCGGGAGGTTTTCCCGCAATGGTCGTGGCGCAGACAGCAACGGCGCCCGCTATAAATAGCACACCCGGCGCCGTGATCGAGCGGTACTGTGTCGATTGCCACGGCGGCAGCACGAAGAAGGGCGGGCTCACCTTCGATGGTCTCGATCTCACGAAACCCGAGGCCAATCCGAAACTCTGGGAAGGCGTCGTCAAAAAACTGCACCATCGCCAGATGCCGCCGCTCGGCGAAGAACGGCCTGACGAGGCGACATACCGCGCCATCGTTACACAACTCGCGGGCACGCTCGATAAAGCCGCGGCGGAAAAACCGAATCCCGGCCGCACGGACACGTTTCGCCGGCTGAATCGCACGGAGTATCAGAATGCGATTCGCGACCTGCTCGCGGTCGACATCGATGCGACCGCGCTGCTGCCCAACGAGGAGCCGAGCCACGGCTTCGACAACGTCACGGTCGGCAATCTCTCCCCCACCCTGCTCGACCGCTACGTCTCCGCCGCGCAGAAGATCGCGCGCCTCGCCATCGGCACGCCGCGCAAATCTCCGGGCGGCGACACATTTCGCGTCCGCCCCGATCTCACGCAAGAGGACCACATCGAGGGG
>JAZKEV010000120.1:0-4415 GCA_040386765.1 Verrucomicrobiota bacterium | reverse complement strand
CACTCGGCACGCGTGGCGGCGCAGTCATCTCGTACACGTTACCGCAGGACGGCGATTATGAGATTCAAGTGCGGCTCGCGCGCGACCGCAACGAGCAGGTCGAAGGCCTCAAGAAGCCGCACGAGGTCGAGGTGCTCGTCGACCGCGAGCGCGTCGCTCTCGCGACGGTGAAGCCGCCCGGCGCCGACAAGAATGCCGAGGCGGTCGATGCGCACCTGAAATTCCGCGTGACCGTGCAGGCCGGCCCGCACGAGGTCGGCGTGACCTTCCCCAAGAATCCCACGCTGCTCCTCGAGACCGAGCGCCAGCCCTTCATCGCGCGCTATAATATGCACCGGCACCCGCGCACCGCGCCGGCGCTCTATCAGGTGTCGATCACAGGCCCGTACGATGCCAAGGGCCCGGGCCACTCGCCGTCGCGGCAGAAGATCTTCGGACAAGTCGATACGATGCCTCCCACATCCGCGTCCGATTACGAAACGCGCGCCCGCCAGATCCTTTCTCCGCTGCTCCGCCTCGCCTACCGCCGCCCGATCACCGACGACGACCTCCGCCGGCCGCTGCAGTTTTTCCGGGACGGATCCGCCGAGGGCGCAGGCTTCGAGGCCGGGATCGAGAATGCGCTCAGCGCGATCCTCGTGAGCCCGCAGTTTCTCTTCCGCATCGAGAGCGATCCCAAGGACGCCGCGCCTGGCACCGCGTATCTCGTCTCCGATCTCGAGCTCGCCTCGCGGCTTTCGTTCTTCCTTTGGAGCAGCTTACCGGACGAGACGCTGCTCGAGGCCGCCGTTCGCGGCGACTTGCGCAAGCCGGAGTTGCTCGAGCAGCAGGTGCGCCGGATGCTCGCTGACGAGCGGTCGCAGAGCCTCGTCACCAACTTTGCCACGCAGTGGCTGCACCTCCGCAGCCTCGAAGCGGTCACGCCCGACCTGCGGCTTTTCCCCAATTTCGACGACAATCTCCGGCAGGCCTTCCGCCGCGAGACGGAGCTCTTTTTCGAGAGCATCCTGCGCAAGGATCGCAGCGTCGCCGACCTGCTCGCCGCCGACTACACGTTCATCAACGAGCGGCTCGCGAAGCACTACGGCATCCCGCACATCTACGGCAGCCACTTCCGCCGAGTGTCGTTTGCCGGCGACAACGCGCGTCAGCGCGGCGGCCTGTTGCGCCACGGGAGCATCCTCACTGTAACCTCTTATGCGACGCGCACCTCGCCGGTGATCCGCGGCCACTGGATCCTCGCCAATCTCATCGGGGCGCCGCCACCACCCCCGCCGCCCAATGTCCCCGCGCTCGATGACAACACCGTCTCCGCCTCGCTGCCCATCCGCGAGCGGCTCGCCGCCCATCGCGCCAATCCCGCGTGCGCGAGCTGCCACGACGTGATGGACCCGGTGGGTTTCGCGTTGGAGAACTTCGATGCCATCGGCCGCTGGCGCACCGCCGAGGATCGCAAGCCCGTCGATGCCACCGGCGGCCTGCCCGATGGCAGCACGCTCGTCGGCGTCGGTGCGCTCGAGCAGGGCCTCCTCCAGCGCCCCGAACTCTTCGCTGGCACCTTGAGCGAGAAGCTCCTAGTGTTTGCGCTCGGTCGCGGCGTCGAGCCCTACGATGCCCCGGCCATCCGCCAGATCGTTCGTCGCGCCCAAGCTGACAATTTCCGTTTCTCGTCTTTGATTCTAGGCATCGTGAACAGCACCCCGTTCCAAATGAGGAAATCCCCATGATCATCACGAAAAAGGCCCTCCCCCGTCGGACGTTTTTGCGTGGCATGGGCGCGACCCTCGCCCTCCCGCTGCTCGATGCGATGATCCCGGCTGCCACGGCCGCGACCAAGACCGCCGCGCGTCCGGTGAAGCGGCTCGGCTACGTGTTCATGCCGATGGGCTGCGACGCCACGCGCTGGACGCCCGGCGGCACCGATGGCCTGCTCGGCGAGCTCTCGCCCACCCTCAGCTCGCTCGAGCCGGTGAAGCAGCACGTCACGGCGCTCACCAATCTCGAGCTGCGCAACGCCTACCCCGGCTCGCACGCGACCTCCAACGCCGCCTTCCTCAGCGCCGCCAAGGCCAAGCACACGGAGAGTTCCGACTACTATCTCGGCACGACCGCCGACCAGCTCGCCGCGCAGCAGATCGGCCACGAGACGCAGCTGCCCTCGCTCGAGCTGTCCATGGACATGCTCCAGACGACCGGCCAGTGCGACAATGGGTACGCGTGCGTCTACCAGAACAACCTTTCGTGGTCCTCGCCCACCACGCCGCTGCCCTCGGAAGCGCACCCGCGCATCGTCTTCGAGCGGCTCTTTGGCGAGGGCGGCAGCCTCGCGGAGCGGCAGGCCGCGCTGCGCAAACGCGCGAGCCTGCTCGATTGGGTGACGGAGGATATCGCGAGCCTGAAGCGCAAGCTCGGCCCCGCCGACCAGGCCAAGGTCAGCGAGTACCTCGACACTGTGCGCGAGGTGGAGCGCCGGATTCAGAAAGCGGAAAAAGACGCCGCGAGCAGCGGCCTTCCCGCCGATCTCGACCGCCCGCTCGGCGTGCCCGCCGCCTACGCCGACCACGCCCGCCTGATGTTCGACCTGCAGGTGCTCGCGATGCAGGGCGATATCACGCGCATCACGACCTTCCAGCTCGCCCGCGAGACGAGCAACCGCACCTACCCTGAGATCGGCGTCTCCGACCCGCACCACCCGCTCTCCCACCACGGCAACGATCCGGAAAAGATCGCGCGGATGGCCAAGATCAACGCCTTCCACGTCTCGCTCTTCGCCTACTTTCTCGAGCGCCTGAAAGCCACGCCCGAGGGCAATGGCACGCTGCTCGATCACTCGCTCATCCTCTACGGCAGCGGCATCGGCAACCCCAACGTGCACGACCACACCAATCTCCCGATCCTCGTCGCCGGCGGCGCCGCGGGCGGCATGAAGGGCGGCCGACACCTCCGCTACAAGGACCCCGTGCCGCTCGCCAACCTGCACCTCACGCTCCTCGACAAGGTTGGCGTGAAGATCGACTCCTTCGCCGACAGCAACGGCAAGATCAACGAGCTCTTCACGCCGCTGACGGTATGAGCATGAGGCTGCGGGCCGCAGAAGAGTTGACCGCGGATTACGCGGATTACGCGGATGGCGCGGATAAAGGCAGTGTAGTGCGAAGCTATCCGCGCCATCCGCGTAATCCGCGGTTAAGTTCGTTGGTTTGCTTCATCGCTCTCCTCCTTCCCGCGCCTCTCTTCGCCGTAAAGAGCGCTCCACTCGCCGATGCGATCGAGAAGCAGGACTTCGCCGCCATTCGCTCGCTATTGAGCGACAGCAACGTCAACGCCGCGCAGGTCGACGGGATGACCGCGCTGCATTGGGCCGCGCATCACAACAGTCTGGATACGGCCAGGGCGCTGCTCGCCGCGCAGGCCAATCCCAACGCGACCAACCGCTACGGCGTTACTCCTCTCTCGCTCGCCTGCACCAATGGCAGCGCGGCAATGATCGCGCTGCTCCTCGAGGCCGGCGCGAATCCCAACACCGCCCTCCAAGGCGGCGAGACTCCGCTGATGACCGCAGCCCGCACCGGCAAGGTCGACGCCGTGAAGGCCCTGCTCGCCCGCGGCGCCGCCGTCGATGCGAAGATCCCGCAGAGCGGCCAGACCGCGCTGATGTGGGCGGCAGCCGAAGGCCACGCGCCGGTCGTCGCCGCGCTGCTCGAGGCCAAAGCCGATTTCCGCACGCCCCTCGCCTCCGGTTTCACGCCGATGCTCTTCGCGGTGCGCGGCGGCTGCAGCGGGATCGTCCGCGCTCTCCTCGCCGCCGGCATCGATGTCAACGAGGCCGCCCAGCCGCCCGCGAACCGCAACAAATTTCTCCGCAAGGGCTCGAGCGCCCTCACCACCGCGATCGAGAACGGGCACTTCGAACTTGCCGCGCTCCTCGTCGAGCTCGGCGCCAATCCCAACGATCTCCGCTCCGGCTACGCGCCGCTGCACATCCTTTCGTGGATTCGGAAGCCCGACCGCGGCGAGGATGAAGGCGACCCCGTGCCCGAGGGCTCCGGCGCGCTCACGAGCGAGCAGCTGATCCGCACCCTCGTCGCCCACGGTGCCGACGTAAATCTCCGCCTCACGGGCGGTCCCTCCGGCAGCGGTCGCATTGCGCGCAAGGGCTGCACGCCCTTCATGCTCGCCGCCGATACGGCCGACACCGCGTTCATGAAGCTCCTGCTCGAGCTCGGCGCTGATCCTACGTTGATGAACGTCGACAACTGCACGCCGCTCATGGCCGCCGCTGGCCTCGGCACGCGCTCCGCCGACGAGGAAGCCGGCACGGAGGACGAAGCGGTTGAGGCAGTCACCTACCTGATCGGCCTCGGCGTGAATGACATCGACGCCGTCTCCGCCAACGGCGACACCGCGATGCACGG
>JAZKEV010000119.1:0-2024 GCA_040386765.1 Verrucomicrobiota bacterium | reverse complement strand
TCGTGGGCAAGGGCGGCACGGCGGGTTTCCTCGGCAGGGCCTTCGATCCCTACACGCTTTATCCCGAGGGCGACGACCTCGACATGACGAAGATGGACCGGCTCAAGACGGACGACCTGAAGCTGCCGCAGGAGGTTTTCGCGATGCGTCTCGAACGCCGGGCAAAGCTGCGCGATGCCATCGAGGACGCGATGCCCGATATCGAGAAGGCGACGGCCTCGTACAATCTCGACGAGTATTATCAGCGGGCGCTGAACCTCATCGTGTCGGGCCGGGCGCGCGATGCGTTCAACCTCGATGCGGAGAAGGACCAGATGCGCGACCGCTACGGTCGGAATACGTTTGGCCAGAGCCTGCTGCTCGCGCGGCGGCTGGTGGAGGCGGGCACCCGCGTGGTCGAAGTGATCTGGCCGAAGGTGGCCAATTCCGACAACCACTCATGGGATCATCACGTGGGCCTGACCGAGCGCATGAAGGGCAAGTCGGCCCCGATGCTCGACCAGGGCCTGAGCGCGCTCTTCGAGGATCTGGATCAGCGCGGCATGCTGGAGGAGACGCTGGTGGTGGCGCTGGGCGAATTTGGCCGCAGCCCGGAACGCGGCGTGAGCACCTCCGGTAACAACAACAGCGCGGATGGCCGCGACCACTGGCCGTACTGCTACACGAGCATCATCGGCGGCGCGGGCATCAAGCGCGGGTATGTGCACGGCGAGTCGGACAAGACGGCGTCGAGCCCGTCAAAGGATCCGGTGCATCCGACGGAATTGCTCGCGACGATCTACCATGCCTTCGGGATCGATCCGGAAACGATCGTGTACAATCACCTCAATCAGCCGCGCGAATTGGTGAAGGCGAAGGCGGTTTCGCGGTTGTTTATTTGAGGATGGGGGCGGGATTGAGGTGCGGAGGACGGGGAAGGCCCGGCTTTTCCCCGGTGGCTGATTGTGTTGTAGCGGCGGCCTGTGACCGCCGAGGGTGGGCGCGACGGCAGGCGAGGGCGGTAACCCGGTCGTCGGCGATCGTAGACCGCCGCTACATGAGTGGGACGGCGCGGGAGGGCGTGGCGACTCTGTCGGGTTGTGGAACCCTTGAGCCGCGACGGCTCGGCGGGGACGCCTCGCCCTACCCTGGGAGCGTTAGGCGCTTTCTGTCCGGCGCGGGGCGGAGGCGTCGTTGCTCCACTGGGGATCGAGGGCGATGTGCGATTCTACTTTCCAGAGCAGGGTGTCCAGGCTGCGGGAGAGTTGGGTGAGGACGTCGGTGGTGCCGGCGTCGCCGGACTCTTCGGCGGTGGCGATGGCGGCGCGCGTGGATTGGGCGGCGTGGGCGAGGGCGGCGGAGAGGGGCCAGAGGTGTTCGGGGCCGCTGAGGGCGTCGAGCGGGTAGGGGGCAAGGCGCGAGTCGCGGGTGACGGTTTGGAGCGTGCCTTGGGCGATGCCGCCGAGCATCACGGCGCGTTCAGCGAGGATATCGGTGAGTTCGCCCAATTCTTCGGAGATGGCTTCGAAGAGGGCGTGGAGCGGGGCGAATTGCGGGCCCTTGACGTTCCAGTGGGCCTGGCGGGCTTGGAGGCCGAGGTCGATGAGGTCGGCGAGCTGGCGGTTGAGGAGGGCGGCGAGTGCGACCCGGCGGGGTTCGGGCTGGTCGTGATGGGTGTTCCAGAGGAGGGGAGCGGGCGAATGATTGTTTTGCATGGCGGCGGGATTGTACGGTGGGTTGGGGTGTGCAGCCACGCCATCGAGCCGACGATTTAGGCCAAGGGGCGGGGAAGCGTCGTATGCCGTAGCTGCTGGAGGCGATATACGCCTTGGTGGCGGTCGCGTGTCCTGATCCCGCTTCTGCCGAAGCGGGTTACGGTCGGAAGCCTTGGCGAGCCGGACGCGTTTGGGTCATGCCGACATCCCCTCGCTTTTAGACTTCAACAAAAACACCTGTCATTCTGAGCGCAGCGAAGAATCCATGGTTTCGGACGTGATATCATGCTCGCACGCGTGGATTCTTCGCTGCGCTCAGAATGACAAATT